>JASJHI010000318.1:0-19941 GCA_033791105.1 Acidimicrobiia bacterium | reverse complement strand
TGGGGCCACGAAGACGGGACGGGCCGTCCCGGGACGGCCCGTCCCGTCTTCGTGGCCCCATGTGACGTTCCGGCGCTGTCGCCGGCGGTGGTGCGCATGATCGTCGAACGGGCCGCGTCTGCTGTGCACGCAGATGCGGTCGTCGCCCGCTCGGATCGCCTCGAGCCGGCGCTGGCGCTCTGGAATCCCTCCGCGTACCCGTCGCTCGACGCCGCGTTCGGCCGCGGTGAACGCGCGCTGCACCGCGTGCTCGGTCTGCTGCGGGTCGAAGAGGTGCCGGTCGAGCCGGCTGCATTGCGCAACGTCAACTCACCTGCGGATCTCGGGGGCGACGTCGTCGACGATCCGGGCCCGTGAATCCTGTCGGTAGCCTCGGTCCGATGGTGATGTCCGAGATCAGCGTGCACGATGTCAACAAGCTCGGAGTGCTCGCGCGCGTCGTCGATGTCCGCGAGCCCGACGAGTGGGCCGGCGGGCACATCGGTCATGCGGAGCACATCCCCCTCGCTGAGTTGCCCGACCGCGTCGATCGACTCGACGGCGCCACGATCTACCTCGTTTGTCACTCTGGTGGCCGTAGCGGACGGGCATGTGAGTACGCGGCAGGGCTCGGGTACGACGTGGTGAACGTCACGGGTGGAATGACCGCGTGGTCGGCCGCCGGATACGACGTGGTCACCGGTGGCTGACCGGCGACAGGGGCCGGCACCGATCGAGTACCGGTGGATCGACGAACAGGACGATCTCGACAGTGTCGTCGCACTACTCGCCGGCCAAGCGCGCTACGCGCTCGACACCGAATTTCATCGCGAGCGCACGTATTACCCGAAGCTCGCGCTGATCCAGGTTGCGTGGGCCGGCGAGCAGGGTCAGCAGCTCGCATTGATCGACCCGCTCAGCGTCGACGTCACCGTCTTCGAGCAGGTGTTCTCGTCCGATGCGCTCTGCGTCATCCACGCGGCCCAGCAGGACCTCGACGTGCTCACGCATGCCTGTGGCACCGTGCCGCGTCGCATCTTCGACACTCAGTTGGCGGCCGGGTTCACCGGATACGGCACTCCGTCATTGGTCTCGCTGCTCCAGGGTGAGATCGGCGTGACACCGGCAAAGGGCGACCGGCTGACCGATTGGCTCCGGCGCCCGCTCTCGGAGGCGCAGTGTCAGTATGCGGCCATCGATGTCGAGTACCTGCTCGAGGTCGAGAGCCGACTGCGCGATCAGCTCGAGCAGCGCGGCCGACTCGAGTGGGCAGAGGCCGCGATCGGGGAGCTGCAGAGCAAACCGGTCAGTGGGTCGAACCCGGACGATGCGTGGCTCCGTCTCAAGGACACCAGGTCGCTCCGGCCCACGGCGCGCGCGGTCGCGCGATCGGTCGCGGGGTGGCGTGAACGGCGCGCGATGCGGACCGACATTCCCGTCCGGCAAGTGTTGCCCGATCTCGCCATCCTCGGTGTGTCACAGCGCGCGCCGGCCACCTTGCGGGAGCTCTCGCAGTCGAGGGGTATCGACGATCGCCACTCGCGTGGCGGCATCGCGGAGGAGATCCTCGCTGCAGTCGCAGAGGGGAAGGCCGCGACCCCGCCGGACGCGCCGAAATCGAACGATGATCTCGATCGCAATCTGCGCCCTGCCGTGGCGCTGATCACCGCATGGGTCGGCCAACTCGCCCGCGACGAACGAATCGACACGGCGCTGCTCGCCACACGCGCCGACATCGTGTCGCTCCTGCGCGGTGACGACGACGCCCGCCTTGCGACCGGGTGGCGAGGGGCAATGCTCGGCGACGGTATTCGCGATCTGGTGGCCGGCCGGCGCGCGCTCACCTTCGATGGCGAAGGACGACTCGAGCTCGTTCCCGTCGGCACCTGAGCATCTGTCAGCCCCCAACCGTTGCGAGCACGCGCTGCCAGAGCGCGTCGAACACCGCACTTGATTCGGCACTGCGCGCGCCGTACGAGTGCACGGGGCGACGCTCACCGACAGCGCGGTTGAGAATGACGCGCTGCGGGATGTGCGGCTCCCAGATGGTCGAGCGTCCGACGATCAGCGCCAGTTCCTCGATCCTCAGCTCGGCCTCCCGGGAAACGGCGGGAACGCGATTGAGGATCACGCCGGACAACTCGAGGTCGGGGTTCAGGTGGTCCCAGACACCGTCGATCGTGTCAGCGAGCGCACCGATGCCGCGCAGCCCGAGCGAGGACGGCTCGACGACGACGAGCGTGTACTGCGCGGCGACGAGGGCGCTGGTCGTGAGGCCCGCATTCGAAGGCGGGCAGTCGAGCAGGATCGCGTCGTAGCGGTGCGTCTGATTCCCAGCGCTGGTCGCCGTGAGCGCACGGAGTGCGCGCCGCAGGCGACGCGGCTTGCCGCCCTCGTACTGTTGGAGGGCGCTGCTGGCGGGAAGTACATCGACCCGGTCGCCCCACGTCGATCGTTTGATTGCATCTGCGATCGGCCGTTTGGCCAGCGCGTCGGCGGCGCCGGCGGCAGCCGGGTCGGGGTCGATCCCGAGCACCCAGGTACTCGATGCTTGTGGGTCGAGGTCGACGACGAGGACGCGATCTCCTGCGGCATCGGCAGCTGAGGCGAGACCCAGGACGACCGTGGTCTTGCCGACCCCTCCCTTCTGATTGGCGATCGCCAGCGTGCGGTTCATCTCACCCATTCACAGATTTGCTCGGAAGTGCAGGTACAGTGCCAACACTGTCAGCTTTTCGAGTGTGGGAGCCCTGTCTTGAAGAAGGGTCGTCATCGCCGCTTTGAAGAGGCGAGAAAACTGAAGCAATCCGGCCCGGGTGCATTCGACCTCGGTTTCGGAGAGCGCACGGACGAAGATGAGTCCGAGGACGACGATGAGTACGCCGCGCTCGCGGAAAAGTACGGCGTCACGTTCGACGACGACGACGAACCCGCCGACGACTGAGCTAGCACCCCGTTCGGTGCCGTCGCACCACCGGGTGGGGCAGCGGCACCCAATCCGGCCGCGCGAGGAGCCGCACGAGGCGCTCATAGTTGGGCTCACCGACCATCTCGACGATGTCGTCGCGCGCCGAGACGTAGAGCGGATCGCGCCCGACGAACGCCTCGGGCTCCTCCGTGCACCACCAGCCGAAGTCGGCCCCACCGGCGCCCCAGTCGCGCCGCTTCCACTCGCGCAGGCGTGACGTGACGTGGCCCGACTCGTCCGTCGAGTGTTCCAGTCGGAGCGGCACCTGCCAGCAGACCTGCGGCTTCCAGTCGAGTGGTCGTTCGCCTGCGGCGACGGCCGCGATGTGCAGTGCACACCCGACACCACCCTCGAAGCCCGGGCGATTGAGGAAGATGCACGCGTCCTTGACGAGTCTGGTGACGAGCGGTGGTTCCGCGTCGGCATGATCGTCGTCGCCCCGAGCTACGTGCGTGGGACTTTCGTCGTCGGGATCGCCGTAGCGGATCGGTCCCTTCTTCAGGGCCTTGGCATGGAATTGCATGTGCTCGGGTTCGATCTGTTCGAACCGTCGCGCCACGTTGTCAGCGTCGGCACGATCGATGAAGTGCGCGCCGAAGCTGCAGCACCCTTGCATCGGCTCGACCGACGGTTCGTCGAGGATGCCCTTGCACCCGCACCCGTAGATGCACATGAAGTCGGACCGGAGGAACGTCGCGTCGAAGACCCAGGTTCGATGCTCGTCCGGGTCGTCGAAGCTGATCCACTCGTGCAGGTCCTCGGGCTCGTCCACGGCGGCGCAAGTTAGCTGATCCCGTCGCCGCGGCGTCGCTAGGCTCAGCGGCGCTATGACGACCACACCCGTGACCCCGACCTCGCCTGGGGCGAGTGTCATGTCCGCCGACGAGCTGCGCGACTCGTTCCGCAACTTCTTCGCCGCGCGGGGCCACACGATCGTTCCGTCGTCGAGTTTGATCCCTCACGACCCCACGGTGCTCTTCAACGTTGCCGGGATGGTGCCGTTCAAGTCGTACTTCGTCGGCGACGAGCAGCCCCCGTTCAAGCGTGCGGTCAGCTCGCAGAAGTGCGCCCGGGCCGGTGGCAAACACAACGATCTCGACGATGTCGGACGCACGAAGCGTCACCTCGTGTTCTTCGAGATGTTGGGCAACTTCAGCTTCGGCGACTACTTCAAGGAGGCGATCATCCCATGGAGCTGGGAACTCGTCACCGCCGATCGTGAGAGCGGCGGGTGGGGCCTCGATGGCGACCGCCTGTGGATCACGGTGCACACGTCCGACGACGAGGCCGAGGCGCTGTGGCACGAAGAGGTAGGCGTGCCGATGGAGCGCATTCAACGACTCGGCGACAAGGACAACTATTGGCAGATGGGCGACACCGGTCCGTGCGGACCGTGTAGCGAGATCCACATCGATCGCGGTCCCGACTTCGGGCCCGCCGGTGGGCCGCTCGGCGATCCCGCCGGCGACCGCTTCATGGAGTTCTGGAATCTCGTGTTCATGCAGTTCGACCAGGCTCCCGACGGCACGCGGGTGCCGCTGCCACAGCCCTCGATCGACACGGGCGCCGGTCTCGAGCGCGTGCTTGCCCTCATGCAGGGCGTCGACTCGGTGTGGGAAACCGATCTCATGCAGCCGCTGCTCGACGAGGCGTGCTCGCTCACCGGACGGTCGTACATCGTCGGCGACTACGACGACCGTGACAGCTTCGCGATGCGCGTGCTCGCCGAGCACGCGCGCAGTTCCACGATGCTTGTCAACGATGGAGTCTTTCCGTCGAACGAGGCCCGCGGCTACGTGCTGCGCCGCATCATCCGCCGTGCGGTCCGTTTCGCGTTCATGCTCGGCACGTCCGATCTCGTGATGCCACGGCTCAGCGAGGTGGCCATCGACGTGATGGGCAACGCGTATCCCGATGTGCACCGCAACGCCGATTTCATCACGAGCGTGCTCGCCCGCGAGGAAGAGCGCTTCCGCAACACACTCAAGAACGGTCTTTCGATCCTCGACACGGAGTTGAGTGCCGTCGGCTCGGATGATGCTGACACGGGTTCGTCCTTGTCGGGACCGACGGCGTTCCTGCTCCACGACACCTATGGGTTTCCGCTCGAACTCACCCAGGAAATCGCGGCCGAACGCGACGTCGATGTCGATCTCGACGGTTTCACGGCCGAGATGACCAGGCAGCGCGAGCGCGCGAAGGCCGCGCAGAAGGGTGCAGGTGATGCCGGCAACGTGGACGAGTACCGCGAAATCCTCGAGCAATTCGGCACGACCGACTTCGTCGGCTATTCCGACGAGACGGCGCGCTCACGCATCCTTGCCATCGTGCCGGTCACGCAGGGCGCGGGCGATCGCGAATCGGTCGAGGGGCCAGAGGGCGGAGTGGCGGATGAGTTCGTGGAGGTGTTCCTCGACAGCACCCCGTTCTATGCCGAATCCGGTGGACAAATCGGTGACACGGGCACGATCTCGACTGCGACCGGAACCGTCGCGGTAGTCGACACCACCTTTGCCCTGCCCAACCTCCGCCGCCACCTCGGGCGAGTGCTCGATGGCCACGTCTCGGTCGGGCAGGAGGCCACAGCGGCGATCGACGTCGCGCGGCGTGACGCTACTCGCCGGAACCACACGGCGACGCACCTCCTCCACCATGCGCTGCGCTCCGTGCTCGGCGATCACGTCAAGCAAGCGGGCTCAATGGTCGGTCCCGATCGGCTGCGCTTCGATTTCTCGCATTACGAGTCCGTGAGCGACGAGCAGATCGCCGAGATCGAGTCGATCGTCAACGCGGAGACGCTCGCCAACGATCCGACGCGCGCGTACGAGACGACCAAGGACGAGGCCGAGGCGCTCGGAGCAATCGCCTTCTTCGGCGACAAGTACGGCGACATCGTGCGGGTACTCGAGGCGGGCGCGTCGGT
Source organism: Acidimicrobiia bacterium (assembly GCA_033791105.1). Classification (GTDB taxonomy): domain Bacteria; phylum Actinomycetota; class Acidimicrobiia; order Acidimicrobiales; family Ilumatobacteraceae; genus JASJHI01. The sequence continues at coordinate 14,071 of JASJHI010000318.1, read as the reverse complement.
TGAGCTCTGCGGCGGCACACACGTCCGAGCCACCGGTGACATCGGCACGGTCAAGGTGGTGAGCGAGGCGTCGATCGGGTCGAACCTGCGCCGCATCGAGGCGATCACGGGGGAGGCCACCGTGCATCTGCTGCAGCACGACGAAGCTTTGATCGCCGAGACCGCCCGTCTCGTCGGCGCGCAGGTCGGCGACATGCTCAGCGGCGTGCAACGCAAGCTCGATGAGATCAAGGAACTGAACGACGAGATCAAGACGTTGCGCGGTCAGGTCGCGATGGGCCGTGCCGGCTCGATCGCCGCGGACGCCGTCGACGGAGCGGTCGTCGTTCGCGTCGATGGCCTGGCCCCGGGCGACCTGCGCGAGCTGGCTATCGCTGTGCGCGGGCAGCCCGACGTCGAGACGGTCGTGCTGATCGGCGCGACTCCGTCGGGCGGTGTTGCTCTCGTCGCAGCCGTCGTGCCGGGTGGCGAGCCCGCATCGGCGCTCCTCGCGGACGCAGCACGCGCGGTCGGCGGCGGAGGTGGGGGCAAGGGCGACATCGCCACGGCCGGCGGCAAGAACGTCGAGGGCATTCCCGAGGCGCTCGACATCGCTGACGAGGCGGTCGGTCGGCGGGCGTGACCGGAGACGCCGGTCGGGGCCGAATCCCGGGCGTTCGGGCGCTCGGCGTCGACCTGGGATCGAAGCGCATCGGCATTGCCGTGAGTGATCTGTCGGGCACGATCGGTTCGGCGCTCACGACCGTGCATCGCTCCAAGTCGCGACGCCATGACCACAACGAGATCGCCCGCCTCGCTCGCGAGGAGGAGGCCGAGGTGATCGTCGTCGGACTCCCACTGTCGCTCGATGGCAGCATCGGCAAAGCCGCGAGGGCTGCCACGACCGAAGCGGATCAGCTCGCTACCGTTGTCGGCGTGCCGGTCGAGATGTACGACGAGCGCTTCACCACCGTGACCGCCGAGCGAGGCTTGCTCGAGGCGGGTCTTGACGCGCGCCAACGACGCGCGGTTGTCGACAAGGTTGCCGCCGCCGTGATGCTGCAGGCCTGGCTCGATCACCGCCGCGGTACCTGGCCGGACCATGTTCCGGGAGAATCGCTGTGACCCAGCTCGATCCGCTCCTTCCGGAGGCCGAGGTCGATCCCGACGATCGGCCGGCGATCGAGTGGCCGACCGACCCGTGGGACGCGACCGGTGAGACCGGCGCGGTCGAGCGCCTCCGTCGGCAGACGCGTCCGCTGAAATGGGTTGTCTACACACTGATGGTCCTGATCCTGGCGACGATCCTTGTTGCCGGTGCAGTCGGCTGGTGGTATCTGGGCAGGATCAACCCTGAGGGAGTGGCGGGGGACGTGCAGAACTTCACTGTGGCCGAGACCGACGACCTCGACTCGATGTCACAGCGGCTCGAGGACGAGGGTCTCGTCTCGGACGCCGGCGTGTTCCGCTGGTATGTCGAGCGCAACGGGGGTATCGAGATCGTCCCGGGCTTCTATCAGCTCCGTCCGGACGATCACATGGGCAACGTGCTCGGACGGCTTCGCACGCCGCCCGGCGAGACCTACACAACGGTGACGTTCCCGGAGGGTTTCACGATCGAACGGATGGGGCGCCGCCTCGGTTCGACGGTCGAACGCATGAACGAGGATGACTTCATCGCCGCGGCGAACGATCCGGCCGTGCGTACCGCGTGGAGACCGCCGGGCATCGCGACGCTCGAAGGGATGCTCTTCCCGGATACCTATCAGGTCTCCAACGCGGAGAGCGAGGAGCAGGTGGTCGAGCGCATGATCTCGCTGATGGAGCGCGTCGGCAACCAGGAGGACATCGAGGTGCGCGCGTCGAACTTCGGGCGGACACCGTACGAGATGCTGATCATCGCCTCGATCATCGAGCGCGAGGCGAAAGTCCCCGAGGACCGAGCGAAGATCTCGCGCGTCATCCACAATCGGCTGTTCGTCGATATGCCACTGCAGGTCGACGCCTCGGTGCTCTACGGGCGTGACCTCGCCGGGATCGACCCCGACACCCCGTTCTCCGAACTTCGTCAGATCGACACGCCCTACAACACGTACATGCATTCCGGACTCCCACCGACACCGATCGCGAACCCAGGCCGCGCATCGATCCGGGCCGCACTCAATCCGGCGCCCAATCCACCGCCCGGCGACCCGATCTGCGTCGACCTGCCCGAGCCGTCGCAGTGCTACTACTTCTTCTATGTGCTTGCCGACGAGGCAGGTACCCACGCATTCGCGGCCACGTTCGATCAGCATGATGCCAACGTCGCCAGGGCGCGCGCCGCGGGGCTGCTGTGACCCGACTCCGATGACCGGCGCGCTGTGACCCGAGTCGCATGATGTGTTTCCCATGATGCGGCTGGCAGCGGTCATCGGGCACCCGGTGGCGCACAGCCTCTCGCCCGTGATTCATCGGGCCGCGTTCGACGCGGCGGGCCTCGACTGGGTTTACGCCGCATTCGACGTCGCTCCCGGTGCTGCCGCGGATGCGGTCGCCGCAATGCGGACGCTCGGGATCGGGGGCCTCTCGGTCACGATGCCGCACAAGGACGGCGTCGCCGTCGCGGTCGACCGGCTCGACGATGCAGCCCGCGCGCTCGGTGCGGTCAACACGGTGAGCTGGGACGGTGAGCAGCTGGTGGGGTCGAGCACGGACGGTGCCGGATTCGTCGGTGCACTCGAGGCCGACGGCGTCATGATCTCGGGTGCCAATTGCGTGGTGATCGGGGCAGGTGGGGCCGCGCGGGCGGTGATCGACTCGCTCGGGCGCGCCGGCGCCGCGTCGATCGTTGTGCTCAATCGCACCGCCGCGAAAGCCGACGAGGCGGCGACGCTGGCGTCCCGGGCGTCGGTGGGAAGGGCGGGGGACATCACCGCGGCCGACATTGTCGTCAACGCCACCAGCGTGGGGATGGGCATTTCCCGCGGATCGGCCGCGGTCAGCGATCTCCCGTGCGATCCCGGCCTCTTGCGCGCGGACACGGTCGCTGCCGACCTGGTGTATCACCCGCTCGAGACAGCGTGGCTGGCCGCAGCCCGCCGGCATGGAGCCCGCGCGATCGACGGCCTCGGCATGCTCGTCCACCAAGCCGCCCTGCAGCAGCAGATCTGGACCGGCGTCCTCCCCGACACCGCGGTCATGCGGAGCGCCGCCGCAGCCCACCTCGCCGCGACCGCCACCGACCCCTGACCCGAAATCTGTGGTCAGTGTCCCGCTGAGCGGGAAGATCCGCACACAGAACGGGTGGGAGCGCGCGGGCGGGCCCGGAACGGATCGAGAATGGGGGAGAAGGGCGGCGGTAGCGTGGCGTGATGCTGCGCTACCTCACAGCCGGGGAGTCGCACGGGCAAGGGCTCGTCGTGATCCTCGAGGGCCTGCCGGCCGGGTTGGATGTCACGGTCGAGTCGATCCAATCCGAGATGGCCCGGCGGCGACTCGGATACGGCCGTGGTCCTCGCCAGCGGTTCGAGGTCGATGAACTCACCCTCCTTGGCGGTGTGCGGCACGGCCGCACACTGGGTTCACCCCTCGCGATCGAGATCAAGAACACCGAGTGGTTCCGCACCGACCGTTGGCACGAGGAGATGGATCCTGCGCCAGGTGAGACGAAGGAACCCCTCACCCAGGTCCGTCCGGGTCACGCGGACCTCGCCGGGATGCAGAAATACGGCTTCACCGACGCGCGTGATGTTCTCGAAAGGGCCAGCGCCCGCGAAACAGCGGCCCGGGTCGCAGCCGGCGCCGTCGCCAAGGCGCTGCTTCGGCCGCTGGGCGTCGAGATCATCTCCCACGTCATTCAAATGGGTGACGCCCGGGTCGCCCAGGGAGCCGCGCGACCGACCCCCGATCAGCTCGAGCGGGTCGACGGCAACGAGGTGCGCTGCTTCGACATCGACGCGGCCGGCGAGATGATCCACGCGATCAAGGCAGCGGCGAAGGATGGCGACTCGCTCGGCGGCGTCGTCGAGGTGCTCGGCTTCGGCGTACCAGTCGGACTCGGCAGCCATGTCCACTGGGATCGCAAGCTCGATGCTCTGCTCGCGCAGGCGGTCATGAGCATCCAGGCCGTCAAGGGCGTCGAGATAGGAGACGGCTTCGAGGTTGCCGGACGGCGCGGTAGTGAGGCTCACGACCCGATCTCGTGGGATGCCGATGCTGGTCGGTACCGCCGAGGTAGCACGCTGGCGGGCGGCACCGAGGGCGGCATCTCCACCGGCGAGCTGCTGGTGGTCAGGGCCGCGATGAAGCCGCTCGCCACGCTCAATCGGCCGACACTCGAAACGGTCGATACGGCCACCAAAGAGCCGGGCGTTTCCTTCAAAGAGCGCACCGACGTCACCGCCGTGCCCGCGATGGGGGTCGTCGCCGAGACGATGGTCGCGCTCGTCCTCGCAGGCGAAGCGCAACGGAAATTCGGTGGCGACTCGGTCGACGAGTTCGTCCGCAACGCCGAGGCGTTCGCGGCGACCCTGACGTGACCGTCGGCGCGGAGCGGCACATCGTGCTCGTCGGGATGATGGGGGTCGGAAAATCCTCGGTCGGTCGAGCCCTGGCATCTCGCCTCGAGCGCCCACTGCTCGACTCCGACGAGATGGTCGAACAGACGACCGGGCGCACGGTGCGCGAGATCTGGGACGCCGACGGTGAGCCGCACTTCCGCTCGCTCGAGGCGGCCGCGTTGCGTTCGGCCCTCGCTTGGCCCGAACCCGCTGTCATCGCAGCGGCCGGCGGTGCGGTGCTCAGCGTGGAGAACCGCGAACTCCTCGCCGGCGAGGCCGCACGCGTCGTGTGGCTGCTGGCCGGGATCGACGTGCTGCTCGAGCGCGTCCGCAACGGCATGCATCGACCACTGCTCGACGCCGATCCGGAAGGCACACTGACGGAGATGTTCGAGCAGCGCGAGGCGCTCTATCGGGAGGTCGCCGACGCGATCGTGTCCGTCGACCACCGCTCGCCGAGCGATGTAATGCACGCGGTGCTGCGATGCACGAACTGACCGTCCGGCTCCCCGCCGGATCGGTGGACCGTTCGTACCAGGTCGCCGTCGGGGATGGCGCGATCGACCGCCTGCCCTCGATGGTTCCGTCCGGCACGCGCCGTGTCGCCGTCATCACGCAGGACTCGGTGCCGACGCGCATCGAACTCCCCGGACTCGATGTGCACACGTTCACCATCGGGCAAGGAGAGGCCTTCAAGACGCTCTCGACGATCGAGACCCTGATGCGGGGATTCGCCGACATCGGGCTCACCCGCCACGATCTGGTCGTGGGCGTCGGCGGTGGGATGGTGACCGACGTCGCCGGATTCGCAGCGGCTTCCTGGCACCGCGGGATCAACGTCGTCCATGTCGCGACAACGTTGTTGGCCATGGTCGATGCCGCGATCGGCGGCAAGACCGGCGTGAATCTGCCCGAGGGAAAGAACCTGGTCGGAGCGTTCCATCAGCCGGTCGGGGTCGTCTGTGACCTCGACGCGCTGGCAACGTTGCCGCCGCGAGAGACCCGTTGCGGACTCGGTGAGATGGCCAAGTACCACTTCCTTGGCGGCGATGACCTGCTGGCGATGCCGCTCGACGAGCGGATCGCGCGGTGCATCGAGATCAAGGTCGATGTCGTCGCGGACGACGAACGCGAGGACGGCGGCCGGGCGCTGCTCAACTACGGCCATACGCTCGCCCACGCCCTCGAGATCGCGACCGAATACGACATCGCGCATGGCGAGGCGGTTGCCGTCGGGCTCGTCTTCGCGGCCGAGTTGGCTTCCGCACTCGGCCGGATCGACGCCGATCGGGTCGCCGACCACCGCCGCGTCGTGGCGGGCGAGTACGACTTGATGACCGCACCGCCGGGTGGCCTCGACCCGATCGAGCTGCTCGACCTGATGGGTCGGGACAAGAAGGCGATCGACGGTCTGACGTTCGTACTCGACGGCCGGGACGGACTGGAGGTCGTGTCGGACGCCGACCGCGACGTGGTCGTGTCGGTCCTCGATCGCTTCCTGGCCTGATCGCATCCCGTCGACAGCGTGGCGCCGCCGGCACGCCGCTACCGTCCGTCGTGTGCCCGACTTGCCGACGATCGATCACGCTGGACGTCGCGTCGCGGTGGCCGAATGGCTGGCCGGGAGCGATGCGCCCGACGCGCTGCTCGTCACCGATCTCATCGACATCCGCTGGTTGACCGGGTTCGGCGGCTCACACGGGTGGGCTGTCATGCGCGGTGATGCTCTCGTGGTCGGAACCGACGGTCGATACGGCGATCGCGCTCGTGCCGAGACATCTCAAGCGGGCGCCGAGGTGGTCGCGGAAACCAGCCGCGATCGGCTCCACGAGCGCCTACTCGCCTCGTTGGCCGGGACGGCCCGCGTGGCGCTCGACCCGGCCGGCGTCGCCCACGCGACATGGACCACGCTGGCGAGCGATCTGCCGCTCGTCGCGGTCGACGATCACCCGGTGAAGCGGTTGCGGCAGCGCAAGGATCCTGCCGAAATCGCCCGCGTCGAGGCGGCGGCCGCAGCGGCTGATGCCGCGCTGGTCGAGGTCGAACCCTTGATCCTCGGCGCGGTCGAAACACCGGTGACGGAGGCAGAGATCCGCAACGAACTCGAGTACCGGATGCGCAGGAACGGCGCAGACGACCGGAGCTATGCCACGATCGTCGCGTCCGGTCCCGAGAACGCCGCTCGACCCCATCACGAGGTCGGCGGGCGAATTCTCCAGGCCGGCGACACCGTCATCGTCGACGTCGGCGCTCTCGTCGACGGCTACCACTCCGACATGACCCGTTCCTAGGTCGTCGGCCCCGCGTCGGCGGAACAGCTCGAGTTGTACGAACTCGTCGCCACATCCCAGACAGCGGGTCTCGCGGCGGTCGAGCCCGGAGCGACGGCGCGGCAGGTCGACGATGCGTGCCGCTCCGTGTTCGAGGCGGCGGGTGTCGCCGACCGATTCATCCACGGCACGGGCCACGGTGTGGGGCTCGAGATCCACGAATCACCGTTCCTCGGGCCGACGAGTGAAGCCACCATCGCCGAGGGCAACGTGGTGACCGTCGAACCGGGCCTCTATCGTGGCGGCTTCGGCGGTTTCCGCATCGAGGACCTCGTCGTCGTCACCGACTGCGGACATCGCCCGCTCACCCACACTCCCAAACGCCGGCTGCAAAGCTGAGAGGACCGACCGATGCCGCAGATCTCCGTCAACGACCTGAAGAACGGGATCACCCTCGAACTCGACAACGGGCTGTTCCAGGTCATCGAGTTCCAACACGTCAAGCCGGGCAAGGGCGGCGCCTTCGTGCGCAGCAAGATCCGCAACGTGCGCACCGGGGCCGTGATCGACAAGACCTTCAATGCCGGCATCAAGGTCGAGCAGGCGATCGTCGACCGCCAGGACATGCAGTTCCTCTACAAGGACAGCGACGACTACGTGTTCATGAACACGACGACCTACGACCAGATGAACATTGCGCCCGTCGCCCTCGGAAACGCGGCCGACTACCTCACCGAACAGATGATCGCGCAGATCTCGACCTACCAGGGCGAGATCGTCGGTGTCGAGATCGCCGCGTCCGTCGAGCTCGCGATCGCCGACACCGAGCCTGGAGTGCAGGGCGATCGCGTTTCGGGCGGCCGCAAGCCGGCCACCCTCGAGACCGGCAAGGTCGTGCAGGTTCCGCTGTTCGTGGGGCCGGGCGATCGGGTGAAGGTCGACACCCGCACCGGCGACTACCTCACTCGGGTCTGAGCGCACACGATTCCCGGACCATGGCTTCGATCCCGCGACCAGACGAACGTTCCGACGCACGCGAGCGGTCGCTGTACCTGCTCTACGAGGCCCACTCGAAGGGAATCGCCCCGACCGACGCGCTCGCTCTGCAGGTACTCGAGCCCGACGAACTCACCACGATGCTCGTCACCGGTGTCGAGACCCACCAAGATCGGCTCGACGCGGCGATCGCCGCCACGGCGAAGGGGTGGACGCTCGAGCGGATGCCGGTTCTCGATCTCAACGTTCTGCGGCTCGCATCGTTCGAGCTCGCTGAGCGCCCGGATGTCCCGGTCGCGGTCGTGCTCGACGAGGCGGTCGAGCTGGCCAAGCGGTTCGCCACCGACGACAGCGGTCGCGTCGTGTACGGCGTGCTCTATGCACTCGTCGGCGAGCTGCGTCCCGCCTGACGCCGGTGCCACCGTGACGCTGTCACGACTCGCGAGAATGGTGGCGTGTCGGAGGTGAGCGATCTGGTCGACGACGTGTGCGACGACGCGCCCGCCGACGTACCGGAGTTCGAGCCTCAGACCGAACTGGAGAGAACGCCGCGACGCGGCGAGCGGTTGCTCATGCTGCCGCGTCGTATGACCGTGCCGCAATGGCTGATGGTCGTGGCGGTCGTCATCTACGTCGCCTACTTCACCAAGCGCACGCTCGACCTCCATCACGGGCTCGGCACGTCGACCTACGACTCAGCGCTCTACGACCAGGGAATCTGGCTGCTGTCCCGGTTCGAAGCACCGTTCGTGACGTTGATGGGGCGCAACCTGTTCGGCGACCACTCGTCGTTCGTGCTGCTGTTTCTCGTACCGTTCTACTGGGTCTTCCCAGCGGCGGGCACGATGTTCTTCGCCCAGGCGGCGGCGATCGGCGCCGGCGCGATCCCGGTCTTCCTCTACGGACGCCGCCGACTCGGATCGGAGTGGTTCGCCCTCATCGCGGGTGTCGCCTACCTCGTCCACCCGGCCGTCGGCTGGACCAACCTCGAGAATTTTCATCCCGATGCGTTCCTCGGGGTGTTCGTCGGCTTCGCGATCTGGGGGGCGCTCGAGCGGAAGTGGCGCGTCTATGCGGTCTTCGTCGTGCTGTCGCTCCTCGTGAAGGAGGATGCCTCACTCGTGATCGTGCCCCTCGGGGTCTGGGTCGCGGTGCGTCGGGACCGGCGGATCGGGTTGCTCACGATCGTCGGCAGCGTGGCCTTCATGCTCGTCGCGATGTTTCTCGTCATGCGCAATCTGATCGGTGTTCCCACGCGCAACGGCTGGCGGATCCCGTTCGGCGGGCCGCGCGGTGTGATCGACACCGCCATCACGAATCCGACGGAGCTGGCCGAGCATCTCCGCTCGGACCAGCGCCCGTGGTACCTCTGGCAGATGACGGCGCCGTTCGCCTGGCTTTTTCTCCGGGCCCCCAGCGTTGCGTTGATCAGTGCGCTGGTGCTGTTCACCAACGTGCTCAGCACGTTCTGGTACCAGTACCAGATCGAGTACCACTACAGCCTCGTCGCGGTGCCGGCCCTGTCGCTCGGAACGGTGTACGCGATCGGCGCGGTACGCAGTCGGATCTGGCTCCGCGTCGACGATCCGGACGGACGCGCCCGCGACGTGGCCGTGCCCGCCCGTGGGATCCTGATGACCGTGTTCGGTCTGGCCGCGCTCGTCACCGCCTACATGTGGGCACCGGTCCCGTTTGGCCGGACGCCGCTCTATTACGGCACACCCGACGGCGAACTCGCAGTGGCCGCACGCGAGATCATGGCAGAGATCCCCGGTGACGTGCCGGTGGCCGCCCACTACCGGCTCACACCGCACCTCGCGTACCGCACCGAGATCTATCAGTTCCCGACGCCGTTCCGCCTCGAACTGTACGGTCCCGACGACTCGCTCGGCGGCACCCGACTCGGGGCGCGAGCCGAACGCGTCGAGTACGTGGTCCTGCCCACCACTCGTGACGAGGTACTCACCACCGATTGGCTGGCGGTGGATGCTGCGTTCGACGTCGTTGCCGAGAACGACTACTGGGTGTTGTACCGCCGGGACCGCAGTGTGGAACTCCCGCCGGGAGGAACCGACATCGAGCCGCTCGACGGATCCTGACGCGCGCGGCGTCCGGTGCTATCTTGCCGCTGACCGTGAAGCGGGTCCCGTGAGGCCCGGACGGAAGGACGAACATGAACGACAAGCGGGTCCTCGGACCCGACGACGTGCGCCGCGCCGTGACCCGAATGGCGCACGAGATCATCGAGCGCAACAGGGGCCTCGCCGGCGTCGTTCTCGTCGGGATCCAGCGCGGGGGAGTCTGGCTGGCCGAGTCGCTCGCCGAGGAGATCACCCGCATCGAGGCCGCGGACGGCGGCGGTGTGCCGGTCGGCTCGGTCGATGCCTCGCTCTACCGCGATGACATCGGCATCCGCCCCGTGTCGCCGGGGGCGGTGAGCGACCTCACCTTCGACGTCGACGGTGCCACTGTCGTGCTCGTCGACGACGTGCTCTACACGGGACGCACCGTGCGCGCCGCGCTCGACGCGCTCGCAGATTATGGCCGCGCGAGTGCCGTACAGCTCGCGGTGCTCGTCGACCGGGGACATCGGGAGCTCCCGATCCGCCCGGACTACGTCGGCAAGAACCTGCCGACCAGCTCGGACGAGGAAGTCACGGTCGGTCGCGACGGGGTGACGATCTCGTGAACCCGAAATCGGTGCTCTCGATCGATGAACTGGGTCGGGCGCGGGTCGAGCGTCTCCTCGATCTCGCCGACCACATGGCCGAGGTCAACCGTCGGCAGAATCCAAAGGTGCCGGCGTTGCGCGCCAAGACCGTGTGCAACGTGTTCTTCGAGGACTCGACGCGGACACGGCTGAGCTTCGAGACCGCCGCGCGTCGACTGTCGGCAGATGTGATGACGTTCGTGGTCGCGCAATCGAGCCTCAACAAGGGTGAGAGTCTGCGCGACACGATCGAGACCATCGCCGCGATGGGTGTCGACGCGTTCGTTCTACGGCACGGCTCGAGCGGCGTGCCGTGGCAGATCGGCGATTGGACCAACGCCGTCGTCGTGAACGCCGGCGACGGTTGGAATGCGCACCCCACACAGGCCCTGCTCGACGCTTACACGGTTCGCTCCGCGCTGCACCGTGATGGTGGATTCGACGGTCTCCGGGTGGCGATCGTCGGTGATGTCAAGCACAGCAGGGTCGCGCGGAGCACGGCCGCTGTGTTCACGATGCTCGGGGCCGACGTTGCATTCGTCGCGCCACGCACGCTGTTGCCACCGCTGGTCGACCTCGAGGTGGCCGAATCACTCGACGCAGTGATCGACGACATCGACGTGCTCTACCTGCTGCGCATGCAGCGCGAGCGCATGCACGAGGCGCTCGTCCCGAGCCTGCGCGAGTACACGGCGCGATACGGCCTCACCCCCGAACGGGCGGCCCGCCTCGGCGACCACGTGCTCGTCATGCACCCCGGCCCGTTGAACCGTGGCGTGGAGATCGCGGTCGATCCGTCCGAGTTGTCGGGAGCTGTGATCACCCAGCAGGTGACCAACGGCATCGCGGTACGGATGGCGGTCCTGTTCGATGCCCTCGGCAGCGGCGTCGACACGAGTGTGAGGAGTACGACATGAGCATCCTCGTCACCGGCGGTCGCATCATCGACCGCGACGGCGAACGCAACGCCGACATCCGCGTGATCGGCGGGGTCGTCAACGAGGTCGGCGTCGACATCGCTCCTGCCGCGGATTCCGAGGAGCGCGTGATCGACGCGACCGGACTGGTCGTCACCTCGGGGTTCGTCGATCTGCACACCCACCTCCGCGAGCCGGGCCACGAGGAGGCCGAGACGATCGAGACCGGAAGTCGCGCTGCGGCACTCGGCGGCTACACAGCGGTGATCGCGATGCCGAACACCGATCCGACACAGGATTCACTGGGTGTCGTCGAGTTCGTTCGTCGGCAGGGCGAGGCTGCTGGGTTGTGCGACGTCCGGCCATCGGCGTCGATCACGGTCGGCCGGGCCGGCGAACAGCTCACGCCATTCGCCGAGCTGGCGGACGCCGGGGTCCGGATTTTCACCGACGACGGCAGCGGCGTCCAGGATCCGCTGCTGATGCGACGTGCGTTCGAATACGCCGCGGACCTCCCGATCACACTGGCCCAGCACTGCGAGGTTGCCCGCCTGACCGAGGGTGCGGTGATGCACGAAGGATCATGCTGTAGTCGGCTCGGCCTGCCCGGCTGGCCGTCGCTCGCCGAGGAGTTGATGCTCCACCGCGACATCGAACTCGTTCGCGTCACCGGTGCGCCGGCGCATTTCCTCCACCTCTCGACGGAGGGCAGCGTCGATCTTGTTCGCCGCGCAAAGGCCGACGGGCTGCCGGTCACCGCCGAGGCGACCCCGCACCACATCAGCCTCACCGACGAGTTGCTGACCTCCTTCAGCACGTTGTACAAGGTCAATCCCCCGTTGCGCACGATGCGCGATGTCGAGGCTGTCCGCGGCGGCCTGGCCGATGGCACGATCGACGCTCTCGCAACGGATCACGCGCCACACGTTGCGGCGACCAAGGAGGCCCCGCTCGATCAGGCACCGCCCGGAATGCTCGGTCTCGAGACCGCGCTCGGCGTCGCGCTCGCTCACCTGGATCTGCCGCTCGCCGATGTGCTGGCGGCGCTCTCGTGGCGCCCCGCCGCGATCGCGGGAATCGACGATCGACATGGACGCCCCGTCGCCGTCGGGGAGCCCGCCAATCTGACCGTGCTCGACCCGCATGTCGAATGGGAGGTGATACCGGCGCAGTTGGCCAGCAAGAGCCGTAACACCCCCTACATCGGGGTGCCCCTGGTGGGCAGGCCGGTGCACACGCTCCTCGACGGGGAGTTGGTCGTCGAGGCGGGGCGGGCGCTTCGATGACGGCGAACGCGCTCGATGGAGGACACATTGTGAATGATCATCCGATACGGTGCATGAATATGCGATCGATGGCGGCGCGATGACGAGGGACGGATCGCTCGTCCTCGCCGACGGAAGTGTGTTCGAGGGCGAACTGTTCGGCGCAGAGGCCGACGTGGCGACCGGGGAAGTGGTGTTCAACACGGTCCTGAGCGGCTATCAGGAGGTCATCTCCGACCCCAGCTACGCGGGGCAGATGATCACGTTCACGACACCACACATCGGCAACTACGGCGTCAACGCTGTCGACTTCGAGTCGCGGGGCACGTTCTGCCGCGGCATCATCGTGCGTGAGATTGCGCGGCGCCACAGCAACCAGCGCGCCGAGGGTGGGCTCGAGCCGATGCTCGCCGAGCACGGCGTTCCTGGCATCTCCGGCATCGATACGAGGCGGCTCACCCGCGTGCTCCGCGAGTCAGGCGCGATGCCCGGGGCGTTCGGCGCTGCATCGGAGGGCGTCCTCCGCGCCGCCGCCGAGGCCGAACCGGGCACCGATGGCATCGATCTCGTGCGCGAGGTGACGACCCCTGAGGCCTACCGGGTCGATGCGCTCGACACCGCAAGCCGTGACCTCATCGTCGCACTCGACTTCGGGATGAAGCGCAACATCGCGCACAACCTGGCTCGGCTGGGCCACGTCGACGTGCTGCCCGCCACAGTCACCGCCGCCGACGTACTCGCGCGCGAACCGGCGGGCGTGTTCCTCTCCAATGGGCCTGGCGACCCGGCGATGACGCCCTACGCCGTCGACACGATCGCCGGGCTGCTCGGGAACGTGCCGATCTTCGGAATCTGCCTCGGGCACCAACTGCTCGGTCGGGCGATCGGCGCCGGAACGGTGAAGCTTCCCTTCGGTCATCACGGTGGCAACCATCCCGTGAAGAACCTCGCGACCGGCCGCATCGAGATCACGAGTCAGAACCACAACTTCGCCGTCGACGCGGGGACCCTCGGTGACCGCGCGACGATGACGCACGTCAATCTCAACGACGGGGTGTGCGAAGGCATGCGCGTGTCCGGAGCACAGGCCTTCAGCGTCCAGCACCATCCCGAGGCGAATCCGGGCCCCCACGATTCGAACTATCTGTTCGATGAATTCGCGCAGCTCGTCGCCGCAGGAGCAGGGCACTGATGCCCAAGCGCACCGATCTCCAGTCGATCCTCATCATCGGGTCCGGCCCGATCGTCATCGGTCAGGCCTGCGAGTTCGACTACTCCGGAACCCAGGCCTGCAAGGCGTTGCGTGAAGACGGCTTCCGAGTCGTTCTGATCAACAGCAACCCTGCGACGGTGATGACCGATCCGGACATCGCCGACGGCACGTACATCGAGC
>JASJHI010000317.1:0-9701 GCA_033791105.1 Acidimicrobiia bacterium | reverse complement strand
GTGTTCTTCGAGAACGGGATCTCGCGCCCTTCGGCGTGGCCATGGGCCTCGCTCGAGCCGGCGCTGGCTCCGGCATCACCGTGGAGCGTGCGGCGCAGATTCTCGCGGTCCTCGTCGCTCATCACGGTGAACTCGAGGTCGATCGACTCGACGCCGTCCAACGCCGTCGCGGCGTCGGCAACACGACGTTCGATCTCGTTCTTCAGGGGGCATCCCGGGACCGTCAGTGCGATCAGCACGCCGACGACACCGTTCGGACGGATGTCGACGCCGCGGAGCATTCCCAGATCGACGATCGAGCGATGCAGCTCGGGGTCCTCGACAGGACGGAGAGCTTCGACGATCTGATCTTCGGTGACGGAGGATCGGGACATGGCCACAGTGTGGCGACCGGTACCGACATTCGCACCCGCGTCCGCCCGGCTCATGCCTCGGCGAAGACCGGCCGTCGTGGGTCGGTAACCTTGTGTGATGGCATCGAGCCCGTCGTTCACCGCAACCGTGTCGGCGATCACCGACGCGTTCGGCGATCCCACTCGGCGGTCGATCTATCTCCTCGCCAAGGACAACTCCGCCGACGGTGCCGACGGCGTCACCGCCTCGATGGTCGCCGCCGAGGTCGGTGTGCACGCCAACGTGGCCCGTCATCATCTCGACAAGCTCGCCGCCGGCGGCTACCTCGAAGTGTCGTCGACCAAGACGCCTGGCGCCGGCGCCGGCCGTCCCTCCAAGCACTACCGGGCGCGCCCGGCCTCGACCGATGGCATCGACTTCCCGGTGCGCAGCGACGACCTGCTGCTCTCGTTGCTCGGTCGTGCGCTCGATCGTCTGCCTCACGACGAGGCCGAGACGATGGCTGAGGAGGTCGGCGCCGAGTACGGCCGCGCGATGGCTGCAGGGCTCACCGGTGACGCCCTCGCCGCCGGGCACCGGTCGTTGCGCGCCGCGATGCAGGCTGTCGCCGACGCGCTGACCGCACACGGCTTCGCGGCCCATGCCGAGGGACGCAACGACCAGCTCCGGATCATCAACAACCATTGTCCGTTCGGCGAGGTTGCCACCGAACACCCGGTGATCTGCGCCGTCGACCGCGGCATGGTGCGCGGAATGCTCGGCGAGCTGTACGACGCCGGCGGCCTCCGCGACATCACGACCGAGTCCAGTTTTGCCCAGGGTGACACGTTCTGCACGACCGCCGTATAGCGGCCCGCGCCGCCTCGTCGTAGCCGGCTGCCGCTTTGCCTCGTAGCTCCGTCGTTCGCGCTCCCACCTCGACCGTTCCACTACCGTCGACCCGGGTCGAACGCAAGATCGCGTGGCCGGGGGAACAGGGATGAGCACGACACAACCGACCGACGCGCAACAGACCGTCACGGCCGAGATCCAGCGGAGCGCGGTCTACGTCGACCAGGTCATGAACCAGGTCGATGCGTTGCCGTCCGTCTTCCTCCAGTGTCGGACGGATTCGCCGCTCGGACGAGTGACGATGCCCGGTATCGGGCCGATCACCCGTCTGTTCGTCAACCGCCAGCTCGGGACCAATCTGCGACGGATGGAGTCGGAGATCGAGCTGGACGCCCTCTCCGCCGGGCGCGCGAACGAGCATCGCGGCAAGTTCGCCGCACTCGCCGGTGCGGTCGGTGCCAAATCGTCCGCGGTGGTCCCGATCCTCGTGATCCTGGGCACGATCGGGATCACGGTCTCGTTCCTGTCGATCGGCGTGCCCGCACTCCAGGACGAAGCTGACCTGCTCGGCGCACTGCCGAAGGTGGTCTCACTCGACGGTTCCGCGATCGCCGATCATGCGTCGGCCTTCGATCTGAATCCCGATGCGTTCTCGCCGAGGGATCTGCAAGGGCTGTTCAATGCCGCGCTGCTCGCGGGTTCCGTGCTGTTCGTGCTGTTCGCCGTCCTCGCCGGCTCAGCGCATGCCGCGTCGGCGATCCTCTGCGCGCCGGGCGCGTATCACACGAAGACCCCGTTCCTCGACGCCGTCAGGAACGGACCCCGCAACGCGCAGCGAGCCGTGTTCGGTTCGTATCCCCGCCGGCTCTACCTCCCCGTCTCGATGGATCTGGTCAGGGATGGGGCGTTCTGGACGGTCGTGCTCCTCGCGATCGGCGCGAACCGCGTCCGCGAGTTCTCCGAGACGACGGCCGGCTACCCCGTCGATCTCGTGCGCGTCGGGGGTCTCGAGGTGCTCTGGCGGTTCATGGCGCTTCTCTTCCCGGCGGTGCTTCTCGCGGTGTGGTTGGTCCAGCGCCATCGGCGGGCGACGCACGGGACCGACACACCGAGGGAGATGTGGCGCGTGGGCGTCGGAGCCGGTCTGGCACTCGTGGCGGGTGGTGCACTCATGTGGTCGGTACTCCTCGCCGGGGACATCCGCGTGACGTTGGGTCCCGACCTCTGGATCCATCATCCGGAGTACTACCTGGACGTCGACGAACTCGAGGAGATCCGGTCGATCGAGAATGTCGACGTGCAGAGTTTCTCGCTCTACGGGATCGACCTGGAGGGCGAGAACGGCCCGATTGCGGCGACGCTCATCGCGACCGAACTCGACACGATCGACGAGTTCGTGGACGTCGACGAGTCCGAGCTGGCGTTCGCCGGGCGGCGACGTGACGAGCGTGACCTTCGCGAGTCCGAACCCGAACGCGAGGTCTGGGTCTCGAATGCCCTGCGCGAGCACCTGAACCAGGCTCCCGGTGACGAGATCGTTCTGCTCGACGGAGAGGATTCGTTCGTGCTCGGAAATGCGACGATCGCGTTCGGCTCGCTGGACTCCGACGCATTGCTCCTGCTCGTCGATCTCGACGAACTCCGCTCGTGGGACTACGACACGGCCGAAGTCGTCTTCGACGAGGTGCTCATCGACGACTTCATGGTGAGGGCGTCGGAAGGGCCGTTGCGCGACGACTCGTCCGAGAAGCGCGCGCTCGAGGAATTGAGTGAGGAGAAGGGGTACGACGTGTTGTCGCTGCGGCGCGAGCCGGTCGTCGACTCCACCTTCCTCGTCCCGCTGGTGCTCGTGTACGTCGTGCTCGGCATGGCATCGATCTGGATCGCATTCGGACCGGTCTGGCGTCCCCGGCGAGCCGATGACACAGACGCCGAGCCCGAGGCTCCTGATCCCGCGGGAGGGTGAGTCGATCCTCGCCACCGCGCCGGATGGGTCGGTAGCCTCGGCGCTGTGGACATACGCATCGGAGTGACCCAAGCGCCCCGCGAATTGTCGATCGAGCTCGACGAGGACGCGGACCGTGACGATCTGAAGGCCCGGATCGAGGCCGCATTGGGGGGCGCGAGCGACGTTCTCTGGATCACCGACAAACGTGGCAAGGACACCGGCATCCCCTCCGCCAAACTCGCCTATGTCGAGCTGGGGTCGGCCGACGGCGACCGACGCATCGGCTTCGGCGGCTGATCGCCGCGCAGTGACTTCACCGGGGCTGCTCGACCTCGACCTGCTGTGGGTCACGGGAAAGGGTGGTGTCGGCAAGACCTCGATCGCCGCGGCGATCGCCGAACTGGCGGCGCGTTCGGGACAGCGCACGCTCGTCTGCGAGATGGATGCGAAAGGTGCGTTGGCGACCGCCTACGACCTCGCCGAGCTGCGTTTCGAGCCGACGCAGATCATCGACGACCTGTGGGCGATGACGATGAGCACCGAGGACGCGCTGCGTGAATACCTCCGCCTCTTCGTCAAGCTGCCGTTCGTCGGACATCTCGGACCGCTCGCGAAGACGTTCGACTTCGTCGCCGACGCCGCACCCGGCGTGCGAGAGATCCTCGGTGTCGGCAAGCTCTGTTACGAGGTTCGTGAGCGGCACTACGATTTGATCGTTGTCGACGCCGAGGCGAGCGGCCACATCGTCAGCCAGATCGGCGCACCGAACGTCATTGCCGAGTTGGTACAGGTCGGCCTCGTTCGCGATCAGACCGACTGGATGCGCGAGATCCTCGAGGACCCTGAGCGCACCGGCGTCGCGGTGGTGACGACGCCCGAGGAGATGCCGGTGACCGAGTCGATCGAGCTGCTGGGCCGGCTCACCACCGAGACGGGCGCACACGCCTGTGCGGTCATCGCGAACCGCGTGCTGCCGGCGCACTTCAATCGACGCGAGGCAGCGCTTCTCGATCGGCTGGATGACGCGGAACAGGTACTCACCGCGGCCGCTGGACCGGGCGTGTCAGCCGTCCTGGAGGCCGCCAGGATCACCGAACAGCGGCGACGCACGGGCGCGGTGCATCTCGATCGCCTGAGCGCGACGATCGACACCGACCCGACGCTCGGCTCGAGCGTGTCGATGATCACCGTGCCGGAGCTCTTCTCGGCCCGCGGGAGCGGGCCGAGGATCGTCACGCTGTTGTCCGAGGCGCTCGCCGACGAATTGGACGTCGGCTGATGACAGCCGCACCCGACGCCGCGCTCGACAACCTCCTCGCCAGCCGAGAGATGGTGCTCGTGGGCGGATCCGGCGGCGTCGGCAAGACGACGATCGCCGCCGCGATGGGTATCGCCGCAGCACAGCGACAGAAGGGTCGCGTGCTCGTCCTCACCGTCGACCCCGCGCGCCGCCTCGCTACAGCGCTGGGGCTGCAGGAGTTCGGCAACACGCCGGTTCGGATCACGCCGCGGGAGTTCAAGAATGCCGGGGTCCACGTGCGTGGCGAATTGCATGTCGCCATGCTCGACACCCGCGCCGGCTGGGACGAACTGATCCAGCGGCATGCGCCCGATGCCGAGATTCGCGAGGCGGTGCTCGCCAATCCGCTGTATCGCAACATCACGTCGCGGTTCGTGCACAGCCACGAGTACCTCGCCATGGAGCGTCTGCACGACCTCCACGCGAGCGGCGAATTCGACCTCGTGATCGTCGACACACCACCCTCGCGGAACGCGCTGTCGATCCTTGCTGCCCCTGGCCGGATGGCCGACTTCTTCGGCAGCCGGCTACTGCGCTGGCTCACCGTGCCGTACCGGTCACGTCTGTTCGCGGTCGCCTCGCGCCCGTTCAACATGATCGCCGACCGCATTCTCGGATCCTCGTTCCTCCAGGACATCGCCGATTTCTTCGTGCTCTTCCAGGCGATGGAATCCGGTTTCGTCCGGCGGGCCCGCGAGGTCGAGGCACTGCTCGTCGATCCGCGAACCGCATTCGTCGTCGTCACGACGCTCGAGACCGCCCCCAGCCATGAGGCGCGGCACCTCGCCCGCGAGTTGGTCGACCGTCGGATGTCGCTCGGCGCCGTCGTTGCGAACCGCGTGCTGCCGGCTCGGCTGGCCGAGCCCGACGCCGCGGAGAGTGCCGCCGCCATCGCAGCGGCGCCGGGCGAACTTGCGGCCGAGGTCGCCGCCGTCCTCGGGGATGCGCCGGCCGGTGACGTCGAGTCGGTACTCGCCAAGGTCGCCGCAGCCTTCGACGACGTCGCTCTCGTCGCCGCCCGCGAGGCGGAACGGCGGGCAGAACTCGCGACGCTCGCGCCCGCTCTGGTCGCCGTCCCGTGGATGCCCGGCGACATTCACGACATCGCCGGGCTCGCGGATCTCGCGAAACACCTTCGCGGAGTTGTCTGATGGGGCAGACTCGGTGGTGATGACAACACTCGCCGATCTCTCCCGCGAGCACTCGTCACTGGATCGCGACGATGTCGATCAGCTCCACCGGCTCGGAGCCGAATGGGCATTCCTCGCTGACCTCTGCTTCGCCGATCTGCTGCTGTACGTCCGGTCCGACACCGGGAAGTGGCTGATCGTCGACCAGGTCCGTCCAGCGACGAACCAGACGATCTACGTCACCGACTACATCGGCACGTGGGCCGACGTCGAAGGATCCGCGATCCTCGACGAGTCACTCGAGCGCGGTGTCCGAGTCGAGGGGGAGATCAAGCTCGGAATCGACCACACTCCGGCGCGGATGCTGTCGATTCCGGTGCGCCACGGTGGGCGGATCATCGCGATGCTCGGCAAGGAGTGGGAGGTTCGCGCCGGCCGTCCGCTCGGCGAACTCGAACGCAACTACTCACTCATCTTCGAGCGGTTCGCAACCATGATCGAATCGGGCCGGTTTCCGTTCATGGGTCGCGTCGCCGATTCGAGCTCGGCACCGCGCGTCGGCGACGGAGTGCTCTTTCTCGACTCGGCCGGCACGGTCGACTACGTCTCGCCCAACGCCAACTCCGCGCTGCACCGCGTGGGGATCCAGGCGAATCCGGTCGGGATGCGGCTCGCCGAACTCGGGTTCCACGACGGGCCGGTGCGGCAGGCATTTGAACAGCTCGAACCGATCGTCGAGGAGTTCGAGCAGGGCGCCGACGTCACACTGCTGTGTCGTTGCGTTCCGATCGTCGCAGCGGGCGACGGCGAGGCGGCTGCGGACGAGGTCGTCGGAGGTTTGCTGCTCGTTCGCGATGTCACCGAACTCCGCAAACGTGACCGTCTCTTGCTGTCCAAGGACGCCACGATCCGTGAGATCCACCACCGGGTCAAGAACAACCTGCAGACGATCTCGTCGTTGCTACGGCTGCAGGCACGTCGTCTCACGAGTCCCGAGGCGAAGGCCGCGGTCTCCGAATCGGTGCGCCGTATCCGAACGATCGCACTCGTCCACGAGTCGTTGTCGCGCGAGCCGGGCGAGGACATCGCGTTCATCGAGATCGTGCGACCTCTGCTACGGCTCGCCGAAGAGGGACTCCAGTCGCCCGACCGACCGGTCCGTTTCAAGGTCACCGGTGACGGCGGACGAATCCCCGCACACACCGCCACTCCGTTGTCGGTGGTGCTCACCGAACTGTTGCAAAACGCGGTCGATCACGGATTCCCCGAGGGATCACGGGGCGGCGAGGTCTCGGTCTCTCTGGCGCACACGCGTGGCCAGCTGCATGTCGAGGTGATCGACAACGGGCGCGGTGTCGACCCCGGCTTCGACCTCGATGCGACGACGGGCCTGGGCCTGTCGATCGTACGCACGTTGGTCACCACCGAACTGAACGGCACGATCTCGATGCGTCCCGCCGAACTGTCCGACCTCGAACGTCTCGGCCACGGCGATCGGCCGAGCACCCATGGCACGGTGGTCGACCTCACGGTCCCCACCGACAGCATGCCCTGACGTCCACGGCGCTGTGCCGGCGACAATCGCGTGCGCGTGGTGCACGCGAACGTCACCCGAGTCGGAAGGCCGACGGCGCTGGATGGACCGGGCGTCAGCGTTTCAGCTGGCCTTGGCGGCGCGCGTGGCGGCGACGCGCCGTCGGCGGATGACCCGCCGTTCCTCTTCGGTGAGGCCGCCCCAGATGCCCGAGTCCTGGTTGGTGTCGAGCGCGAAGTCGAGACAGTCGTTGGACGCATGGCACTCGCCGCACACATCCCGCGCACGATCGATCTGCTCGAGCGCGTGGCCCGTGGTGCCGACCGGAAAGAAGAGTTCCGGGTCCGTGTCGCGGCAGAGGGCGACATCTCGCCACTCGTAGTCTGCTGCTCCTAGGGTAAGGCTGGACGCAAGGATCGACACGTTGGTGCTCCTCGGGGTGTGAGTGCCGGCGCAGGGCCGGGCTGTGGGGGGGAAATCGACGCAAGGCGTCGGCCTCATCGGCGGGCTCAAGATAGGCGCGATCCGGGCGACTGACAAGGAGAACTTTCGTTACTGTTTCGCAACAATTCCGGCGGTGGGGCAAAATTGCAGCATGCTGGTCGTCGCTCACCGTGGTGCTTCCCGGGCAGAACGGGAGAACACACCGGCCGCCTTCCGACGAGCCGATGCGATGGGGGCCGACGGCGTCGAACTCGACGTCAGGATCGCCTCCGATGGGAGCCTCGTCGTCGCCCACGATCCGCTCCCGACAGTTGGTCAGGGAGTCGAGCCGTCGGCCGCGCCACGTTCTGAGGCACCGGTGCTCCTCGACGAAGCGCTCCAGGCATGTGGGTCGACGATGCTCGTCAACGTCGAGCTCAAGAACATCGAGTCCGAGGACGCCTTCGACCCGTCGATGACCATTGTCGACCGAACCGTCGAGCTGCTCCGAACCCGCGGCGATCACGTCGACCGTTGGCTGATCTCGTCGCACTCGTGGGCGACGATCGATCACTGCCGGCGTATCGCACCCGAGTTCGCAACGGCGGCGCTCTGCTCGACGATCAGTCCAACAGCGCTCGAGCGTGTCGCCCGCGCTGGACATTCGGCGGTCAATCCGCGCGTGACCACGATCGATGCCGAGCTCGTCCGACGCGCCCACACCCTCGGGCTGGCGGTGAACGCGTGGACCGTGAACGGCGCCACCCGGATGCGTGAGCTGTCCGCTCTCGACGTCGAAGGAGTCATCACCGATGTGCCCGACGAGGCGTTGACCGCGCTCGGGCGGAGCACCGATCGTCCGCTCAACCCGCGCTGGGGAAGACGAGCCTGACCGCGTCGGGCACGTGGAGGAACTCGAGGCGTTTGGTGCTGCCGAGTGCGTCGCCGTCGACCTGATAGGGAAACGGCGTCTCGTGCTCGACGACGAAGTTCGTCACGTCGGAACGGATATCGAGATGTGGCGCGGCCTCGACACCGCCGCCCCGCAGCGCGCCGGCGAGAGAACCGAGGATCGCCGTCGCCTTCATCGTCGTGAACGAGATCACGACGAGCCCGCGGTCGAGCGCCGCGTCGGGTGACAGATCGAGTGGGCGGTTGCCGAGGTACGTGTACGGGTTCGTGTTGAGGACGATCGTGAAGTAGCCGTCGTCCACCACGAACGGTGTGGATCCGGTTCCTCGAATGTGAAAGTGCGGTGTCCGGCGGTCGTACCCCGCGAGCCAGGTCGCGAGGCCGGAGTAGATGAACAAGGGGTGGCCCATCCAGCGCTTGAGGGAGCCGTGGCGCTCGACGCGCTCGACGACGGCCGCGTCGAAGCCGATGCCGGTGTGGAAGCAGAAGTAGCGGCCGTTCACCTGGCCGAGTCCGATCGGGCGCAGATCGCCCGCGTAGAGCCCGTCGGCGAGCCGACCGGCGGCTTCGACCGGATCGTTCGGAAGGCCGAGCGTGCGGGCGAACACGTTCGTCGAACCGCCGGGAAGCACCCCGAGCGCGGCGTCGGTGCCGGCGATGCCGGTGGCGACCTCGTTGAGCGTGCCGTCACCACCGAATCCGACGACGACGTCGACGCCTCGGCGGGCCGCATCGTGGGCAAACAGGGTGGCGTGACCGCGCCGGTTCGTCTCGACGACCTCGACCTCGTGTCCCTGGCCGAGGCGGCGTTGGACGACGACGGTGTTGCGCGCCGTTACCGACGATGCGAATGAGTTGACGATGAGCAGGATCTTCAAGCGGAGTCGACGGTAGCAATCCGGCACGAGTCACACATCCCGTCGCGCCTCCGGGTTGGGCCGTAACTTGACCCGCCGGTAGCTTGCGAACCGTATGAACGTGATCGTATGCGTGAAACAGATCCCCGACCCGGCGCTGCCGGGCGAGCTGGATCCCTCAACCAACACGCTCAAGCGCGACGGCAAGCTCATCCTCGATGAGTCCGACAGTTATGGCGTCGAAATGGCGCTGCAGCTCGTCAACACCGCTGGCGAAGGCTCTGTCACCCTGGTCTCGATGGCCCCGAATGACGAGGTGTCCGGTCTCCGTACGGCTCTTGCCATGGGGGCCGAGAAGGCCGTGCTCGTTTCGGACCCGGCCCTGGCCGGTGCTGATGCGCTCACCACGGCC
>JASJHI010000316.1:0-4883 GCA_033791105.1 Acidimicrobiia bacterium | reverse complement strand
GCGTGGCGAGGAGGCGGCCGAGCCAGTCGTCGAGATAGCTCGTGTTTGCGTAGTAGCCGTGCCGCGCCCGGCGTGACTGGTCCTCTGTGAACCCGACCGTGTCGGCCTTGATGCCGGCCCGGACCCGACGGGTGTGTGCATCGAGGGAGGCGTCGGCGATCGGGTCGGGCAGGTCGATGTCATCGTCGTCGTAGCGGTTCCACCACTCGGGACGCGCCACGTACGGGTCGTGGGGGTGGATGAACGAAGCGACCAGGAAGAACGGTCGATCGTCGCGGTCACGCGCCAGATCATGGAGCTTGCGACGAGCCGTGTACCCGACCTCCTCGTCGTAGTCGATCTGGTGGGTCGTCACAGCCTGACCAGCCTCGGCCAGGGGGTCCATGTTGTGGTACCACTTGTCGATTCGTCGCTCGGCCGCATCCCAGTCAGGCGTCCAGGCGAAGTCGGCGGGATAGATGTCGGTCGTCAGCCGCTCCTCGAACCCGTGCAGTTGGTCCGGGCCGACGAAGTGCATCTTCCCGGTGAGGATCGTCCGATAGTCGGCCGCCTGAAGGTGATGCGCGAGCGTCGGGACCGACGCAGGGAACTCGGCGGCGTTGTCCCACGCTCCGATGGAGCTGACCGAACGCCCGGCCATCATCGTGAACCGCGCCGGGGCGCAGAGCGGGGAATGGCAGTACATCGCGTCGAAACCTCGAGCCGCGCTCCGCCAGCGAATCGAGATGTGGCGTCGACACCACCGGATGTCCGTAAGTCGAGGTGAAGTTGGGCGCCAGCTGATCGGCCATGACGACGAGGACGTTCGGGCGGGCCACGGCGCGACACCAACGAGATTTGAACGTTCGTTCAAGACTCAGTCGGTGGGGTTGAGGAGTGAGAGGGGAAGCGACGGATGACCTTGCGTACCCCGGTCGCCGCCGGGGCGACTTCGTAGTCGATGCTGGAGTCGTCAGCGACCGAGTGCGTAGAACTCGGGATTGGGGCGCAGGTTCATGGCGTTGGCCATCCGATTGGAGAGGCCGAAGAAGGCGGTGATCGCGGCGATGTCCCAGATGTCGTCGTCGGTCAGGTCGTGTGAGTGGAGGGTCTCGAAGTCGCCGTCGCCGATCTCGTAGGCAGTGTCGGCGACCTTGACGGCGAAGTCGAGGATGGCCTTCTCACGGTCCGCGAGATCGGCCTTGCGGTAGTTGACGGCTACCTGGTCAGCGATGAGAGGGTCCTTGGCACGAATTCGCAGGATGGCGCCGTGGGCGATGACGCAGTACTGGCACTGGTTGAGATTGCTGGTGGAGACGACGATCATTTCGCGCTCGGCCTTGGTCAGATTGCCGGTCTTCTCCATCAGCGCATCGTGGTAGGCGAAGAAGGCACGGAACTCGTCTGGACGGTGGGCCAGCGCGAGGAAGATGTTGGGGACGAACCCGGAACGCTCTTGTACGGCGAGGATCTGATCCCTGATGTCGTGAGGCATGTCCACCAATTCAGGGACGGGGAACCGGCTGATGGGAGGTTCGGTGTCGGTCATTGCGGTCTCCGGGGTATTGGGGGGATGGGTGTCGACGGGAGGGTCGGCCGGACTCTCTCACTTCGACCAAGCTGACGTTGGAATGGTGGTCCCCGGTCCTGGATGAAGTCCACCCACTCGGGGGGAGTACCACCGGCATGTCTACATGAACGGCGCGCCGTATGGCGACAGTCGCGGCGGGACGCGTGGCCGAGGGGGATGACTCGTGCCGCGCGACGTCCTCGGCGACCCGACGACATCAGCCGACAGGGACCCTTCTCGACCTGAACGCAGAACACCCGCAGCAGGGAACAACCCAGATCGCGCGATCGCCATGTACATTCCACGACAGGCGAGGAACACGATCGCCGACCAGGCTTCAGACGACCGACGGAGGATGAATCCATGTCAGCAGAGCATCGGATCGATTGCCTGTACCTCTCACAGGAGGACCTTCTCGACGCTGGC
The DNA here is from genome assembly GCA_033791105.1 of Acidimicrobiia bacterium. Taxonomy (GTDB): domain Bacteria; phylum Actinomycetota; class Acidimicrobiia; order Acidimicrobiales; family Ilumatobacteraceae; genus JASJHI01. The sequence continues at coordinate 2,908 of JASJHI010000316.1, read as the reverse complement.
TGCCTCGACCTCAATATGGCGATGACGGCTGCGGAGCAGGCGATGCTCGCCTTCCGTGACGGGCGCATCATGTTCCCGGACAAGATCGTGCAGATCTTCAACGACGATTCGCAGGAACGCATCAACTGCCTCCCTGCCACGCTCTTGGACGAGCAGGTGTGTGGCATGAAGTGGGTTTCGGTGTTCCCGATGAACCCAGTGAAGCATGGTCGCCAGAACCTCTCGGCGGTGATCGTGCTCTCCGAGATCGAGCAGGGGTTTCCGATCGCGTTCATGGATGGCACGTTGTGTTCGAACATGCGCGTCGGCGCCATGGGTGGCATTGCTGCGAAGCACTTCGCTCGACCTGACGCCGAACGCATCGGGTTCATCGGGGCCGGCGAGCAGGCCAAGATGCACCTCATTGCGATGAAGACGGTGATCCCGGGTCTCAACGAGTGCCGCGTGTCTGCGTTGTACGAGCACGAGGAGCACCAGTTCGCAGACGAGATGGGTGCGCTCTTCGCCGACATCGAGTTCACGTGCGTCGGCAACGACGGCCGGGCGGCGATGGACGGTGCCGACATCTTGGTCACCGCGACCAGCGCGCAGGCCCCGTTGTTGAAGGCCGACTGGATGCAGCCGGGCTCGTTCTACAGCCACGTCGGCGGCTGGGAAGACGAGTACGCAGTGGCCGGCCAGTGCGACACGATTGTCTGCGACGATTGGGAGACCGTCAAACATCGCACCCAGACGCTCAGCCGGATGTACCAGGACGGCGAGCTCACCGATTCCGACATCGCGGCAAACCTGATCGAGGTGGTTGCCGGCGACAAGAACGGACGCCTGTCCGCAGACGAGCGGGTGTATTTCAACGCCGTCGGTCTGGCCTACGTCGACGTGGCGATCGCCCACGCGATGTATCAGCGCGCCAAGGCCGCTGGACGGGGGCAGACGCTGACGCTCCAGCAGCAGATGATCTTCGAGCATCAGAACCTCGCCGACGTCATCCGTATGTAGCCGCGTCCGCGGAGACTCGCGACACGTTCGAGCCCGACGCTCCGCCCCGAAAGCAGCAGATGGCCGAACCGGCCTCACGGCACATCGCCGCTCGGCGTCCCAGCCCACAGCGCCTTGACCGTGCCGGTATCGAAGCTCCGGGGTTGCAGCGCTGTTCGCTGCCGCCGCATCGCCGGAAGTCGAGTGGTCGGTCGAGCGTCCTGCGCCGCGATTACCGCGTGGGTCGAAAAGGCTGAGCAAGCGATCAGAGATCTCGTCCGGCTCACGACTCCCTGTCTTGTCCGGTCGCTGGCTGGGTGGACTTCGCTGGGAGTCACCCACGGCACCCGAGAATCTGCGTACAGAAGCTGCCCCATCAGAGCTTTGTTTCGGGCATGTAGGCGCTTACAGTCATCCCCTCACGAACAACCTGGAGAGCGCACCATCATGAAGGGCGACGTCATCGTTGTCGAGGAACATCATGTCCGTGCCGCGAGCGCGGTCGTTCCCCACATTCTCGACGCGATCGCCGCCAAGAGCGGCCGGTACGTCATCACGGTCGCTGGTGAGTCGGGAAGCGGAAAGTCCGAGACCGGCAAGGCAATCGCCGACGAACTCGCGACGCTCGGCATCACGTCGGTCCTGCTCGGACAGGACGACTACTTCGTGTTGCCACCGAAGTCGAACGATGCGAAGCGGCGCGAGGACGACACCTGGCTTGGTCCACACGTCGAGGTCCGCTTCGACGTCCTCGAGCAGAATCTGGTCGACGCGATCGGCGGCAACGACGAGATCGTCAAGCCCCTGATCGACTACGACGCGAATTCTGTCGAAGACGAGACCGTCGACCTGCGCGACGTCAAGGTCATTATCGCCGAAGGCACATACACGACGCTCCTCAAACACGTCGACACCAAGGTGTTCATCGCCCGCAACCGCCTCGACACCCTCGAGCATCGTCAGAAGCGCAACCGCGGCAACGAGGTCAGCGACCCGTTTATCGAGAACGTTCTCAGGCTCGAGCACAAGATCATTGCCGGTCACCGGCAACTCGCCGACTTCGTCATCACACGCGACTACGACGTCATCCCAGTCACATGAAGAGCAACCTGCCGAACCGGGTCATACTCAACGCATACCCCGACAGCATCGACGGCGATCTCGCTGGCATGGTGCGCATGCTCCGACGCCCCGAGTTCACCGACGTCTTCAGCTTGTTCTACGTGTTGCCCTCCATCTTCAACAGCGACCTTGATCGCGGCTTCTCCATCATCGACTATGACCTGAACGCTGACCTCGTATCGGTCAGCGATCTCGAAGCCCTCGACGAGCTCGGCATCCTGCTGAAGTTCGACCTGGTGCTCAACCATCTCTCGGTCGGATCGCCGCAGTTCCAAGACATGTTGGCGAACGGTGACGAGTCCGAGTTCACCGACTTCTTCATCGACTGGAACCAGTTCTGGGAGGGCGAAGGCGACCTCCACGCCGACGGCTACGTGGTCCCCTCGCCCGAGCATCTCGACCGGTTGTTCATGCGCAAACCGGACCTGCCCATCCTCCAGGTTCGCTTCCCCGACGGCTCGGATCGCTTCTACTGGAACACCTTTTACCAGCAGGTCGACGTCGTCGACGGCGAGCGGACGTATCTCGGTCAGATGGACCTCAACGCGCAGTCCGACAAGGTCTGGGACTTCTTCCGCGAGACGCTCGACAAGATGTCGGCGTTGGGCGCGAAGATCCTGCGGCTCGACGCCTTCGCATACCTCCACAAAGAGGTCGGCCGGGTCAACTTCTTCAATAAGCCGGGAACGTGGGAGTACCTCGACCGGCTTCGCACGATCGCCGATGAGCGCGGGCTGATCCTGCTCCCCGAGATCCACTCCGAATATGGCGCGGCGATCCACCAGGAGCTGTCGGAGCGCGACTACCC
>JASJHI010000315.1:0-7026 GCA_033791105.1 Acidimicrobiia bacterium | reverse complement strand
AGTCGAACGCGACGTCACCGAGTGGTTCGTCGTCGAGAGTGTCATAGGCGTCGCGTCCACCAACGAGATCGATGACCCGCTGCTCGAGTTCGTCGGCGACGCGGCCCATATAGTCATCGGTGTTTTGGTCGCCGAGAACCGCTTGCAACAGCGCCTTGTCATTCTCGTAGTCGTCGGCTGGCTCGGGGCCGACGGCCATTTGAGCCAGGGTTGTGGCGAACGATCCCTGCGGTGCCTGATCGGTCATCGCATCGAAGAAGTCGTCCTCCCAGACCACGATTGCTGACAGCGTCTGATTTATTGCTCGGGCATCGATGCCGCGCCGCTGATGGGCGTAGGTCACGAACTGTTCGAGGATCGCTGGGACGGCATCGACCTCGGCTTGGGTCAGGCCGTAGATCTTGCGTGGGAACCAGTCGGCGAGAACGAGTCCGACCACGACCGGGCTCCAACGGAGTGGGTCGCCGGAGCCGAAATCGCATCCGTGCGAGATGAAGTGATCGACAATCGATGCGACCCGATCGGTGGCCAGGGGACACCGCGTTGCGAACGGCGACGCCAGGAAGTCATCGACGAGTTCTTCGCGTTCGGCCTGGGTCCATTCCGGGAACTCCCAACCGCGACCGCCGTCCGGGAGATGAGCGACGATCCATTCGACGAGCGGGCGACACATCGGCCACGTCTCGGTCTCGATCACTGGGACCGTTCGATCGCCACGCTCGATCGACCACGTCACGCGGGCTCGCAGATCCGCTGGGTCGTTCGGCGCCAGGTCGATCACGTCATCGGACACGTCGCGCATCATTGCCATCACGTCCTCGGCGCCCACCGGGACCAGGAACGCGTCCTTCAACATGGTTCCCATGTTGTGGTCAACGAACAGGACGGCGGTTGCCTCCGAGCCGTGCGGCCAGCGCACGCACACCCACATATTCGCCCCGTCACCGAGCGGCTCGGTCTGCACGAAGGTCCCGGTGATCTCGATCGTGTCCATGGTGAATGCCCACACCGGTGCATCTGACGGCAGTGCCTGGGTGCGGAGTCGTCGCACCACCGCACTTTCCGACAGGAGCGTTGCCATTGCCTTGCCGAGCACGATCAACTCCGGCCAGCCAGAATCGACGAGCGATCCGAGGAACTCTGGGCCGTCGATCCGTCCCATCCGCTCCGGGCCGAGTCTGTCCATCGGTCGCTCCGTAGCGATCTCGACGAAACCCGATGCCTGCGCCATCAGCTCGAACGGAGTCGGCGCCGCGAGTAACGGGCGGATCCCTACAACGAGTTCGGGGACGGCGCCAGAGTTGTCGTCACCCTGTCGCCGACGCCGCGAGACGGCAGGACGTGTCCCTTTCGGTGTCGTGCGCCCACCGGTGCGCTTGTGGTGCCGTCGCTTCGCCACGAAATCGAAACTATCGAACGAGCCGAGACGCCACACTAATGACCGCCCGTCCCGCCTCGCACCACCAAGTTCCCCGCTGCAGCCACACGCCGAAACCGAGGCTCCCGAGCACGAAGGGCACCCTGCACCGCGAATCCTGACCGTCCGACATCCGCCCGGCACTGATCCACGCTCGGCCGCCGCAGATATCGGACGGGTCGCCGAGCCCCGACGTGCCGATCTTTCGCTGGTTGGGGGTGCTCGACCGGTCGTTGTTCTGATCGGCTGATGCGACGGTCGGAACCCGACAACTTGTGCCTGTCGACGTCCGCTGTTGAGAGAGAATGTGCCGATGGGAGTTCCTTTGGTTGGCACTGAGGTTCATGACCTGTGGTCCGAGGCTGTCGGCGACTCGTTCCGGGTGTTCGTCGGGCACTGTGGACCGAATCCGCAGGCGATCCTGTTCGCAACCGACGCCAACGGGTTCTTCGGCTTGGCGGTCGACACCGTTCGACTCATGCAGATCCCGGGCCTCGTTCCGTCTCTGCTCGTCATCGGTGTGGGCTACCCCGACGCAGAAGCGGTGATCGACACCGTCGAGATCCGAGCCCGCGACCTCACTCCGACACCCAGCAGGCACTTCCCTGGATCCGGGCACGCAGACGCCTTCATCGAGTTCGTGTCCGGCGAGTTGCGCCCGTGGCTGGCCGATCGGTTTCCGAATGCAGCCGATGACGTCATCTACTTCGGCCACTCGCTCGGAGGACTTTTCGGTGCGTACACACTGTTGAAAGCCAGCTCAACGTTCGACCGGTACATCGTGAGTAGCCCATCGCTGTGGTGGGACGGCGAGGTGATCTTCGACATTGAACGCGAACGGGCCGACACCAACCGCCTGCGGTCCGAGGTCTTCTTCGGGATCGGGTCGCTCGAGACCGATGCTGGTCGACGCCGAGAGGCGGTGAATCTGGCGGATGGGCATCTCTCCAAGCCGCCATCTGCGCACCTCGACATGGTTGACGACCTGCGGCGGTTCGTCGTTCAACTCGCAGCACGAAGCGACCCAACTCTTCAGATCAGGAGCGTCGAAATCGCCGACGAATTCCATGCAACAGTGCCCAGCGTCGTACTCAACCGGGCACTCCGCAGCTTCCACTCGACCACCAAGGGCGATGGAGAAGTCTGATGACGGCGTCGACATTTCCGAGCGGCTGATCGCCCGAATATGTGCCGACCTTTCGCTGTTCTGGAAGGTGTCGGTTGGCGATGTTCTGAGCTCTTGCTCTGGAGATCTCAGCTTCGGGAATCCGGGTGCAGTTGCACATCGGTATGTCGTGCGAGTGCTGAGAAGTCCACGTCGGCGTGGAGGATTTCAGCTCCAGCGCGGACGGCGACTGCGCCGATCAGGCAGTCGATGAGTTTGCGGACGGTTTCGCCGCGGGCTCGACAAGATCGGTACATCGACGCGGCGGCGTCATAGTCGGCGGGAGTCGTGGGCAGCATTGTGGCCCGGGCCAGCAGCCCGCGCAGTTGGATCAGATGTCGTTCGTTGCGGGCTCCGGCGAGAACCTCCATCGACACGGCGTCACAAATCCCGAGGTCCGCATCGAGTAGCCGGTCGACGGCGACGCACACGTCTGAGCCGGTATCGCGCAAGAACTCGATCCACGCCGAGGTGTCGACAAGGATCACGCCCTGCTCGCACGCATCTCATCGAGGTCTCCGTCCCAGCCGGTACCACGCATCGACCGTGCATCGTCGAGATCGAGAGGCTCGCCCGCGACGTGGCGCAGGGCCATGTTCACCGCCTCGCGTTTCGTGCTGAGGTGGTAGCGCTCCATCACTCGTTGGCAGAGTTCTTCGTCGATGTCAATGTTGGTGCGAGCCATACACCAATGATACACAACATGGTTGCTGCGTCAACAGTCCGCCGTCACGCTGAAGACGCCGAGCGTCCGCTTGAGACGTGGCGCGATCTGGAGCGGGTAGCCGCTCGGAGATGTGCCGGACTGTGCGGGTCGACCGGGCTCCGGTGGCGAGCGGTATGCGTGTCCCTGATCGGCGCGCAGGTGACGCAGGTCTCGCCTATTGTGCGCGTCGGGGTCCATGAACGAGGGGGTTCGGTGGAGCGATCGGCAACGGGCGCAGGCGATGGCGCGGTGACGTGGGAGGCTCCGGGAGCGGGGCGGTGGCGTCTCGACGCGGACCATGCTGAGCGGCCGGTGCGCCGCGCAGGGTGGGACATCTACGAGGGGATGGAGCAGGCGACCATTGCGGCGTACGGGTCGTTGGGACTGGCGACGCAGTGCATGCGCATTGTGTTCGTGAACGGGTGGCCTTACGTCCAAGTCGAGATGGTGGATGATGCCGTCGAGTTGGCCAGACGCGAAAGCCACGCCCGCGCCGCCGTCGTAGACGGCTCGTGGCGCGATGTCGTGAACGAGTGGTTTGACGTCGGTCGCCGTGAGTTCATCGATCGTTGCCTCACGGTGCAGGGTGCGCTCGACGGGCCCGAAGCGAACCTGAGCAGCATCGCTGAGGTTGTGGCGGCCGCGGGTGCGCTCGCCATCGATGGCCCAGCAAAGCACTTCACGTTGACGCCGGGTTACCTCGGGGCGGGACTGTTCCTCGAAGGACACGAGCCCGGCGAGCCGCGCGAGAGGGCCTTGTCGACGCTGGGAGGAGCGTCGCCAGGTACTCGGGAGCCTGCAGAACTCGCCGGTGCGGTCGCCGACGCTCTGGCCAATGCGGCCCAGCGAGTTGAGTCGGTCGCCGACATCAGGAAGCACTCGCCCGCCGCGGCGGTCGCCCTGCATCGCTTCCTCGAACGCTTCGGCTCGCGCAGTCTCGATGGGTTCCCCGACGCTCCGATTCTGCTCGAACGGCCGGACCTGGTCATTCGCTCGATCCGCTCCGCTCACCGGCATCGGTCCTCGTTGCCGACCAGGACCGAGGAAGTGCCGCTGGATGTGCAACGCTCCTACGGGTTACGCGATGACAACGTCGGCATCACCTGCAACTGGACTGCAGGACTTCTGCATCGAGCGATCAACGACGCCGGCCTCGCGCTCCACGAGGAGGGTCTGCTCGATGACCCGGCCCATGCCTTTCACGTCTCGGTCGCCGACATCGTCGAGGCATGTGAGCAACGCACCGCCGGTCTGGGCTCGATCGCTGCCGAATCAGCGAAGGCACACGAGGTTGCCGCTTCCAGCCCACCTCCCCCCGTGCTCGATGGGGAACGGATCAGGCGGAGCAAGCCTGAGCTTCCGACCTACGTCGCACGAGCAACCTCGGCGTTGATGACCTATAGCGAGCCGGTCCCACGCCAGGCATCCGACGCCGGAACCAGGGGCATCGGCGTGGGAAATGCCAGGGTCCAGGGTCGAGCCGTCGTTGCCGACGATGCAATCGAAGCAAGCCAACGGCTCGACCCTGACGACATCCTGGTCACGAAAGTCACGGACTCGGCCTTCAACGTCCTGCTCACACAAGTAGCTGGCCTGGTCACCGAGCACGGTGGCGGCATGTCGCACGCTGCGCTCATGGCCAGAGAACTCGGCATACCCGCGATCATCGGTGTCCCCGCCGCAATGTCGCAGGTCCCCGACGGGGCCCTGATCGAGCTCGACCCGGTCGAGGGGTTCCTGCGGATTATCGATGCAGATCCACCACGCGGCGCCGCGAAAGAACGCTGACCACAACCCGTGTTTCTTGACCGCACATCTCGACCGACGCGACCATCCCAGATCGCCAGATCAGGGAGCGCATAACGACAAGTACCGACGAGGTTCAGACCCGCGCGCTATCCGGCAATCTGATCACGGGGAGGCGCTCAATAACGCGAGCGCCGTCATCCGGGGTTGGACCTCGACGGGGTCACTTCGGAAGACGTCGACGGCGAACTATGTCGTCCGACTCCGCTGCGCGGCTCCGGAGCGGGATCGTCGGAATCGGTCGAACAAGCGTGGCGGGAAGGATATGAGCATTGACTCATCATGAGTTATCACTCATACTGAGCGAGTGTGGGATGTTGAGGTCACCGACGAGTTCGTCGACTGGTGGTCAACGCTGACCATCGAACAACAAGAAGCGGTCACTGACCGAATCGACGTGCTCGCCGAACGAGGCCCAGACCTCGGACGTCCGATCGTCGACAGAATCCATACCTCGCGGCACCAGTCGATGAAAGAACTCCGAGCGGCCCAGGGCGGAGCGTTGCGAGTGCTGTTCAGTTTCGATCCGCGGCGGCAAGCGATCTTGCTGTTCGGCGGCGACAAAACTGGTGAATGGAACGACTGGTACCAATGGGCCGTCCCGCTCGCGGACGACCTGTACGACGACTACCTCGACTAACTCCTAAACGAAGGACTGATCTGATGGCCAGAACAAAATTCTCCGAACTCCGTGAACAAGTCGTTGCGCGCCCAGGTGCGACTGAACGACTCGATGCACTTCGCCGCGACACGCTCGAAGAGATCCGGCTGTACGAACTTCGTCACGGCGAGGCAATCAGTCAGGCCGAGTTGGCTGGCCGCCTGGACGTCACCCAGGGCGCGATCTCAAAACTTGAGCACTCTGAGGATGTGCGTGTCTCCACGCTTCGTCAATACCTCGAAGCGCTCGGCGCCCGTCTGGAACTCGTCGCCGTGTTCGACGACGACGATCGACGAGTCCCGGTGCATCTCGGCAAAGACTCCGCCGCCTGAACCGGGCATAGGAGCGAAACGTCGATCAAACGACGTCGCGCGATGCCCCGATGCCTTCGAGGGCTTGCATCAATTCGTCGTCATGCTGAGGCAGGAGGTGGCCGTAGCGATCGAGGACCACCGAGACACTCGTGTGACCCGCCCGCGTGGCGATCTGCTTTGGGTTGGCCCCAGCCGCGATCCACAACGACACGGCCGTGTGGCGGAGATCGTGAATGCGCAACGGAGCCAGCCCGGCTCGCTCCACAGCTGGATTCCAGAATCGCCGACGGAACAAGGTGGCTCGAACCGGGTGATCATCGGGTGACGTGAACACCAGGTCGACCGGATCGACCGGCGAGACCGCGATCCGCGACAGTTCCTCGGAGACGAACTCCGGCACCGTCACGACCCGCACCGAAGCACGAGTCTTCGGCGGACCGAAGCTGAGTTGGCCGGCAAGATCGGTGAGCGTGTCCGCCACCGCCACCTGCCGTCGGAGCAGGTTGACGTTCCCCCACCTCAGTGCGAGCAGCTCACCGAGACGCATGCCGCTGAAGCCGGCGAGGACGACGAACGATCGATACCGCTCGTCAATCGCGTCGGCGAGCCGCCACAGCTCGTCGGGAGTGAGGAACCGCATCTCTTCGCGCTCGATCCTCGGAACAGGCAGCCGCTCGACCGGGTTGGCCGAAATCAGCCGGTCCTCGAGTGCGGCCCGCATGGCCTTGTTGAAGACTTGGACCGCCTTGGCGACCGTCGCTGGGGCGAGTCCGCCATCGCTGGGGTCCGACATTCGCGCCACCCACTCTCGAAGGCTGGTCCGGTCGACGCGAGCCAACGGCACCGCTCCGAACGTCGGAACGACGTGATTGCGGAACGATGCTTCGTCGCGTGCACGGGTGGTCGGCCGGAGGTTGGTCACCGTCGGCCACCACCGCTCGAACCAGTCCTCGACGG
>JASJHI010000314.1:0-21736 GCA_033791105.1 Acidimicrobiia bacterium | reverse complement strand
TCCTTCTCGACGTACTTGCGGTACTCGTCGAGCGTCGTGGCGCCGATCATGCGCAACTCGCCGCGGGCGAGCATCGGCTTGATCATGTTGCCGGCGTCCATCGCGCCTTCCGCACCGCCGGCGCCGACGATCGTGTGCAGCTCGTCGACGAACGTGATGACCTCACCGTCGGCGTCGGTGATCTCCTTGAGGACCGCCTTCAGCCGCTCCTCGAACTCGCCGCGGTACTTGGCGCCCGCGATCATCGAGCCGATGTCGAGCGCGATGAGGCGCTTGTTCTTGAGCCCCTCCGGCACGTCACCGTTGGCGATGCGCGCGGCGAGGCCTTCGACGATCGCTGTCTTGCCGACGCCCGGCTCGCCGATGAGGACCGGGTTGTTCTTCGTGCGTCGCGAGAGGACCTGGATGCAGCGACGAATCTCCTCGTCTCGGCCGATGACGGGATCGATCTTGCCGTCCGCAGCCAGGGTGGTGAGGTCCTGGCCGTACTGCTCGAGTGCGGCGAACTTCTCCTCGGGGTTCTGGTCGGTGACCCGGTGCGAGCCGCGCACCTCGCGCAACGCCTGCAGCAGTTCCTCGGACGGGACCTCGAGTCGCTCACTCATCGCGAGGAGGAGATGCTCGGCGGACAGGTAGTCGTCGCGCAGATCCTTCTGGTACCGCTCCGCACGCCCGACCATGTCGGTGAGGTCGCGGCTCATCCGAGGCTCGGCGCCGCCGTATGCCTGCGGGAGCTTCTCGACGGCCTCATCGGCCTTGTTGCGGACCATCAGTGGCGCCTGGCCGAGCTTGGCGAGCACCCCGGGCACGATGGTGCCGTCCTGGCGCATGAGTGCACTGAGCAGGTGGTCAGGGGTCAGCTCCGGGTTGGAACGCTCCTTGGCCAGGTCGATCGCGGCGGAGAATGCCTCCTGCGTCTTCAGGGTCCACTGCTTGGGGTCGATCGCCACGGTTCTCCTCGTTGGTTCAGGCGTCAGCGTTCAGTAAAGCTGAGCCACAGTGTATCAACTTCGGGAGCAAATCCATCGTTCGATCGCAGACTTCGCACCAACTCCTCGCCGAATGTCGCGAGATCCTTGTATTCGCGTACGTCACCGGGCATGAGGTCGACCGCGGCCGCCAGCCGGTCGCGGTGAACGCCGTCAGCGGCAACGTCGTCGAGACGGGCGACATACGTCCGGATGGTGAACAGCACGCAGCCGGTGCAAGGAAAACGTCGCAACGTCTCGCGCTCGACACGGACGTGCAGCGTGTCGGTCGAGGGGAGAGCCGGCCGCGAGGGACCGGTCCCATCGGTCGGCGTGTAGCCCTCCGCGACATCGATGATCCCCCACCCGAGTCGCCAGTAGCTGCGCTCCGGTGTGAGCCGGGCGAGAATGCGCTCGACCGGCTCACCCAGCTGCTCGTTCAACCGCGGGACGGGCGCGTGCACCTCCCGGAGCGTCAGCCCGAGCTTCGACCGCAGGTCCCAACGGTTCGGAAAGCACACCGAGCCTCCACCGAAGACGAGTCGCCCTTCGCGTTCGATCATGAGGACGAGGTCCTCGGCCACAAGTCGGGACGCCGCTTCGAGCGGATGAACGTCGGAGCGGAGCTCGCAGCTCGCTCCAGCGAACCGGAGATGGGAGACGACGGCCTTCGCGACCTCGTTCGCCTCGTCGTCGACATCGTCGAGCACCGCGAACACCGTCTCGTGGTGGTCGGCCAGGATGATCTCCTTCTCAGCGATCCAGCCCGGGGCGTCGGGGCCGTCGTCGAACCAGTTCGCCAGATCGAGCGGCCGCAGCCCGAGCCGCCACCGAAAGCCGGCCGAGCCGAGCGGCGCGAGAAACGGCTCGTGTGGCAAGTTCGCGACGGTCGGCACGATCGGAAGGTTAGGTCTGGGCTGCTCACGACGATTCACCCGGCCATTCGGTGACACCCACTCGGTAGGTTCGAACACGATGCGCACCATTTCGCGCCACCGGCCGCCGCACGTGGCCCAGGGCACCTGGCGGCTCGGTGCGCTACACGTCTGGGGGTGGAACGGCCTCGACACCGCATCGGTCGCGTGGATGTACAGCGGGTTCCGACGGATCGATGCCGACGGGTTGCACACCGGGTGGCACGACTCGCCGATCTCCTACGGCGCCGTCGGGCGGATCACCATCGACGTGCCGGACCACCGCACGCTGTACGCCGCCTCGATTCAGCTCGACCCCGTCGGCACCGCGGTGTGGCTGTCCGATCTGCCGGGCCACGATCTGCTGTCGGACTCGTTGGCCTGGTTCGCGCGCGTCGCCGAGCTCGCCCGGCACACCGTCACGACCGGACGCATCGTGCCGGCGATCGACGAGCGCGGTCCGTTCACCGTCGGTCGTTGGCTCCCCATCGATGACGAGGCGATCGAGGCGACCCTCGTGCTGCTGGCCGAGGCAATGCCGGTGATCTGCACCGCCGGCTCCTCCGCCACGACGTCGGACATCTACGAACAACTCGTCGACGGCATCGCGCGAGGCTTCCTCCACCAAGTGGGTTGGAAGCCCGAAGTCGGCCGCCAACGCAAACCTGACGTCCAAGCGCTCCGCGCCACATTCGGCGCACTCGCCAAGTCCGACCACGTCATCCGAGGCGGCACCGATGAGTTCACCGCCGCCGTCGACCGGCTGCGCGGCGAACTCGACCGACATCGACGCCGTGTGGCGGGAGAACCGGTGGTCGTCCCGCGCATCCGGCTGCTCATCTCCGACGATCCGCTCGACGACTGGGAGGTGCGCATCGAACTGGTCGACGATCGCGACTCGCAACGCTGGTGCACGGCGCGCGACGTCTGGGAACGCAGCGCCCTCGCGGTCGATCTCGCGCGCGGCGAGCAACACGTCGAGCTGCTCGTCGAGCAGCTCAACGACACCATTGACCGAGTCGCCACATTGCCAGGACTCTCCGACCTCGCCGTGCAGCACGAGCCGACTTCGATCGAACTCGATCTCGCGACGGCAGACGATTTCCTCGACGTCGCGCCCCACGAGCTCCAGACGATGGGCATCGAACTCGTCGGCCCCGAACGGCTCGTCCGCACGCGAGTCGGCGTCAGCGGCGAAGCCACCGAGGCACCGCCGGACGACCGCAAGAGCCGGTTCGGCACGGAGGCACTCGTCGAGTGGACAATGCATGTCGGTGACGAGCAGATCTCCGAATCCGAACTCGAGCGTGCCGCCGAGGCCGGGTCGACCCTCCTCCACACCGGGCAGCGCTGGGTGCGCATCGACCCCGACGAGCTGCGCCGCAAACGCGCCCGACTCGATGAGTTGCGCGACGACCACTCACGCCTCACCCCGCTCGAGCTGCTCCAGCTCGCGAACGACGACGAGATCGGGTTCAGAGACGACGCCGACGATGCGGATGGCAACGGCCGTACGCCCGTGGTCGTCAGCAGCTCAGGGGACACCGACGGTGACGGTCCGACGCTCGGTGGGGCCGACTGGATGCGCGCCATTCTCGACGGCCTCCCCGACGACCAGATCCACGAGGTCACCGAGTCGTCCGAGTTCGTCGGCGAACTGCGCCACTACCAACGGCGCGGACTCGCCTGGATGCAGTTCCTGTCACGCCTTGGGCTCGGCGGATGTCTCGCCGACGACATGGGCCTCGGCAAGACGGCGACCACACTCGCGCATCTGCTCGAACGACCGGGCCCGCATCTCGTCATCTGCCCACTCAGCGTGGTGCGCAACTGGCAGACCGAGTCCGAACGGTTCACGCCGAAGCTCGATGTCCGCATTCATCACGGTCCGACCAGACGCCGCGCCGGTGACGACGAGCTGTTCAGTACCGACCCCGAGCGTGAGCTCGTCATCACCACCTACGGACTGTTGCCGCGCGACCTCGAACACCTCGGCGAGTTCGACTGGTCGACCGTCGTCCTCGACGAGGCACAGATGGTGAAGAACCCGAACACCAAGGCCGCCAGGGCCGTCCGCGAGCTACGCGCCGACCAGAAGCTCGCCCTCACCGGCACACCCGTCGAGAATCGACTGAGCGAGCTGTGGTCGATCCTCGACGCCGTCAATCCCGGGCTACTCGGCGGGCAGGAGTCGTTCCGCCGCCGCTTCGGTACTCCGATCGAACGTCGACAGGACGAAGTCGCTGCCGCCAGTCTGCGCAGGCTGACACGTCCATTCGTCTTGCGGCGCACCAAGGCCGACAAACGCCTGCTGCCGGATCTCCCCGACAAGATCGAGCAGATCGCCTACGCCAAGCTCACCCGCGAGCAGGCGACGCTGTACCAACAGGTGGTCGACCAGCTCCTGCAGGATTCCGAACAGGCGAGCGGCATGCGCCGCCGCGGCATCGTGCTCGCCGCGCTGATGCGCCTCAAGCAGATCTGCAACCATCCCGCACACGCGCTCCGCGACGGCTCACGCCTCGCCGGTCGGTCGGGCAAGCTGACGCGGTTCGACGAACTCATCACCGACCTGCGCGACCGGGAGGAAGGTGCGCTCGTCTTCACCCAGTTCCGCGAGATGGGTGAGCTGCTCAAGCTCCACATCGCCGAACAGTTCGACATCGACGCGCCGTTCCTTCACGGCGGCGTCTCTCGCACTGGCCGCGACAGGATGGTCGATGCGTTCCAGGACGGTTCCGGCCCGCCGCTGCTGCTCGTGTCACTCAAGGCGGGCGGCACCGGGCTCAATCTCACGGCCGCGAGCCAGGTCATTCACTACGACCGCTGGTGGAATCCGGCGGTCGAGGACCAGGCCACCGACCGGGCCTGGCGGATGGGACAGCAGCGGACCGTCAACGTGCACAAGCTCGTCTGTGAGGGCACCGTCGAAGAGCGCATCGGCGAGGTGATCGACGACAAACGCCGGCTCGCCGATGCAGTCATCGGCACGTCGGAGACGTGGGTCTCTGAACTCTCCACCGACGAGCTGCGCGACCTCATCACACTGGAAGCCGACGTATGAGCCGCCCCCGCAAGTCGTTCGGTTCGACGGGTCGGGGACGCCTGCCCTCGACAATGATGCGCGTGCTCTCGGCGGAGATGAGCGATCCGCAACGTCACCGACGCGGCAAGCGTTATGCCGCCGACGATGCGGTGCTCGACATCGCGATCGAGCCAGGGATCGTCACCTGCGAGGTGCAGGGTTCACGTCCCACCCCATACGTCGCATCGCTGCTCGTCCGATCCGGCGACGGCATGCCGTTGCGACGCGATGTCACCGCCCAGTGCACATGTCCCGATGACGACAACTTCGACGGCCACGCGTGCAAACACGTCATCGCCACGATGTACGCGTTCAGCGACGAGTTGATGATCGAGCCGGAACTGCTCGACCTGTGGCGTGGCATCTCGCGCGACGACCACGATGCGGACCGCGTGCAGGCAGGCGAGCGCGCCGCTCCCGCCGACCGTGCCGACAACGAAGACGGTGACGAGGGTGACGACGACGAAGACCGTGACGACATCGACGACGGCGACGGACGGCCTCCTCGCAGGAGCGGCCACCTGACGCTCGTCCCCGACCGGGCATCCCGGCGGGTCGAACTCGAACCGGAACTCGACGACGATCCGGGCGACTCGCTCGCGGACGTGCTCGCCGCACCGCCGGGCACAGAGCTGCCGTCGTTACCCCTGATCGAACCGTTCGATCAACCGGCGCCCGCCCGACCAGAACTGGCCGCCGTGCTGCGCGACGCCCTGTCCCACGTACGGGTCCACTGGGACTGAACACCGATCGGCCGAGCGGCGACCACCCGCGGCACGTCCCGACGCCGGTGCCCATCTACACTGCGTCCGTGGCCGGGCCAATCTCACCTGTCGTGGCAACGCTGATCGACAATGTCGAGCGGGTCATCCGCGGCAAGCACGACAAGATCCGTCTCGCGCTGTGCTGCCTGCTCACCGAGGGCCACCTGCTGCTCGACGACGTCCCGGGAACCGGCAAAACCAGCATGGCGAAGGCGATCGCCAACTCGATTTCGGGGTCGTGGACACGGGTCCAGTTCACGCCCGACCTCCTGCCGACCGATATCACCGGGGTGATGATCTTCGACCAGGCATCGGCCAGCTTCTCGTTTCGCGAGGGCCCGGTGTTCACGAACGTGCTGATCGGCGACGAGATCAACCGCGGGAGCCCCAAGACGCAGTCGGCACTCCTCGAGGTGATGGAGGAACGCCAGGTGACCGCTGACGGGATCGGCCGGCCGGTACCGCGGCCGTTCTTCGTGATCGCCACGCAGAACCCGCGCGACTCGCAGGGTACGTTCCCGCTTCCCGACGTCCAACTCGACCGGTTCTCGATGCGTCTCAGCCTCGGCTACGCCGACCACGACACCGAGGTCTCACTCCTCGAATCATTCCACCCGAGCACGGAGGACGACAGGCTCGAGCCGGTCACCACTCCCGCTGAGGTGCAGCGTCTGGTCGCCCAGATCGACGAGATCGAGGTCGTCCGCGGCATCAGCGAGTACATCGTGTCGATCGCCAACGGGACCCGACGCCATACCGATCTCCGGCTCGGCATTTCGACGCGCGGAACGCTGTCGATGCTGCGGGTCTGCCGTGCCTATGCCGCGGCCAACGACCGCGCCTACGTCACCCCCGACGACGTCAAGGCGGTCGCCGGTCCGGTCTTCACACACCGCATGGCACTGACTCCCGAAGCAGAACTGCGTGGGGTCCGCGTCGAGGAGGTACTCGCCGACATCATCGACGAGGTTCCGGTTCCTCGCACCCGCGAGGGCTGACCGTGCTCACCAGGTCGGGCCTCGGTGCGATCGTCGCCGCGGCGCTACTGACGGTCCTCGGGATCTGGTGGCAATACGAGGAGCTGTTGATCGCGGCGATCGGCATCGCCGCGATCGTCGCGTTCGCGATCTGGGCCTCGCAGCGCCCGTTCCGCGCGTCGATCACCCGGCGGATGGCGTCCGTCCGCGTCCCACGCGGCAGCAGCATCCGACTCAGGTACCGGGTGATCAACGACTCGCGGTTCCGTAGCGGCTCGGCGACGATCATCGACCGCTGCGACGGGCACACCTGTCGCGTAACGGTCGCCGCGATTCCCGCGGACTCGGTCAGCGAACTGTCGGGAGCAATCCCGACCACGCGACGCGGTGTCTTCGCAGTCGGCCCGTTCGACGTCGAGCGGACCGACCCACTGTGGCTCTCGATCGGCACGCGCGCCGACGACGCCACCACCATGGTGACGGTCCACCCGAAGGTCTACGACCTCGTCAGTCCCCACGGAACCAGCCGGGTCGTCGAGAACGAGTCGATCCTGCGCCGCGCGGCGACCGACCCGTTGTCCGGCTTCGTATCGATGCGCGAGTACGTCCCTGGTGACGACCCGCGCCTCATCCACTGGGCCACGTCGGCGCACACGGGCACACTCATGGTGCGCGAGCACGTCGAGGTGCGGCGACCCGAGTTCACTGTGCTCCTCGACACGTCTGCCCACGAGGACCCCGCCGACTTCGAGGAAGCGGTCGATGTCGCCGCAACGCTCGCGGTGCACGGCATTCGGCAGGGACTCGACGTGTCGCTACGCACGACCGATCCGGAGCACCCTGGATACACGCTGGCGCTCACGGACGAACGCCGCGTGCTCGATCTGTTGACGCCCGTCGAGCGAACCACGAGCTCCGTTGCGGTGCCCATCGCGACATTGCTCGCGGCAGGAGGGCTGCACGCGACGCTCGCCCTCGTGACCGGGCCGGCCGGACCGACGACGCAGATCGCTTCGATCGAGACCGCCGTCATCGTCAGGGTCGGCAGCGGCGATGCAACCGACGGGGGTCGGGGGTTGTCCGTGGCCGACGCGAACGAATTCGTGCAGCGGTGGCGAGGATGGAGCTGAGCGCGGGGGAGGCGCGGCTCATCCGCGCGCGAATCGCGGTACTCGGCGCGATCGGAGTCGTCCTCGCGCTGGCCGCGAGCGAGATCTTCGATCATCGCCAGTGGGACCTGCTCCTTGCACCGCTCGTGCCCGCGATCACCGCGCTCTTCACCTGCCGACGACAGGCCATCCTGCGGGTGGTTGGCGGCGTCGCATCCGTGGCCGTTGCGGTCGGTCTCGTCGTCCAGCTCGCCAACGGTGCGAGGGCAGACGTCCTGGTCGCGTTCACGTCGGGGGGGCAACGCCTGATGTCGACCGAGTGGCCGAGCCCGGCCACGGCTGAACTGCTCGGCACGACCGCCACCGTTCTCGCCGGGGCGACCGCCGTCGCCGCCGAACTGGCGCGCCATCGGCGCTGGCACATGCTGCCGATCCTGCCATTCCTCGTCGTGTACGTCGTGATCATCGGCACGAGCGCACCAGGAGGCGTTCGCCTGGTATGGCTCGTCCCGATCGGGCTGCTCACCGTGGTCTTTGCGACGCTGCGCCCAGGTGCCGGGCTGGGGGAACGAGCGACCCTGCTCGTCGGCGAGCGCCGCCTCATCCCACTCATCGTGGCGGCTGGGCTCGTCGCCGGACTCGTGAGCCTCCCGTTGTCGTTGACCGCACGGGCAGACCCTCGACAGAACGACGGGCCCGCCCGCTCCGCCGCGATCCTCGAACCGATCGAGGCAATGCTGGCGATCCGCGACATCCAGCCGCCGCGGCCGCTCTACCGCGTCGAGGGCGACGATGTCGTGAAGGTACAACGCTGGCGGACAGCCGCGCTCGAGGAATACGACGGACGTCGATGGGCACCGGCGGTCACGATCCGCCCGCTCGGCCGCACCCTCGGCCCGGTCACCGGTGAGACCGTCCAGGTCGACATCTACGTCCTCGACGACGATCTCGCGCTGCTGCCGCTGCCCGGTTCTCCGGTCACGATCGAAGCGCTGATCCAGACCGACGAATCCCGGACCGTCGTCCGCATCGATGAGCGGATCGATGCGGAGACCGCAGTGCGCGTCCGCTCGAACGTGACGCCCGTCCGGTCCACGATCGACCCGGACACGGTCGTCCGCCGAGAGATCGACGACAACGTCTCCGGTCTCGCTGACATCGCGGCCGCGCTGGCCGGGGAAGGCACGCTCATCGAGCAGCTCGAGCGGCTCGAACAACGGATGCGCGACAACTTCGTGCTCGACTCCGACGCGACCGGCGGTGGGCTCCAGCGGGCGCTGATCGAACGCTTCGTCCGCGTGACACAACGGGGCAACTCCGAACAGTTCGCGACCGCGTTCGTGTTGCTCGCACGCGCGCTCGGCATCGAAGCGCGGGTGGCAACCGGGTTCATCGCCGAGCCGGTCGACGGCGTGGTCACGTTGCGCTCGGCCGATGTGAAGGCGTGGCCGGAGGTGCTGACCACCGACGGCTGGATCGCGTTCGACCCAGTGCCGTCGGAGGAAATCTCCGACGCTGCACCACCACCTGATGAACCGAGCGAGCAGACCCCCGCCGCACCCCAACCGCCAGATCAACCAAGTCCGGAAAGTGACAGCGATGACACTGCCGACGAGGCGACCGATGCGGCCGATTCCGACGATCGGATCTCGGGGCGCGCCGCCTGGATCGGTGGGGTCGGTCTCTTCCTGCTGCTGGTCGTGGCGCCGCTCGCCCTCATCGCGCTGCTGATCCTTCTGGCGAAGCGCCGCCGACGTCGACGACGCCTCGCGGCGCCGGTGGCGGAGGATCGGGTACGGGGAGCATGGGCGCTGGCCACCGACGCGCTCGTCGACGCCGGAGGAGCGTTCAACCCGTCGCTCACCGACAGCGAGATCGCGGTGGACGGCAGCGCACTCCTGCCGGACGCACAGACCGAACTCGCACGATTGGCGTCGATGTCGAGCGCGGCAACCTACGGTGATCCGGCCGAGCCGGGTGCCCTTGCAGTCGAGGCCGTTGAATGCCTGACCGCTGTCGAGGCCGCGCTTCGGAGCAGCGCGGGTCGTCTGCGCCGGATACAGCGGCGGCTCAGCCTTCGCTCGCTGCGCGCGTCGACTCGTTCGCCCGTGCTGGCCTGACCGCCGACCGACCGCTTGCGTTGATCACTCCGGAGCGGGGCCATCCCCGAGCGTCGTCGTCGGCAGCGGAGGCAACGTGAATGGCGGCCGCGTCGTCTGTGGAATCGTCGGCGGCTGAGTGGTCGACGGCTGGGTAGTCGGCGGCGGGGTCGTCGATGGAACCGTTGTTGTGGTCGTCGTGGTCGTCACGACCGGGGGACCGGTGACGGTGACGACCGCTGTGGCGGTGGCGCCGGACGGATCGACGATCGTGTACTGCACGCTCCCGACACCCTGCGCCCCGGCCGCGCTGACGGTGACCTGTCGACCGTCGGCGCTGACGGTGATCGAGGCGCTCGTACCGTTCTGCATCGTCACGATCGATGGGATCGTCTGGATCTCGAGGGTCGCGTTGGCGTCGTCGGGGTCGGTGTCGTTGGCCACGATCGCGAACGTTCCCGAGCCGCTCGAGGCATCCACCGAGTCGTTTACCGCGGTCGGCGCCTGATTGATGATCGTCACCGTGATCGGGACGTCGGCGCGGAGACCGCCGGGGTCTTCGACGACGACGGTCCATGAGAATGTCGAGCCGGGTGTAGTGGCCGGTGGATCGATCAGCACGCCGGCGCTCGTGGTCGTGACCCAGCCAGGTGCGCCCACCAGCGCCGAAACGGAGAGCGCCTCGTCGTCGCCGGCGAGATTCGCGACCAGCAGCTCCCGCGTGGTGTTCTTGCCCATCGAGATCACCTGCGGCTGCGGGGTCGGCTGCTGGTTGACATCGATCGTCACCGTGCCCGTCCTCGTCTGACCGCAACCGTTGCTGGCGGAGTAGTTGATCGTCACATTCCCGTTCTCACCGGCCGGCGGCGAATAGACCCCACCGGAGTATCCGGACGGACCCGTCGAATCGGTCACGGCGCCGTTGGTCACGTAGTTCGCGAGTGGCACGTTGATCGGCTGGAGGTAGCCGGTCTCGAGGAAGACATCGCGAGTCGTCGGAATCGACTCGGTGCAAGCGAGCACGTTGACGCGCAGCGTTGCACCGTCGGAGAACTCGCCGTCGGACACCTGGTAGCCGATCGTCGCGAGCCCCGAAGCTCCCGGCGCCGCCTTGAAGGCGATCGAGCCGTCGCTGCTCACGCTGGCGGATCCGAGTGTCGGGTCGGGCCCACTGACGAGCGAGACCGTGAGCGGATCGCCGTCGGGATCGTCATCGTTGAGGAGCACCCGCACGGTCGTGGATCCACCGTTGGTGACGTCGGCATTGTCGTCCGATGCCGTCGGCGGCCGGTTCTCGGGCGGACTCACATTGACGGTGATCCGGCCCGAGTCGCTCAATCCGTCCTCGTCGGTCACGGTGAAATCGACGACGATCGCGCCGACGAATGCGGCGGGCGGGCTGATGGTGACGCTCCCGCTGTCGAGCGACACATTGGCGCCGACGGTGAAATCGGTACCGGAGATCTCCAGCCTCGACGAGTCGCCGTCGGGATCGATCGCGAGCAAACCGACCGGGAAGATGAGGGTTCCTGCCGGAGCGGTGACGTCGCGCACCTGATCGCGGGCGACGGGCGGCTGGTTGACCTGGTCGAGAATCGCGACCTGCAGGTTCCCGACCGCGATCGCACCGTCAGGATCGGCCACTTGGTACCGGATTGTCGCTGAGCCGGCATCATCGCCGGCCGTGAACTCGATCGTGTTGCCCCTCCGCTCGGCGGAACCGCGAGTCGGTGCGGTCGACGACACGACACGCAGCTGCGAGTCGTCCCCGTCGGGGTCCGAGTCGTTCGCGGTCAGATCGACGGAGGCCGATTCGCCGAGCTCGAGGGTGAGGATGTCGCGCACCGCGATGGGCGGCTGATTGTCGAGTTCCGGCTCGCGGACCGAGATCACGATCGCCGCCGTGTCGCGACCACCGCGCGTGTTGGTGACTTCGTACGTACATCGGAACGCACCCGTCTGGCCGCGAGGTGGCGTGTACTGCACCTTGCCCTCGCTCGTGACGATCGCCTCCCCACCCGCCGCGCAGCCCGGGGTTCCGACCAGGGCCGGCCGCTCGCCGGACGGGTCGCCGTCGTTGCGAAGCACATCGATGATGACCGATGTGTCGACGAAGGTGACCGTGGAGTCGTCACGGGCAAACGGGGGCGCGGGCAATGGTTCGGACAGCACGAAGACGGCGACCTCTCCCAGCACCTCGTGACCTCGACCGTCGCTCACGGTGTAGGTGAACCTGACACTCTTCTGCTCGTCGGCACTGTCGAGCGCGGCCGGGGTGAACTCGATTCCGTCGATGCCGAGACCCACCACCGTGCCGCGGTCGTCGTCGGGCTGGGACACACCGGTGACGATCAGGGGGTCGCTGTCAGGGTCGCTGTCATTGACCAGTACGTCCATCACGATCGACGCACCCACGACCACCGTCCCTGTGTCTGCCGTGACGACCGGCGGCCCGTTCGGTTCGACCTCTCCGATGACCGCGACGAGAACCGACCCGCGAGCCGTGTGTCCGCGTCCGTCATCGATCTCGTACTCGAAGGGGATCAAGTCGTCGGATCCGGGCTGCGCGCTGAGCATGAGCACGTCACCCTCGACGTCGACGTCGAGGCCCGACGGGAGCGGCTCGACCAAGGAGATCGTGAGCGGGTCGCCGTCGAGATCGACATCGTTCACCAGCACCGAGAGAGAATCCCGCACGCCGCGGCGGAGACGGATCGAATCGGGACCTGCGATGGGTGCCCGGTTCTCCGCTCCTGGCCGAGCCACCTCGACCCGCACCTCGACCTCCGCACCGGACGCTCCGAGCGTGTCCGCAGGCCGGTACGAGAAGACCGCTGTGCCTTCGAAGCCCTCGACCGGGCGGAACTCGAGCGCCGGCAGTTCGGACGGACCGACGGTCTCGACCACGATGCCGACCGCGCCGGGTTCGGCGGGCGGGGAGAACGAACCGAGCCGCAGCGGATCACGTTCGGGGTCGACGTCATTCAACAACACGTCGACGATGACGTTGACACCGGGGCCGGTATCGGCCTCGTCAGGAGTGCCGACCGGGGGCAGGTTGGCGGCATCGGGGGAGAGGATCTCGAGCATGACCGAGGCGGTCGCCTCGGTACCGTCACCGTCGGTGATCGTGTAGTCGAACCGGTCGGTTCCGACGTACGTCGGCTCAGGGGTGTAGACGACCGTCGTCGCCGTGCCGATCTCGACACCGCCGCGCTCGGAGGCGCCGACACCGACGACGGCGATCGCTTCACCATCGGGGTCGTAGTCGTTCGCTGTCACCGCAATCTGGACGGGTGCCCCACCTCGCGCGGTGACCAGGTCGTCGACGGCGACCGGCGGATCGTCGACGCCGTTGTTGTCCGGCTCCCGCTCCTCGGGCTCCGCGACGAGCTGCTCGTCAATGCCCTCCGCACCGGCGCTGTTGGCGTCACCCTCGTCGATGATCTCCCCCGCCTCACCGAGCAGGAGGGTCGTCGCGTCGTTCTTGTTGATCGGCTGCATCCCCCATGGGTGGACGCTCCACGCGAAGCTGCCCGCCGTGTCGTCGATCCAGATCAGGTCGACGGTGGCGGTGACTGCAAGTGCGGCGTCGCCGGGGATCGATGCCGGCTGTGCGTCGATGATCTCTCGGGACCGCCAGTCGAACCGGACGATCTCGGTCGGGCCCCGCCGCACGAGTGCAGCCGCGCTGCCGGCGATGGCGAGTCGATCGGCGCCGTCGATCGAGAGGCCGTCGATCGCGACGTGCTCATCGAGGCCGTCGTCGCCGACACACCACAGCTCATCGTCGCCACCGACCCATCCACAATCATTCGGTGGGCCCGGCACCTGGACGACCAGCTCGGTCGGGTCGATGTCGGTGTCCAAGGACTGCCACGCTCCATCGCCCAAACGGGCACGCCCGCCGGCACGATCGACGATGAGCGGTCGATTTCCGACCAGCGAGAGGAGAGAGTCGGTCGGTGCGGCCGAGGAACGAGTCACGGTGGTCGATGTCGTGCGCACCACTTCGCCGCCATCGACCGACCAGATCGCGCCGTCGGGAGCGATGAGGACATCGGCAGCATCGTCGGCGGGCACGGAGAACGTGACCCGTTCGCCGCCGGTCGGGAGCAGATCGGCGGAGCCGTCCGCGGAATTGACCACGACGAGGCCCGTCGCGCCGACGCCCGACACTGCGCGACCCGCAGCGAGCGCGGAGACTCCGACCGGGGGACCGAGCCGCAGCTCGGCTGTGTCGATGCTGCGCGCCTCGGCCGTCTCACCATTGACGACGAACGCGCCGTTGGGTCCTTCGGCCACGGCGAGCTGGTCGCCGGGCGAACCCACCTGCAGCGTGGCAAGCGCTCGGCCCCCGTAGCCATCAGCGAGCACGACGCGCCCACTCGGTTGATGCACGAACCAGCGCGTTGCACGCGACGATGCGGCATCGACGGCGGGAAGACCGTCGGAGCGGAGCACGACGACGAGCGCGACGAGACAGAACGCAGCCGCCGCCGCAGCGGCAATCGTTCGTCGCCAACTCATCGTGGCTGATTCCTTCCTCGAACTGCCCTCGCTCGACGTGAGTGACCGCAGCGCTGTGGGGATCGCGCGCCATCTCTCTGTTGCCGGGCCTCGCGTGGTTGGGCCCGAACTCGTCGGCTCTGTATTCATCGGCACGTTGCACCCAAGACTTGAGGAGAATCTGGGCGAAATCTCGCGACGCCGCGAACGGCCGCCTGCCCGGCGATGTGTCGGCTCGGGACTCGCTCGATCGCGGGTTCGGTCGGGGACAGTCCCGTAGTCTCGGCTCCCATCATGTATGTGGTCGTCCGGACACCGAGCGAGGAGGCCGAACTCGTCGTGCGTGCGTTCGGTGACGATCTCCTCCTGTCGGTTCTGATCGAGCGCGTCACGGGACAGCCCGCTCCCCCGGTCGTCGCCATCGATGGACGATCGGTCACCACCGACATCCCATTCACCGCGAGTGGCGTCGCCACCGGTTCGGTGATCGCGCTCGCCGATCCGCCTCGTCCAGATCTGGTGGGCGGGCCACACTGCGTGACACTGGTGCAGACGGCCGGGACGGGCGCGGGGACACTGGTCGACCTCGAGCCGGGCGTATATCGCATCGGTCCCGGAAGACGCGTGACGGCACCGGAACTCGAATTCGCACCTGTCGATGAGTCGGCGATCCAAATCACGGTACAGGAGGACAGCTCAGTGGTCATCTCGCATGCGGGACGGCCGACCTGGGTGGACGGTCGACCGTTCGAAGGCGGTACAACCCTTCCGTGGGTGGCCGGGCACCTCGAGGGGGCCGACCGGGTCTTCGCGCTCAGACGGTCCCATGACGGCGGCGATCGGCCGAGCACGCGCCGAACCGTGGGAGCCGATGGCCGATCGTCGTTCAACCGGCCGCCGCGACACCGCGGCGGTGTCGGTGACGACGAAGCCGCCGCGAGTGCACCCCTCGACGATGCCCTTCGGATCGCCACGCTCGACAGTCGCGACCTGTGGCGCCGCCGCACTACGGACCGGGACTCGTTGCACATCCCGCTCGGGCTTGCGCCCGCCGACCGGGCTGAGGGCCTGGCCGACGATCGCTACCTGAAGACGCTCACCGTCGACCTCCAGAACGAGCGCGCCGTCGGCATCGTGGGCGGGTCCGACTTCACGCGCGCCGCGGCCCGCGGGCTTCTCCTCCTCGCCGCCACCGGATACGGACCCGCCGACCTCGACATCGCCGTCGTCACGTCGGCCGCGCGCCTTCCCGCATGGGAGTGGGTCAAGTGGCTCCCGCACGCCACGGTCGTCGACGACCCACAACTGTTCGGGAGCGAGGCCGAATTGCGCGCCTGGATCGGAGCGCTGCGTACCGATGGCGGCGGGCGCCACCTCGCGGAGTCGACCGCCGACTCCGGCCTTCGGCACCGAACGCTCGTGGTCAGCGACGATCCGGCGTTGTGGCACGACCGCGGGTCGATGCTGCGCGAGATGCTCGCTGTCGAGGCCATCGGGGCGGACCACTTCCGGTACATCGTCCTCGGCGGAACACCGGAGGAGGTTCCGGCGATCTGTACGACCGTGCTCGAGGAACGGCAACAGCGCGGATCCGTCGTCGAGCGCTTCACGGACGGTGTGCGCGTCGACGACGTACACCCCTTCCTCGTGCCCGAGGGAATCGCCGTCGGTGCTGCGCGCGGCATCGCGTCGCTCGACGACCCGGAGCTCGCTCCTGTCGAGCACCTCCCCCGGTCGCTCTCTCTCGAGCAGACGCTCGCGCTCGACCAGCCTGACGCCGGCGCCCTTGCGGGTCGCTGGATCGCGCACCGCGACGACGCAGCACCAACGGCACGGATCGGCGTCACGCTCGCCGGGGACCCGCTCGACCTCACGTTCGCCGACGGGGGCCTCGAGCTGCTGGCAAGCGGCGGGCCGGACGCGGGCACGGGATCGTTCCTGGAGAGCCTCTTGGTCGCCATGGCGATCGAGCGGCAGCCCGACGACGTCAACTTCCTCCTGTTCGATCTGACGGGTCGGTTCACGTTCACGCCCGTTGCCGAACTGCCGCACACCGTCGGTGTGTGGACCGATCCATCCCCGGCGATACTCCGGCGCTGCGTGCGCTGCCTGCGAGCGGAACTCGTCGCACGCCGCGAGCTCGACCCGCAACGACGTGCGCATCTGTTCGTCGTCCTCGACGAGGCAGCGCCCGAGGCTGGGCGCTCCACGTTCGTGGCCGAGGTGGTCGACATCATCGAGCAGGGCGCCCGCTATGGCATGCATCTCATCGCTGCCACACATCGGCAGAACGCACTCGATCCGTCGATCGTGCGGGCGGCACGTCGATCGCTGTCGTTCCGGTTCGACGGCGCCGTCGACCTCGACCAAGCGGCGCTCCCGCGGTTCGTCGCCGGCCGCGCCGTGTTCCGCGACTCGGCCGGCGCTACCCATGTCCAGACGCCGAGCTCGTTCGGCACGACCCTCGGCGCCGTCTCGCCGCACGCGATCACACCATTCGTGATCGGCCGCGACCAGGGCGCCATGGAACGACGCCTCGGGCGACTCAATGCGCTGGCGCCAGATCGGTCCGACGATGCTCGGCTCGCCGCGATCGTCGACACGGTCGGAGCAGCCGCCGCCGATCTCGGCCAGGATCGACAGGCGCAGCCGTGTCCGGCACCACTCCCGACAGAACTCACACTGGCCGAACTGCTCGCTCGTCATCCCGGCGACGGTGTGCCGTTCGCGCTCGAGGATCTACCCGACGAGCAGCGGGTCGCCCCCTGCTGGTGGCAGCCCGATGCACCCGGTGGACTCGCGGTCATCGGCGGCTCGCCCCGGGAACGGACGGCTGCGCTGCTCTCGCTGGCGCTCGGCATCGCTCAACGCACCTCGGCCGACGACGTGCATCTGTACGTCGTCGGCGGCAGAGACGACATGCCGGGCGCGGAGACCCCGGTAGCCGGACTGCTGGCACTCCCGCACACCGCCGCGGTGATCGGACTCGACGAGGGCGACCGCCTCGATGCGATGGTTCAGCTCCTCGACGATGAGATCACGAGACGGGCCGACCTGGCGGAGCAATGGGGTGGTCCGGAGCGAGTCGTGTCCGGAGAGCCCGCCATCGCCATCCTCATCGACGATGTCGGTGAGTTGGGCAATCGGCTCCGTCGCGCCAGTGACGGTGACGGCATTCTCATCGATCTCCAGCGCGTGGTCCGCGAAGGTGGGTCGTACGGCATCTGCGCCTTCGTGACTGCTGCGAGCCGCGGGTTGCTGCCGCAGCGCCTGCCCGACACGTTCAACGTGTTCGCTCTGCTACCCATCGAGGCCGACGAGATGCGATCGCTCGGCCTTGACGACGTGCACCTCTCCGGCGCAGCTCCCGGTCGCGCGATACGCGTCGCGAGTCGGAGCGAGGTACAGATCGCCGCCCCGCCCGAGGATGTCGTCTCGGCGATCGCCCAGATCGGCGCCGAGCCGGCTCTCCATCGCCCTCCGATCGAGATCAGCGAGACCGGTGGCCACGACGATGCGAAGGCGGGGGGCGATGCGGCGCGGTGACGGGATCGGCCTGGAGGTCGGACCGACAGTCGTCCGCGCGGTTCGGCTGTCGGCCGACGGGGCCGATCCCGTCGCGGCGGTGAGCGAGGTGGTGATCGCCCGCCCGGACGACAACTCGACGATCGTCGACGCACTCGTCCGCGCGCGTGGCCAGCTGGGACTGGTCGACGCACCGACACGGCTCGCCTGGTTTCCCCAGGGGGCCACGCTGCAACGTCTCGATGCGACGGGCCGCTCCGGGACCGAGCTCAACGAGATGCGTCACGACCTCGCGGAGCGACACGACATCGGTTCCACAATGCTCATCGATGCCGCCGCCCGCCGCTGGATGATCACACTCGGATGGGATCACGCCGGCGCCTGGCGCCTGCAGGAACTCGTCGAACGAGCAGGATTCGTCGACGTCGAGGTCGAACCCGCCCCGGTTGCCGCCCAGCGGGTGCTGCCACGGGAGGCTGGGGTCGTACGCCGCGACGCCGAGCCCGCGTTGTCGTGGGCCGGCAGCTACGACGAGGCGGGACCGGTGGCCGTCATCACCGTCCCGATCGGCTCGCGCGAACATCCGGGCCTTGCGATGGCACCCGCTGCGGTCGGACTCCACCATCTCGACGATGTGCTCGCAGACCCAGAGCTCGCGGCCGCACTCGGACGGATCGTCGGCACCACCCTCGACCAGCGATCCGGCCCCAGCGAACCGAACGTATCGCTCCGCATCGCCGATACTCCGTACCCGCCGTTCCCACCGCACGACCTCCGGGCCGCTCGGCGAATCGTCGTCGCGCTCGGCGCCGCGGTCGGCGCCGCCGGGCTCGCCGGACGTCTCCGTTCTGTCGACGTCCTCGCGCCGACCGCGCAGATCCCCGACATGATGCCGCGCCCGTGGGCGATCGAGCAGGTCTCGACCGAAGCGCCGGTCGCCGAGCGCTCGACGCCGACACCGATGCAACAGCTGCGCGTCCGTCTCGGCGCATTCATCAAGCGCTGACAGAACCGGCAGCCGCCAATCCGCCGAACGACAGCGGCTCAGTCGTCGAGCGAGGTCGGCCGGTTGCCATAGACCGCGAGGGCCTGGCGCACCGGCACCAGGTCACCGCCACTCTGGCGTCGGTCGGCGTCGGAGATTGCGTGCAGCGCGATCTCGCGGGCGTGCTCGAGTTCGGCGCGCAGGCGACGGTTCTCGGCCTCGAGCGACATGATGCGGCGAATGCCCTCGAGGTTCATGCCTTCGTTGGTGAGCTCGGCAATGCGGTGCAGGATCGCGATGTCGGCCTCGCTGTAGCGACGGTTGCCGCCCTTGGTGCGGGCCGGCATGACCAGGCCGCGGCGCTCGTAGATCCGCAACGTCTGGGGATGCATTCCGGCCAGTTCGGCCGCGACCGAGATGACGTACACCGCCTGTGTGCGCGTCGGACCCCGCCGTCGGGTCGTGGTCACGGCATCCTCCAGCGAGTCCGCGATGGCCTCGGCGCTCGGCCGGCGAACGTCAGGTTTCGTGTCGCCTGCACGGTCGTTGCCCGGGTCTCCCACGTCGATGTCCTCACGTCGTCTTCCGTGGATCGATCGTAGTTGCCCGCGCCAGATCGTCGATGGCTGCGCGCTGCTCATCGTTGACTTCGGTCGGGACGTCGACCTCGACCGTGACGATCACGTCGCCCGTGTGCCGCTTGGTCTCGATGCCGCGCCGTTTGACGCGATGGCGGCTGCCGCTCTGAGTGCCCGCCTTGAGCCGCAGCGTGACGCCGTCGCCGTCGAGGGTGGGCACCTCGATCTCACCGCCGAGCACCGCCTCGACGAAGGTCACCGGCACTCGCACCGTGAGATCGTCACCCTTGCGACCGAAGCGATCATGCGGCCGCACCGTGAGATTGACCAGTAGGTCGCCGGCGGGACCTCCGTTGCGACCTGGTCCTCCCCGACCCTTCAGTCTGATCGTCTGGCCGTCGCGCACGCCCGCAGGGATCCTCGTCTTCACCTCTCGCGGTCGCTGCTCGATGCCCGCGCCCCGGCAGGTAGGACACGGATCGTCGATGACCGAACCCTGACCCTGGCAGGCGGGGCAGGGAGACGAGAACGAGAACATGCCCTGGTTGTCGTCGACGACACCACGGCCCCCGCAGTGGCCACACGCTCGCGGCATCGTGCCCGGGCGGGCGCCGACACCACCGCAGGTGGAGCATTGCGCATCGGTGGTGAGGTGGAGCGCCGTCGTGATGCCGTGCGCGGCGTCGGCGAAGTCGATGGTCAGGTGTGTCTCGAGGTCGGCACCGCGCCGCGGGCCGACACCGGATCGTCCGCCGCCCTGGCCGTACCCGGAGCGGCCGCCCCTGCCGAACATGTCGCCCAGGACATCTCCGAGACCACCGCCGCGCGTGTCGCCGACGTTGAACGTGAAGCCGCCGGGACCGCCGGGCGCTCCGCCCGCGCCGCCCATGGGGCCGACGCGCCGGACCTCGTCGTACTCCTCGCGCCGGTCGTCGTCACCGAGGACGTCATACGCCGCGCTGACCTCCTTGAACCGATCCTCCGCGACGTCGTCGCCCGGATTCTTGTCAGGGTGGAACTCTCGGGCGAGCTTGCGATACGCCTTGGTGATCTCCTTGGAGGAGGCACCCTCGTCGACGCCGAGCGTCTTGTAGTAGTCCTTCTCGAACCATTCGCGCTGCGCGTTCACGAGCGTGTCACCTCCTCGGTGGCGTGATGTCTGTGGATGTCGATCGGATGCGGCCCGGTCGGGTTGGTCCCGGTCGGATCAGTCGCTCGTGCGGACCATGGCCGGGCGGAGCGTGCGCCCCTTCCAGCGGTAGCCGCTGCGGAGCACCTCGGTCACGACGGGGTCCCCCCCGTCGCCCGGTTCGTGCGCCACGGCTTCGGCAACCTCCGGATCGAAGGGCTGACCCTCGAGATCGAGCGCCTCGAGACCGTGCCGCTTGAGTTCGCCCAGCATCTGATTGAGCAGCGGCCCGACCTCGTCGGGGTGGTTGAGGTAGGCGGCCTCGGCCGCGTCGAGGACCGGGAGGAGCGCCGAGGCGAGGTGCCCCGCCGCCCGGTCGGCCTCGTCACGGGCCTGGACCGCTGAGCGCTTGCGGAAGTTGTCGAAGTCGGCCTGGATGCGCTGGGCGAGCTTGGTGTACTCGTCGCGCTCGGCCATGACCGTGAGCACGTCGATCTCGGCGATGTCCTCGAGCCGCGGGATGGCCGCGGTGATGTCGTCGATCTCGCTCGCCCGTTCTGGAGCATCGGAATCGGAATCGGTGTCCGACCCGACCGCCGAGGCGGCGGCACCCGGACTGGGTGCCGCGGCCTCGGCATCGGTCATGCCGGCCGCGTCGGGGTCAGCGAGGTCGCCATCGCCCATGTCGGCGGACACGGTCAGCCCTCGTCGTCGACGATTTCGGCGTCGACGATCTCGTCATCGTCGACCTGGCCAGCGGCTGTGCCGTCGGCGCCGCCGTCCTGGCCGGACGCCGACGAGCCTGCCGCATCGGCGTCCTTCGCGGCTGCCTCATACAGCTTCTGACTGAACGCCTGGCTGGCGGTCATCAGCGCCTCGGTGGCGGTCTTGATCGCCTCGGTGTCGCTGCCCTCGAGCGCCTGCTTGAGGTCTGCCAGTGGCTGCTCGACAGCTTCCTTCTCCTCGGCGGGGACCTTCTCGCCCTGTTCGCGCAGCACCTTCTCGGTCTGGTAGAGCAGCGAGTCGGCGTTGTTGCGGACCTCGGCCTCGTCGCGACGGCTCCGGTCTTCCTCGGCGTGCGCCTCGGCGTCCTT
>JASJHI010000313.1:0-2599 GCA_033791105.1 Acidimicrobiia bacterium | reverse complement strand
TGGGTTCGGCCGACCAGAGATAGATGTCGAGGACGACCTCGCGGCCTTCGTCGGCGGCCGTGAGCAACGGCACCAGAGTTCGGGCGCACCGATCGAGATCGCTGCGCCCGACGTGCGTCGCGATGACATGGATGTCGCGCTCGTCCAGCACATATGTCGCCGAGGCGACGCTGAACTCGTCGACCTGTCGAGTCGTGAGGTCTTCCAGCGGCCGGATGCGGTAGTACCGGCGCGTCATCACCTCGAGCAGTGCTGCCCGAAGCCTCGGTGACGCCGGCGCGAACCGACGCGAGAGCATCGTCTTCAGCGGTTGTGGACAATCGACGAGTGCACTGATGTGGTCCGCCTTGGGAGTGTGATCCTCGGTGTCCAACGCAGCGACGTGGGCCTTCGCTTCCTCGATCGCCTGCCAGCGCATCGTGGCGAGAAATGGCGCATCGAACTCGCGATAGACGACCTCGCGGGCCAGGTCCCGCACTGCCGGATACTCCAAGCTGCTCGCCCTGGCGACCTCTTCCAGGAGTTTGCGTCGCACGTCGTCGCCGCCCGACCGCGGATACTCGAGGCGGCGTTCGAGGAGTTGGAGCACCGGGCCGATCTGGCTGCTCATCCGCTGATGCGAGCGGACGATCCGGGCGAGCGCCGTGTCCAGGTCCGGGCTGGGGTCGAGGCTGTCCACACCGAAGTGCGCCAGAGTTCTGGTGAGGCGGTCGACGAACGATTGCGGAAGGCCGGCCGCCCTCGCCTCCACCCTCCGGAGGTACTCGAACAGGTAGC
Source organism: Acidimicrobiia bacterium (assembly GCA_033791105.1). Classification (GTDB taxonomy): domain Bacteria; phylum Actinomycetota; class Acidimicrobiia; order Acidimicrobiales; family Ilumatobacteraceae; genus JASJHI01. The sequence goes on along the minus strand of JASJHI010000313.1, from coordinate 1,822 downwards.
CCTCCGTGCCGTGGCGGAGCAGGGTTTCGTCCTCGTCGTCGGCCTCGCGGCCGAACAACGACAGCACGTCGGCGAAGATGGACAACACCTCGTCTTCGCGTTCGAGTTGCTCGTCGGCGCCAAGCGTGTCGACACACGGATCGGACCCGGGACGAGCAGGGGATTCGGCGGCGGCTGCGTCGACGTCGTAGCCGAGGAGGAGCTGGCGGATGGCTCTGAGCCAGTGTGCACATCGATCGTGGTGCACGTCGCCGTCGATCGCCAGTGCCTCGAATGACAACGTCGGTGCGTCGGGCGCCACCTCGTCAGCGCTCTCGGCCGGTTCCAGCACGAGCAACCGGGCACCTGCCGAGACCTGATCGTTCTGGTGAACGTCGATCCGACGAACCGTGCCGGCGAACTCGGCGACGATGGCCGTCTCCATCTTCATCGCCTCGATGATCGCCAGTCGCTCGCCCGCCTCGACTCGGTCACCTTCCGCGACGTTGACCGACACGACAACGGCAGGGGCGGGCGACCGCACTACGCCGCCCTCGTCGTGGAGAATGCGATGCGGTTGACCGTCGACGTCGACGAAATGTGTGATGCCGTGGACCGACGACACGATCCGGTGACGTCGATCGCCGATCGTGAGCGTGGTCCGCGCCCGAGCGACGTCCTCCCGGTGCGCCTCGATCGTGTGGCCGTCCACGGTCACGCGATAGTCGCCCGGCCCCAACCGGCGCACCTCGATCTGGAGTGTCCGCCCGCGGTGCCGAAGCTCGATGTTGCGTCCCGAACGGGCCTCCACCATCGGACGCCCACGGAGCGCGGCGGCCCGGAATGCGGCGATCTCCACGGCTCGCTCGGAGCGGTAGGCGTCGATCGCCGCGGCAACGATCGCCACCTCGGCATGGAGGGCCACGATGGCGTTCTCGCTCACCACCCGATCGACCCACTGAACGTCGACATCGCCGGACACGAACTCGGGCCGGCTCAGCAGGTCGTGCACGAACGCCTTGTTGGTCGTGCCGTTGCGAATCACGATGTTGGTCTGTCGCAGCGCTCGTTGCAGTCGAGCGATCGCCTCGGCCCGGCTGGAGCCGTGGGCGATGATCTTGGCGATCATCGAGTCGAACTCGGGGGCGATTTCGTCGCCCTCTTCGACCCCCGTGTCGACCCGCAGCCCCGGCCCGGTCGGCAGCCGGAGCAGTTCGATGCGTCCGGGGGACGGTGAGAACCCGTGCTCGGGATCCTCGGCGTTGATGCGCGCCTCGATGGCGTAGCCGTCCGTCGGCGGTAGGTCCCCGATGAGGTGGCCGTCGCTCGCCACGTACAGTTGGAGTTTCACGAGATCGAGCCCCGTCGTCATCTCGCTGACAGGGTGCTCCACCTGCAGTCGCGCATTGACCTCCATGAAGGAGAACCGACGCGACTCGGGTTCGTAGAGGAATTCGACGGTTCCCGCGTTGCGGTATCCGGCGGCCTCGGCGAGCCGCACCGCTGCCGCACACACCGTTTCGGTCTGCTCCGCGTCGAGCGACGGCGACGGTGCCTCCTCGATGATCTTCTGATTGCGCCGTTGAACGCTGCAGTCCCGAACGCCGACCGGCCAGACCGTGCCCTGCGAATCGCCGATGATCTGAACTTCGATGTGTTTCGCAGCCCCGACCAGATCCTCGACGAAAACGGTGTCGTCACCGAATGCTCCCCGGGCCTCGGAACGGGCGGAGTCGAACGCCTCAGGCAGGTCCTCGGCCGTCTCGACACGGCGGATTCCGCGGCCACCGCCTCCGGCCGTTGCCTTGATCAGGATGGGATAGCCGATGCGCTCGGCATGCTC
>JASJHI010000312.1:0-3712 GCA_033791105.1 Acidimicrobiia bacterium | reverse complement strand
GACGGGGTGACCCCGCAGGAGCAAGAAGCGGTGCTCCTGCGCGAGCTCGGCGAGTATCAACCAGAACTGCTCACCCGGCCGCGCATCGTCGTCGGAACGAAAGGCGATGCGGTGCAGGTCGACGAACTCGAGGCGATCGGTTGGGATGGCGACATCATCTCGGCCGTCACCCGACAGGGCGTGTCGGACCTGGTCGGGCGAATGGCATCCCTCGTGCACGAGGCGCGCCAGGTCATGACGGGCGAGGAGGGGGTAGTGGTCCTCCGTCCTGAACCGAGCGGTGCGTCCGTCGAGCGCCTCGGCGACGGCCAGTTCCGCATCCACGGCCGCGATGTCGAGCGCGTCGTGGCGCTCAACGACGTCACCACGTCAGAGGCGCTGGCGTACATCGACTACCGCATGGAGCGGCTCGGGGTGCCGAAGATGCTGACCAAGGCGGGAGCGGTGGAGGGCGACGTCATCTGGGTCGGCGAGTTCAGCTTCGACTATCAGCCGGATCTCTGATGCGCGTCGTCGCCAAGATCGGTACCGCATCGATCACCGATGCTGCCGGTGTGATCGATCGCGGCGCCATCGCGAAACTGGCCGACGAGGTCGCGGGCGTGCGGTCGGACGGCCATGAGGTCATCATCGTGTCGTCGGGCGCAGTGGCAGCGGGTGTTGCTGCGGTAGGGCTGGCCAGCCGGCCGACGGACATGGTGACGCTCCAGGCCCTGTCCGCCGCGGGACAGAGTCGTCTTGTCGAGGCGTACAACACCGAACTCTCGCGCCATCGTCTCGTCGGCGCGCAGGTGCTCGTCGATCCCCACGACTTCGTCGACCGACGGCAATACCTCCACGCCCGCCGCACGCTCGAACGCCTGCTCGAACTCGGCGTCGTGCCGGTGGTCAACGAGAATGACGCCATCGCCAACGACGAGCTGCGATACGGCGACAATGATCGGCTCGCGGCGCTCGTCGCGCACAGTCTCACCGCCGACGTACTCGTGTTGCTCACGGACATGGATGGGGTGTTCACCGCAGATCCGCGACGCGACGCCAGTGCGTCCCTCGTGTCGCTCGTTCGGGCCGATGATCCGCTGCTGGCCATCTCGGCGGACGCCGGTGGCAGCGGGCGGGGGAGCGGCGGCATGGCGAGCAAGCTCACCGCTGCACGGATGGCGTCGTGGTCGGGAATCCGCAGTGTCATCGCGCGCGCCGCGCGGCCGGGGGTGTTGGCCGGCGCGGTGTCCGCCGAGTTTGTGGGCACCACGTTCGAGGCTCATGACCGCACCCTCCCGGCGCGCAAGCTGTGGATCGCTTTCGCAGCCGAGGTGATGGGCACCGTCGAGGTCGACAATGGGGCCGAGCGGGCGCTGACCGATCGCCCGAACAGCCTGCTCCCTGCCGGGGTCGTGGGTGTGACCGGTTCGTTCGACGCGGGTGACACCGTCGAGGTGGCGGGCCCGTCCGGACGATCGTTCGCCCGTGGGATGGTGTCGATCGACTCCGGTGGGCTCGCGTCGGTTGCAGGCAGTCAGACTCGCGATCTCCCCAACGGTGTGGTGCACGAGGTCATCCATCGGGACGATCTCGTCGTACTACCCGCCTGATCGGGTCGAGTTCGGGCGCCCCGAGCGCGAACATCAGTCCGACGTAGACGACGGCCCCTACCAGCGACCCGACGACGACACGAACGACCGCCTCCGAGCCGACATCGCCGCCGACGTTGCGCGCGACGAACCAGACCGCCTCACCCATCAGGACAGCGGCGAGGATGATCCGGGTGATGCTGCGGCCGATCTCACGGAGTGAGAATCCGGGCACCTTGTAGCCGAGCACCTGGAGCGACCAGACCGACGAGATCGTGTATGCGATGGCGAACGCAAGCCCGAGACCGAGCACGCCGAACCGATCGACGAGCAGGATTGCGAACACGATGTTGATCGCGTTCTCGACGACGTTGATGACGAACGGCGTGCGGGTGTCCTTGTGGGCGTAGAAACCCCGAAGGACGAAGAGGTAGATCGAGAAGGCGCCGAGGCCGAGCGCGAACCCTGCCAGTGCCCTCGTCGTGTTGGATGCCGCGGTCGCATCGAAGCTCCCGTGCTGGAGGAGCGAACCGATGATCGGACGACGCAACACGAAGATGCCGATGCCGGCCGGGATCGTGAACAGCGCGGTCATCCGCACGCCCAGCGAGGTTTGATCAACGAAGCCGGAACGGTCGTGCCGGGCGACCGATCGGGCCATCTCCGGCTGGAACGTGGTGGCGATCGAAACGGCGAGGAGGCCGTGGGGGAGAACGAAGAAGGTGAACGCGTCGAAGTATGCCGATGCGTCACCCGACCCAGGATCGGCGAGGTTGCGCACGACGATCAGTGCGGCCTGATTGGCGATCACGAACCCGATTGTCCAGAACGAAAGGGTGAGCAGCTGGCGGACCGCCGGGTGGCGGAACTTCGGCGCGAACCGGAACCGGAATCCGGTCGACAGAGCGGCGGGCACGAGGATGAGCAGCATCGACCCGATCCCGAGAGTGGCGCCGAGGCCGAGTGTCGTGCGGAGCCGCTCGTCGCTGAGCACCTCCTCGAGCTGCCAGTCAGCCTCGCCGGGGTTCGGGAGTGACAGCAGCGTCGCGATGATGATCAAGTTCGGCAGGATCGGGCTCCACGCCGCCGCGAAGAAGCGGCGGCGGCTGTTGAGGAATGCGTTCGCCAAAGCGACGAGCCCGTAGAACATGATCTGGATGAGGAAGACCCGGGCAAGCGTGGTGCCGACCGACCGGAACACCTCGGGGTCGACGCCCTCGTCGACGTTGATCGAATAGAGGCGGAAGACGAGCGGGGCGGCGATCACCGCAACCACCGTCAGCGCCGCCATCAGCATGGCCGCGACCGTGATGACGACGTTGGTCGACTCGTCGTCGTCATCCTCGAGGAATGTCGAGAAGAGCGGCACGAGTGTCGCCGACAGCACGCCTCCCAGCAGCAGCTCGTAGACGATGTTGGGCGTCTCGTTGGCGAGCTTGTACGAGTCGGCGAGCGCGGTCTGACCGAGCACATACCCGAGCACGATCACACGAGCGAGCCCGCTGGCGCGCGAGAGGGCCGTACCGGCGGCGACGGTGATGTTGCTTCGCAGCAAGTTGCTCACGGTCGGCTCCCGAGACGCGCGAAACCGGCGCCGACGGCACGGTTCGGTTCGGACATCCGCAGCAACGCTAGTGCTGTGACCAGCGGAGATGGCGGTTGCTCGATCCGCGTGGAGGCGTCGAGATCACCCGACGCACCACCTTCACCCGCGGACATCCCAGACGACGAGTGGGTGGCGGTTGCGTCGTCGGCGCGAGACGTCGCGGCCGGGAAGTGCGCGCAACCGGTCGAGCACCGGCTCGACGGTCCGGTTCCAGTCGTCCTCGTCGACGTCGAAGAGAGACGAGTAGCTGCGTCGCTCGATCAGCGCGATCTGTTCGGCCGCTGAGCCCTCGAACTCCTGCCAGGGCATGTGGCCGCGATGGATCATGCGGAGGTTGGTGGGCGCGACGGACTCGATGTGATCGAGCCCGCCTTCACGTCGCACGAGGCCCCGCATCCCGTCGAGGATCGAGCCGATTTCGTCGTCGGGATCGTTCTCCGCTGTCGCGAGCACGGCGACTACACGCCCGCCTGGCCGCACGACGCGTGCAGCCTCGCGCAGGGAGGCAGAGGGGTCGTCCACGAGCTGCAGCACC
>JASJHI010000311.1:0-4594 GCA_033791105.1 Acidimicrobiia bacterium | reverse complement strand
CAGGCCGCCAGAGATCTTGTAGCCGCTGTCTTCACCTCCGAACTTGCCACCGGCGTGCAGCACGGTGAGAACGACTTCGGCCGCGCTCTTGCCTTTGTGTTCGCCTGACGGGTACGGGTCAACCGGGATACCACGGCCGTTGTCGTCGACGCGACAACCGCCGTCGGCCTGCAGCGTGACGACAATGTTGTCGCACACGCCGGCCATGGCTTCATCGACCGCGTTGTCGACAACTTCCCAGATCAGGTGGTGTAGACCTTGCAGACCGGTGGATCCGATGTACATACCCGGCCGTTTGCGGACGGGATCGAGCCCTTCGAGAACCTGGATCGCCTTGGCGTCGTAGTTGCCCGACGCCTTGGTCGACGGGGCGCGCTTGGGCTTGGGCTCGCTCGCTGCGGAGGCTTCTGGAGTGGATGCTGCGGTGTCGTTGGACACTCGTACCTCAGTCTGTTTCATCGCCCGGTCGGGCACGTGCTGCGGGCGATCGGGTGAGCCGGACCCCACACGCCGATCGCCCGGAATTCGGGTGTCGGAGATGGGTTCCAGACCCTCTCGCGAATGCGCTCCAGCCTACCAGCGGCGTGTCCCGGAACGGGGGACCGTCGGGCCGTCCGAGAACCCGTTTTCGTACATATGTTCTCGGCGTCGATAGCGGCGGATTTCGCCGCATTCGACGCCGGGACCGACGCGCCCTCAGGGCCGAGATCAGCGCGCCGGGCGACTGCCGGCGACCCGCACCTCGAGCCGCTCGACATGGACCCCGGCAACCTCGGCAAGACGCTCGATGAGCCGTCCGGACATGAATTTCGTCTCGGTTGCCCAGGCCGCGTCATCGGCCTCGACGGTCAGCACACCCTTGTCGAGTTTCACCGGTCGTACGTGCGCCGCGACCCCATCGCCGACCGATTCGTCCCATCGACCGAACACCCCGCCGATCTCCTTGCGGTCAGTGCCGCGGAGCGACTTCATGATGCCGTCGAGCGCACTCGTGAGCGGCACTGGATCTCGCATGTGGTCACGGTACAGAGCCGACACGAGGAAGGGGGCGCGACCGCCCATAGCGGGCGGGGTCGCGACAAGATCTCACTGTGCGGACACGCGGCCCGCGCGGATGTGGAGCACCTGGTCGGCGACAGCAGCAGGCGGCAGGCCGGCGGCACTCGTGATGATCACCTGGCCGGCCGGGAGATGCCCGAGAAGGGCCGCCCCGCGCGAGTCGTCGAGTTCGGAGAGGACGTCGTCGAGCACGAGTACCGGCGACGAGCCGGTACGGTCGGTGACGAGCCGGTGTGCGGCGAGGCGCAGGCTGAGTGCCAACGTGCGCTGCTCACCCTGTGACGCGTGAGTACGACTCGACATGCCGCCGATCGTCACGGTCAGTTCGTCACGGTGCGGTCCGACCGTCGACACCCCGCGCCGAAGATCGAGCGGCCGTGCGTCCAACAGCGCCTGCGCAAGCCCGACCCGTCGCCACTCGGGCTCGTAGGTCAGTTCGACCGGCGTCGGACCGCCCGCGAGTTCCTCGTACGCCTCGATCACCATCGGCGAGAGGCGCGCGATGAGTGTCGCCCGCGCGTAGCCGAACTGGTCGGCGACCTCGACGAGCTTGGAATCCCAGACGTCGAGCGTCGACTCGACTTCCGGCGTGAGTTGGCCAGACGCTTGCTTGAGCAGGGTGTTTCGTTGCTTCACGACTCGATCGATCTCGAGCCGGATCGCGTCGTACTTCGTCGCCAGCGCGACGAGGGTGTCATCCATGAATCGACGTCGGTCGCCCGGCCCACCCTTGACGAGCGCGAGGTCATCGGGCGAGAACACGGTGACGCGGACCGAGCCGAGCAACTCCCGTACACGACCGAGCTTCTGACGATTCACCTGGATGCGGTTGCGGCCGGCCCGCGCGAGTTCCGCCTCGATCAAGGTCTCACGGCCGTCGTCGTGCCGGACCGTGGCGCGGATCACCGCCGTTTCGGTTCCTGCACGCACCATCGCGTCGTTGGGTGCACCGCGGAACGACGACAGTGTCGCGAGATACGCCAGTGCCTCTGCGAGATTGGTCTTGCCCTCACCGTTGTCACCGAGAATCGCGGTGACACCGGATGTGAGTTCGAACGCGCCTGATTCGTAGTTCCTGAAGTCGACGAGCTCGAGCCGCTCGACGATCAATCGGCTACACGCACCGGCATCAACAAGTACAGGTAGTCGTCGCGGCCGACGCCGCGCAGCACCGCAGGCTTCATCGGATCCATCGTGGTCAACGTGACGTCGTCGCTGTCGACCGCGTCGATTCCTGCGGCCAGGTAGTCCGGGTTGAATGCGACCACCATCTCGGCACCCTCGTAGCCGGCGTCGACCTCCTCCGCTGCGGTACCGACATCCTGGGTGATCGCCGTGAGCCGCACCGTGTCACCGCCGAGCTCGAGTCGGACGGGTGTCGAATCCTGCGCCAGGATCTTCACTCGTCGGATCGCCTCGACCATCGCCGCCTTCCCGACGGTCAAGACATTGGGCTGGCTGGTCGGCAACAGGTTGCGGTAGTTGGGGAACTCGCCTTCGATCAGACGGGTGCTCAGTCGGGTATTGCCGATGTCGAACGTGGCCTCGCGCTCGCCGAGACGGACCGACAAATCCGACGCGTCGCCGATCAGACGCTGCAGCTCGTTCAGCGCCTTAGCGGGCATGAGGACCTTCTGGCCGGAACCGAGCACCGACGAATCGGGGAGATCCCGAACAGCGAGACGGTACGAGTCGGTCGCGACCATCCGGATCCCGTCGTCCTCGGATGCGAGCAGCACCCCTGTCAAGACCGCGCGGGCATCGTCGGTGGACGCTGCCCGCACCACCTGGTTGAGCGCTTCGGACATCGCTTCAGCGGGCACCACGACCGCCTGCGCGGCGGGCTCGGCTTGCGCGGGATAATCCTCGAGCGCAAGCGGACGCACAGAGAAATTCGAACGGCCCGCGCTGATCGACATCTCGTCGTCGCGTAGATCGATCTCGACAGCACCAGCGGGCAGTGACTTGACGATGTCGCCGACCAAGCGGGCCGGCACGACCGCGGCACCGTCGCGTTCGCCACACACAGCGATGGTGAGGCGGATGGTCAGCTCGAGGTCGGTGCCGATGATCGTGAGCGCGTCGCCAGCGATCTCCATCCGGATGCCGGCGAGCACCGGCAGGGTGCCGGTCTGGTTCGTTGCTGCTCGGGCAGCCGAACCGACAGCGTCGGCGAGAACGTCACGTTCGCAACGGAACTTCACAGTGAGTACTTCTCCTCATACATGGGCATCTTGATAGGTAGTGGCAGTAGTAGGGCCTGTGGGTTGGGGACAACCACGCGTCGAGCCAGCGTAGAGCCAACATCTTCGCTCACAGGGGATTCTGCCCGATCCCCAGGGCGCGGCTTACAACGTTGTGGTTCGGTGGACGACTGCGCGATATCCCCCGCGCGTGTCCTGGATGTCCCCTGTGCTTTCCCCGTGCCGTGCACAGGCCCGTCGAGCGTCGTGATCACGGTTCAGGCCTTCAGTTGCTGGAGCAGATCGGTGACCTGGTCGTAGATCTGTTTGCGTTCGCTCATCAGACGCTGGATCTTGTCGTTGGCGTGGATCACCGTCGTGTGGTCGCGACCGCCGAACAGTCGGGCGATCGCGGGATAGCTGAGATCCGTCAGCTCACGAAACACGTACATCGCGATCTGCCGCGCGGTGACCAACGGTCGTTGCCGACTCTTTCCCTTGAGTGCCTCGACATCGAACTTCAGGATCGCCGCGATGTCGGCGAGTAGCTCCTCGTCGGTGCGTACTTTTGGCTTGTTGTTGTTGAGGAGATCGACGAGCTGGATCTTGGCCAAGTCGGTGGTGATCGGAACCTGGTTGAGGCTCGCGAAGGCGGTGACACGGATCAACGCGCCTTCGAGCTCGCGGATGTTGGTGGCGATGTTCGAAGCGATGAACTCCAGGGTCTCGTTGGGTACCTCGACCCGGTCACGCTCGGCCTTGTTGCGGAGGATGGCCAAGCGTGTCTCGACGTCGGGCGGCTGGATGTCGGTGATGAGACCCCACTTGAACCGGCCGCGGAGGCGTTCTTCGAGGGTCGGAATCGCGTCGGGCACGCGGTCGGAAGAGATCACGATCTGCTTGTTCGCGCCGTGGAGGGAGTTGAACGTATGGAAGAACTCTTCCTGCAGTCCCTCCTTGCCTTCGATGAACTGGATGTCGTCGATCAGCAGCACGTCGACATCGCGGTAGCGGCGGCGAAGGTTGGCTGTGGTGTTCTGCCGGATCGCGTCGACGTACTCGTTGAGGAATGATTCGGTGGAGACGTAGCGCACTTCATAGTGCTGATAGTTCGAGTGGACGTAGTGGCCGATCGCGTGCAAGAGGTGTGTCTTGCCGAGGCCGGCGGAGCCGTAGATGAACAACGGGTTGTAGCTGCGACCAGGTGTTTCGGCCACGCGGAGTGCAGCGGCGAGCGCGAACTGGTTCGACGCACCCTTGACGAAGGTGTCGAACGTGTAGTCGGTGCTGAGGCCGGCCGCTTCGAGGAGATGGTTGCGGCCGTCGGTGGTGCCGTCGACCGGAACGATCGG
>JASJHI010000310.1:0-7002 GCA_033791105.1 Acidimicrobiia bacterium | reverse complement strand
GGAAGTAGCGGTAGTCGTCCTCGTCCTCCTTGGATCGACCGGAGCGGGTGCGGCCGGCTTCTTCGTCCCAGTGACGAGTCTCCTGGTGCGGTCGTTCGTTCGTGCCGTAGAGGTCAATGTGGCGGTTGGCCGCGTGGGCGATCGCGCGGCCGAGCGATGAAAGCGAGTTGATGTTCTTGATCTCACACCGGGTACGAAGCTCGTCGGAACCTCTGGGACGAACCGAAACGTTGGCATCGACGCGCATCGACCCCTCCTCCATCTTCGCGTCGGACGCACCGACCGCGACGAGAATCGCGCGCAGCTCGTTGACGTACGCCTTGGCCTGTTCGGGTGAACGAATGTCGGGGCGACTCACGATCTCGACGAGCGGTACGCCGGCTCGGTTGAAGTCGATCAGCGAGTGATCGCTGCCGTGGATGCGTCCACCGGCACCGCCGATGTGGGTGGACTTGCCGGTGTCCTCCTCGAGGTGGCCGCGCTCGATCCCGACCTGCGTGCCATCTGGGAGATCGAGCCAGCCGTCGATGCTGATCGGCTCCTCGTATTGGCTGATCTGGTACGCCTTGGGCATGTCAGGGTAGAAGTAGTTCTTGCGGGCGAATGTCGAGCGCTGCACGGTGCAGTTGAGCGCGAGCCCGAGCCGCATCGCCAGTTCGACCGCGCGCCGATTGAGCACCGGCAGCGCGCCGGGGAGCCCGAGTGTGACCGGGTCGATATTCGTGTTCGGATCGTCGCCGAAGCGGTTCGGTGACGCCGAGAACAGCTTCGTCGCCGTCGCCAACTCGACGTGCACCTCGAGCCCGACGACCATCTCGTAGCCATCGTGGGTCCACAGCTCGGGCGCGCTCGGCTCGCTCATGGCGCCCTCCGTTCGAGTTCGGCGGCGGCCCGGAACATCAGTCCGTCGCCGAGGGCGGGGGCGAGTACCTGCACGCCGACCGGCAGTCCCGCCTCGCCGGTGCCGAACGGCACGCTGATGCCCGGGTGGCCGGTGAGGTTCGACGGGATCGTGTACGTGTCGCAGAGGTACATCGACATCGGATCAGCGGTCTTGTCCCCCATCGGAAAGGCGACCGAAGGTGACGACGGCAGCACGAGAACGTCGGCATCGGCGTACGCGTGCGCCAGATCGTCGGCGATGCGGCGGCGCACCTTGAGTGCCCGGCCGTAGTAGGCGTCGTAGTAGCCGGCCGACAGCGCATACGTACCGAGCATGATCCGGCGCTTGACCTCGTCGCCGAATCCGGCCGTGCGGGTCGCCATGTACATCGCGTTGGTGTCAGGCGCCTCCTCGCGCAGCCCGAACCGCACCCCGTCGTAACGGGCGAGATTGCTCGAGGCTTCGGCGGGCGCGATCAGGTAGTAGGCCGTGAGGCCGTAGGTGAACGCTGGGACCCGCACGTCGACGATCGTGGCGCCGGAGTCGCGCAGTGCGTCGAAGGCCTGATCGACCCGTTCGATCACATCGGGACTCGCACCCTGGGGCAGATCGGTGATGCGCCCGACACGCAGTCCTTCGACCCCGCGATCGAGTTCGGACGTCAGCTCGAGCGGACCCTGAGCGATCGACGTGGAGTCGAGTGGGTCGTGACCGGAGATGGCTTCGAGCAGCACGGCCGAATCCTCGACCGTGTTGGTCAACGGGCCGATCTGATCGAGGCTCGAGGCGAACGCGATCAGGCCGAGGCGACTGACCGCGCCATAGGTCGGCTTCACACCGACCACCCCGCAGAGCGCGGCCGGCTGACGGATCGAGCCGCCGGTGTCGGACCCGAGACCGAGCGGAGCGAACCCGGCTGCGACCGCAGCGGCCGATCCGCCGCTCGACCCGCCCGGGACGCGGGAGAGGTCGTGGGGATTATGCGTCGCGCCGAACGCCGAGTTCTCGGTGCTGGAGCCCATCGCGAACTCGTCCAGATTGGTCTTGCCGATGACGACGGCCCCAGCGTCACGGAGTTTGGTGACGATCGTTGCGTCGTAGGGCGGCTTCCACCCGTCGAGGATCCGCGACGAGCACGTCGTCGGGATGCCACGCGTGCACATGTTGTCCTTCAGCGCGACCGGCACACCGGCAAGGGGTCCGGGATCGCCGCCCGCTGCGACCTGGGCGTCGATTTCGGCGGCTCGTGTTCGCGCTTCGTCTGCGAGGACGGTGTTGAAGGCGTGGATCTCCGGCTCACGGCGGTCGATCTCGCGGAGGTGCCGTTCGACGATGTCGACCGCGCTGACCGATCCGTGGCGAATCGCTGCCGCGATTCCGGTCGCCGTCGTTGGTAGTGGGGCAGCGTCAGCGGTCATTCGGCGAGCCCGACGATCGGCGGCACACGGAATCGGCCGTCCTCGGCGCGCGGGGCCTCCGCGAGGACCTCGTCCCGGTCGAGGCCCGGTTGTACGACATCGTCCCGGAGCACATTGACGAGCGGGGTCGGCTGGGTCATCGGCTGGACGTCATCGAGATCGAGGGCATCGATGTCGGCGAAGTGGTCGAGCATGTCGGCCAGCTGATCGGTTGCGCGGTCGAGTTCGGCGTCGCTGAGCGTGAGGCGGGCGAGCCGCGCTACCTTCGAGACCGCGTCGGGGGTGATGCGTGCGGACACGAGCGCCGAGGCTACCGCCCACACTTCCTCGACAACCGTTCGGTTCTGCGTGCCGATCTTCCCGCTCAGCGCGATTCTGTGCACAAGTTTCGGAGAGAGGTGCCATCCACCGCGGTTCTGTGTGCTGATCTTCCCGCTCAGCGGGATCCTGCGTACAAATCTCGGGGAGGGGGTGGGCCGGTGTAACGAGAGCTCGGGCGGATCAGCTTGCCGACGGCTGCCTGCTCGACGATGTGGGCGGACCACCCGACGGTGCGGCTCACCGCGAACGTCGGCGTGAACATCGGTCTCGGCAGGCCGGCGGTTTCCATCACGACTCCGGCATAGAACTCGACATTGCTGGGCAGCGGCCGTCCGGGCTTGAGCTCGGCGAGGGTCACGAGGATCTCCGCCTCGACGGCGATCGCCTGATCGACGAGGTCACCTCCGAGCCGTTCGGCCACCTCCCTGAGCAGTCCTGAGCGAGGATCCGGCGCGCGGTAGACAGCATGACCGAAACCCATGATCTTGCGACCAGCGGCAACCTCCTCCCGGACCCAGGCTGCGGCACGATCCGGCCTGCCGATCTCGTCGAGCGCATCGAGCGCGCGGCTCGGCGCACCACCATGCAGCGGTCCGGCGAGCGCGCCCAACGCGGCGCACACCGCATCGGCGGCGTCGGCACCGGTCGACGCCACCACGCGCGACGTGAACGTCGACGCGTTGAATCCGTGGTCGATCGTCAGGATCATGTACTGCTCGACCGCCCGCGCGGCGACCGGTGTGGGTATCGAGCCGGTTGTCCCGTGGAGGTACGCGGCGGCGTGACCGAGGTCGGGCTGATCCGCGACCGGCTGCTCTCCGCGGCCCAGCCGGTGCAGCGCGGCCAAGATCGTCGGCACGACGGCGGCCACGCGCAATGTCTGCTCACGGCACTCGGCGTCGTCGACGTCGATCACGGGCGCCAGCCCCAGCACGGGCGCGGCGACGGAGAGTACGGCGCGAAGCTTCGACAACGGGGTCGCCGCGGTCGCCGCGACCCTCTCGACAACGGGGAGCAGCTCTCCAGGCAGGCGCCGGTGCCGAGCGATGAATCTGCGGAAGTCCGTCAGCTCGGACGAATGCGGGAGGCGGCCCTCGCGGACGAGGTACCAGACCTCCTCGAACGAGTGTGCCCGTGCGAGTTCCGCTGCGTCGTAGCCCCGGTAGTGGAAGAAGCCCTCGTCGCCGTGCACCGCGCCGATCTCCGTTTCGGCCGCGACCACGCCGTTCAGTCCAGCGGGTACGTCGATCTGTTGAGTCGTCATGACCCGAGTCTCCAACGCGGTCCCGCATTAATCAACATTGCTTTTGTCAACATTGATTTCATCAACCAGTGTGGCCAGAATGGTGGGATGTCGACGCTCATCCGGTCCGCCGAGGCAGCTCGCCTGCTCGGGGTCACGCCGGCCACGCTCTACGCCTATGTCAGCCGCGGAAAGATCTCGCGCCAGACGGCGGCCGACGGACGCGCCTCACTCTTCGAACTCGATGAGATCGAAGAACTCGCCGGTCGCTCGCGTCGCGCTCCACTGGCACCGACGCCGACGATCGACGTGCAGATCACCTCACACATCACCACGCTCAGCGAGCGCGGCGTCCGGTACCGCGGCCGTCCACTCTCCGACCTGGTGCTCGAGGGCCACTTCGAGAGCGTCGCGGAACTCATCTGGTCGACGAACACGACTACCGATCCTGCAGTAGCGAACGTGGATGAGGTCATCTGGCCCGAGGCCGAACCCGGCGACATCGAACGCTGCACGCCCGTCGCGGACCTCGCGGGCATCACGGTTCCGCAGCGGATGGCAGCTGTGGCGTCGGTTCTCGCCGGAGGCCATCCGGACGACGACGCACCCGCTGCGGGACGGCGGCTCCTGCTGGTCACACCGACACTGCTCGGATCGGGGCGACGCACCGGACCGTATGCCGAGCGCGTGGCAGCGATCTGGACGGACCGTCCACGGCCCGAGGTCGTCCGCGCGATCGACGTCGCGATGATGTGTCTGGCCGATCACGAATTGGCGACGAGCACGCTCGCGGTGCGGATCGCGGCATCGGTCCGCACCACCCCGTACGGCTCGCTCGCGGCCGGTCTGGCGGTGGTCGAAGGTGCACTCCACGGTTCGGCTGCGCCGCTCGCGCATCGCTTCATCGAGGAGTGCGCGATCGATGGCGCGGCGACGGTGGTGCGGCGGACGCTCGATGGTGGACGACCGATCCCGGGATTCGGCCACAAGGTCTACCGGTCGGTCGATCCGCGGTGCGAGCTGCTGCTGGCCGCTGTGCGCGACATCGAGCCGGACGGCGAGCGAATGGCTCTCGTCGACGAGGTCATCGCCGAGGTCGGCCGCGTACTCCCCCGTCCCCCGAACATCGACGTCGCCCTCGCCGCGCTCACTTGGGTCAGCGGTCTCGACCCCGACATCCCGATATTTGCGATCGCCCGCATCGCCGGATGGTCAGCGCACTACGCCGAGGAGCTCGACGAACGACCGGTGAGATTCCGGGGCCTCGCCCGCCGGCCGTGAAGCACTGGTCGATCAGATGATGATCAGGATCAGACGCTGATCAGAAACCGGTCGAGCAGTGCGCGAGCGGGGCGCACCCGAAGAAGTTGTCGGCGCGCCGAAGCACGTCGGCGGACGTAGCGGTCAGCCGACGGCCTGCCGCCAGCGTCGATGGCCGCACGCCACCGAGGAAGAGTGCGCCGAGCGACGCCTGGTCGGTCGTGATCTGCGGTCTCGATCGCACCTTGCGGATGTCGGCACCCTCGGGCGATCCGCTGATCTTCCACCGCTGCGTTCCGTCATCGGTGACGACCTCGACGACGAACGCATCATCGGTGCCGTACGTCCGCGCCCCGAACGCACCGCTGACATCGCTCGGACGCGCCCACAACATGTCGTTGACATCTGTCGTGCGCAACGCGCGCTGATCGTCGATGAGGAACGGCAGCGGGTCGTCGAGGGACACCGCCTGGCGACTACGGATCGGTCCGACGAGATCGACCGACAGCACGAGGTTCCACAGGGCAGCGTGGGCTTCAGGTGTGACAGCCACGAGATCCTGCAGCCGGAGCTCGAACTCGGGGTTGCCTTCGTTCCAGTGCGGATTGACCGCCCACACGGCGAACCCATCCGGGTGCAGCGCGGCGGAGGTCATCTTCCCGAACTCGAATAGACGCAGGCGCGTCCAGTCCGCGCTGCGGTCGATCTCCCCGACACGCTCTCGCCGGTACCGATCGAACGTCTCCACGAGTTGGTCGATGTGGTCGCCGGGATCGACGATCCGCAGCTGGCCGTCTGCGGTCCCCGACGGCGGGAGGAATCGGGGGGAGATCTGCGTGCGCCGCCGATCGATCTCGATCAGTCGAGAGCGTGTGGCCACGCCATAACCGAAGCGCTCGTAGATGCCGCCTTCGCTGGCGGTGAGCAGCGCGACCGGCTCACCGCGGTCGGCGATGTCGGCGTGAATGGCTGTCATCAAACGCCGGAGGAGACCTCGTCGGCGATGAGTGGGGGTCACCGAGACCCATGTAACTCCGCCGGCACGCACCTGCCGTCCGCCCGGGACGGTGAGTTCCTGCTCGAAGGATCCGGCTGCTCCGACGATGTCGTCGCCATCGCACACGATTCGGAAACGGCCGAGATCACACACCGGACGGAACACCGCGGCGCCTGCGTCGTTCCAGGGTTCACCGAAGGCTCGCCCGTCGATCTCCATGAGCGCCGGCAGATCGTCCTCGGTCGGCGTGCGCATCTCGATTGCCATCGGGGCAGTCTTGCCGCCTCACCGGTCGCCGACCGAACAGGTTCTGTAGGCAGGCGACGGCGACGACGGGCGAGGTCAGGGAACGTACGGGAGCGGATCGACCGAGCGCAGCGCGGGCGGCTCGGAGATCACGATCTGAGAGTCGACCTCCAGGTCAGCGGAGACATGCATCAGCTCACCCGGATCCATCAAACGCCAATCGGACTTCTCGTCCATCGGCTCGGATGCGACGACGACGGTCTCGCCCATTCCGAGTTCGGTCGCGGCGACGCGCATCGTCGGACTCACGGCGCGAAACGTTCGGCCGTGCGGATCGATCAGCGGACGTCGGAGCACGTAGAGGTGATGATGTTCGGGATACCTGAGTGCCCAGAGCTGGTTCTCGGTGGCGAGCACGAGGTTGAGTGAGTAGAGCGGCACGTTCTCAGCGAGCCACCGAACCGCGTCGGCGACTCCTGCGGACACATCACCCTCGTGTTCGGCGATCCGTTTCGTGATCAGAGCGAAGAAACGCTCGGAGTCGGTGTCGCCGTGGACACGAGCGAGGTCGGGGCCAAGTTCGGCCTCGACGAGTTCGATCTGTTCGAAACCTCCGTTGTGGGCCATGATCCGC
>JASJHI010000309.1:0-2947 GCA_033791105.1 Acidimicrobiia bacterium | reverse complement strand
CCTTCGTCTTGTCGAGCGCCTCGATGCGTACAGCTCGGGAATGATCCCGTGTGCGGAGGCGGCAGAGATAGCGGGAGTCGGGGTCAAGGCAATGCGGAACGGGTTGCGCTCGGGTCGGATTCCCGGCGGACGCCTGGTCGGTGGCTGCTGGCTCGTCACCGTTGCCGATCTCGGTCGCTGGTTGGGTGTGTCGGGAGCGGTGGCATGACGACAGCGAGGGGACGGGCCACCCGCGGAACCGGTGTTATCGAGGAACGGTCGACTGGCTGGTTCGTACGACGATCGGAGATAGTCGACGGGCATCGCCGTCGGTGGTTCGACGGGCCGTTCGAGACGAAGCGCGACGCTCTGCGATCATCGCCTGTGTTGGCGTCGCATCGTCAGACGACCGATGCCAGCGAATGGATCACCGACTGGGCTCGAATCCGATCTGAGCAGCTTCGTTCGAGAGATCGCTACTCGTCAGCCAAGATCGTCGAGCGTCACGTTCGGCTTCACCTTGCCCCGCACCTCTCGGGGATCAAGCTTGGTGAGCTTCGTCCGAGTCATGTCTCGGCGATCGCCGAGGCGCTGAACTCAACGGGTCGCATTCATCGTGCCGGCGCGGCGCTCGGTGCCGGGGGACGACTCGCTACTCGATACCCGTCAACAGGTCGGCACGCCCGGACGCTTTCACCGAAGACGATTCGGAACATCCTGTCGACGCTGTCGTCTGCGATGAAGACCGCCGTCAACGACGACCTGCTCCGCTCGAATCCAGTTCGTGACGCCGAGATCATTGCCCGCCCGCGCGACGAAGGAGTCGAAGCACTCGTCGTGTTCGACACCGCCCAAGCAGATGCCCTCGCAGATTGGTGCTTGGCGAACATCGAGGCCGAACCCTGGGCACTGCCGGTGTTGATCGGTCTCGACTGCGGGCTGAGACGCGGAGAGATCATGGCGGTGAAAGCGACCATGATCGACGAGCAGACCAATCGTCTCAAGGTGAACACCGGCATCACCGAAGAAGACGATCTGCTCGTAGACAAACGGCTCAAGACAAAACGCTCCCGACGAACGGTGGTGATCCCTGATCGGACGATTGCTGCCGTGAGGCGTTATCGCCAGCACCATGGCGTGACGCCGATCAACGGTCTGCTGTTCGTGGGTCGGGATGGTGGATTCGCCAACCCGGACACGTTCACCCAGGCGGTCACTCGATACCTCCGGCCGCAACTCGCCGAGATGCTCGGCGAGATCCCGTGGACGCCCCACACCCTCCGACACACATTTGCGACGAGGCTGCTCTCTGAGAGTGTTGCCCCACAAACGGTCAGTGGACTGCTGGGGCACGAATCAACAGCCTTCACGCTGTCGAGGTATTCGCACTGGGTCGATAGCGACCCGCCGCTTCTGACGAGCCAGGTCACGTCCGCCCTCGGAGCTTGATCGACCGACCTCAGCTTGGGAAGCTTCAAGTTTGGTTCCGGCTGACAGCACTGTGGCCAGGTGAAGCGCCCGAACTCTGGCGCTCGGAGTGTGAGCCGTGCAGCAATCGTGCAACTACTTCGAACCGTGTTCGCCGAGGAGTCGCTCGACTCGAGTCTCGAGTTGATTTGCGTCGATCCTCGGATCGATCGTCGACGTTCGTGATCGGACGATGTCGGAGGTGATGAGCTTCGCTCTGACGAGGGCGCGACAGAACTCGAAATCCTTGGGTCGACCGGCGGCGAGTTTGGCGAGCCAGAGGTCGTTGATCTCCAAGCAGAGCCCGGTGACGCCGTCGGTGTTGTCGTTGGAGTACTCGATGAGTCGATCGCGCCATCCGTCGGGTGCGGTGATCGTTTCGTAGCCGACTCCTTGGGCGTAGACGCCGAACGTTTCGTGGAACACCGATGCCTCACCGATTGCGCCGTCGATCTGGTCGGCGAGGGCTTCGGTTCCGCCGAGTGGGATGAGGTCGGCTTCGACGGACATCGTGGCCTCGGGTGGGAGCATGAACTCTGGGACGGTGGCGAGGATGGCTTGGGACCCGACGACGATGAGCTGGTCGGCGCCGATGACGCGTCCGGCTGCCCGAAGGAGGTGTTCGAGGTCAGAGCGTTTCATGCGGCATCGGTTCGAGGGACCGAACGCAACGCCTTGCGGCGTTCGGCGACGGTGAGCACCCCGGCGAACGGTGTCATCTGGCGGAGGTCGATGCCGCGCTGTGTCCGAGCGAGCATGGCGGTGACGATCTCGTCCGTCGGCCGATCGAGGAGCTCGTCCCACTCGCTGAGCCAGCGCGCCGAATGTCCTCTGTCGGCGCTCCGAAGCCTGATCAGGTTGGACCGGGCCTTGGCGACCGTGGGTTGGGGGTTGCGGAGCAGGCGAGCTGCGATCTGTCGATGGATCGCCAGGCTCTTTTCTTCGACGCGGGTCCAGCGAGGTGAGTTCACATCTGGAACGACATCGATGGTGTAGCCGCACGCTGCGAGCAGCCGGTCGAGCGTGTCGACGTTCGGCGTGACCCGCCCCGACTCGTATGCCGCGACCGTCGGCTGGGAGGTGCCCGCGGCATCAGCGAGAGATCGTTGGGAGAGTCCGGCGCGGTCTCGACAGCGCCTCAGTTGGGATCCCACATCCTTGCTGTGACTATATCTGATCGAATATACAGCCGGCGCACGGGTGCTCTCGCCGTGGTGCAGTTCAACGTCTCCTGAGAAGACGTGCCCGCCGCACACGGAATCCAGCTTCCGCAATGAGCACACTGCTCCGCCTTCCGCTACGGGACGTGGGTCGACTCCTCAGGTTGAAATGCCGCGGGCATCGCTGCAACGGTCAACGTGTAACCAAGCGCGCCACGAGCGGAGTCGCGAAAGGTCGTGACCTGGACGTTCTCGACCCGGCTGACCACGGGAACGGCCGACATCAGCGTCTGATCGCGTGACCAGCTGAGAATGTCGATCGTCCCGGCAGGCCATCTACC
>JASJHI010000308.1:0-10411 GCA_033791105.1 Acidimicrobiia bacterium | reverse complement strand
ACCTCTGCGAAGAAGACCGCGACGAAGAAGACCGCCACGAAGAAGGCCGGCTCGAACGCGACCGCAGAGGAGTAGGCGCAGACGACGAGCCCCGAGGCCGATGCCCTCGCCGGTGATTGCGACCGCGAGCGCCGCTTCAGTGACGCTACGTCGAGACGAATGGCGGACGCACGACGTGGCCGGAGAGCCGCGTGCCCCGCACGTCGACCTCGACCTGTTGGCCTTCGGCGGTATCCGACGGCAGGAACGCGAGTGCGACGCCGTGGCCGAGGACGGGTGAGAAGTTGCCGCTCGTCACCTCGCCCGCGTGCTGTTCGCCGATGTAGACGGCGCACCCGGACCGCGCTGGTCGTCGACCGTCGGTCTCGATTCCGAACAGATGACGCTCGTGCCCGCGTTCTCGCTCTGCCTGTGCGGCTTCCCGACCGCGGAACTCGGGCTTGTCCCACGCGACGACCCACCCGAGACCCGCCTGTAGTGACGTGATGCCCGGCCCGAGTTCGTGGCCGTGCAATGGCAGGCCTGCTTCGAGTCGCAAGGTGTCGCGGGCGCCGAGACCGGCCGGAGGGATTCCGGAGTCGAACAGTGCGTTCCAGAGCAGTGGTGCATCGGCTACGGGCACCGCGATCTCGAGTCCTCGGCCACCGGTGTACCCGGTGCCGGCGACCGTGCAGTCGATGCCACGCCACGTGAGATGCTCGACTCGGAATCGCTTGACGTTGGACGCCTCCGGGAAGACCGCCGCGATGCGCTCGGCCGCGAGCGGACCTTGCACTGCGATGATGGCGCGGGCGGCGGTGGTGACCTCCCCTCCGACTGCATCGGTGACCCGGTCGGTGTTCGAGGCGTTCGGCATGACGTCGAAGACGTCAGGTTCGCCGTCGGCGCGCGGGTGCCACCACACGATGATGTCGTCGAGCACGGAGGCGTCGTCCGCGTCGAGTAGATGTGTGTACTGGGCGCGGCCGGGGCCGATCTTGGCGAGATCGTTGGTGAGCGTGCGTTGCAGCCGATCGAGTGCGTCAGGGCCCTCGACACGGACCGTGCCGAGGTGCGAGACGTCGAACATCGCGACCGCCTCGCGGCATGCCAGGTGTTCGGCGATCGTGCCGGACTTGTACGCGATCGGCATCTCCCATCCTCCGAACTCGACCATGTTCGCGCCGAGCGCACGATGGCGGTCGGCGAGCGGAGATTGCTTGGATGTCATCCGGTATTGCGAGCGCGGCGTCGGTCGTCCGCGAGGGTGCCGTCGATCGGCGCGAGATCGGCTTCGAGTTCTTCACGAACGCCGCCGAGCGACAGGACGTTGAGGACACCCTGGCCGTTCTGGAGCACGTCGATCAGCTCGTCGCCCTCGCACAGCACGACGCTGCCGCCGTCGATCACGATGTGTGCCGCTGCGATGTCGGCTCCAACGTGCTCGCGGAGGTACTCGAAGACGTTGCGCACCTGCTCGAGCTTGATTCCCGAGTCGAGCAGCTTCTTGATCGCTTTCAGTTCGAGGAGATCGTTGTACGAGTACTGGCGACGGCTGCCGCTGCCACGGGCATCGCTGAGCGACGGGCGGATGAGATCGGTCCGCGCCCAGTAATCGAGTTGGCGGTACGAGATGCCGACGATCTTCGCCGTATGGGTCCCGCCGTACCCGACCTCGGCGGGTCGCGTCATGTCTGTCGACCGCTGATCGATGTCCGGTGCTGCACTCATCTTCTGCCTCCGTTCGACGCCCCAACGTCTCGCACAACCACGTACACGTCGATGCCCAGGCGTACCGACACTACCGTAGTTACAGCGGTGTGAGACCGTGAACACTACGGAGTCCGCCGCGCGGCGTCAACTGCGGGCGATACCCCCGGACAGTGGTCAGGCGCCGAAATCTTCGGGGCTGACGTTCTCGATGAAGTCCTTGAACTCGTCGATGATCTCGGCGGCGTCGGTCTCCGGCTCGCTCGGCGGCTCCTGACCGACCTCGTCGATCAATTGCTCGCTGGCGAACAGTGGCGCGTCGCAGCGCACGGCGAGGGCGATCGCGTCCGACGGTCGAGCCGAGATGACCTTTTCGTCGTCGCCGATCCGGAGATGCAACTCGGCGAAGTAGGTGCGATCGCGCATCTCGGTGACGACGACTTGACTGACCACTGCGCCCAACTCGGCCAGTGTGGTGAGGAACAGGTCGTGCGTGAGCGGTCGGGGCGGCTCGAGGCCTTAGAGCGCGTAGTGGATCGAGGACGCCTCGGGACTGCCGATGTAGATCGGGAGGAGCCGCTGTCGCCCATCCTGCTCGCGCAGCAGCACCATCGGGGTGTTTGCCGGGATTTCGACCCGGACACCGACCAGCTCGAGCGGGATCACCCCATGAGGTTACCGCGCCCGTCCACCCGGGGTCCCGCGCGATCGGACGATCGGGTATCGGCCCTGCGCTCAGCCGTCGAGATGTGGGTGGAGCGCGTCGCGCATCAGCGCGCCGTGGAGCTCGGTCCCGAGTCGCTCGAGATGGCGCAGATTCACGAGTGCCTGCTCTTGCGCGTCCGGGTTGCGCTGGCGCAGCAGCGGCGAGATCAGCTGCTCGTAGAGTCCGGCCTCGCGTTCGACTGCAACGCGCCAGCCGCGCATGTGGCGGGCGTCGAGACCGGCGTCGAGCATCCGCTTGGCGACCGTAGCAATCTCGAGGGCACGGTCGTCGAAGCGCGTTCCGTTGCTCTCGGCGGCCACGACGCCGTACGACACGAGTTCGGCGAGCTGACCAGCGGTGAGGGTTGTGAGCGAACACACCTCGGCTGCGTCCAGCCCGCCAGGCGGGACGGGGAGCGGCTGATGCACCGGCGTTGGCGCAGGATCGGTGTCCTCTTCGTCGGAGACGCCGTTCGGCGCCTCGGCGTCTGCCGCCGCGAAGAACGTTGCGGACGATGTGTCGCCCGGGCCCGTCGGCCACGCTGCAGGGTGGTCACGGCGCGCCGATGAGCTCGAGCCGTCGTCTGCTGCCGGTCCGACGGCCGGATCGTCCGGCGGAATCGACACGTTCTTGATTCCCGCCGGCCGCTGCTGCTCGTTGGTCGGATCGATCTCTCCGGAGTCGAGACGGTCCTTGATGACGCGCAGCGGGAGATAGTTCTCGCGCTGCTCGCGCAGAATGCAGCGGAGCAGCTCGACATCGTCGTCGTAGAACTTGCGGTAGCCGGACGGCGTTCGTTCCGGGTCGATCAGGCCCTGACTCTCGAGAAATCTGATCTTCGAGATCGTGACGTCCGGAAATTCCTCGAGCACGAGCGCGAGAACCTCACCGATCGACAGGTGGGTCGCGGTCGACGAACCTTGCTCAGCCATCGCTTCGTTCGAAGAAGACGAGGCGGAACTTGCCGATCTGCAGTTCGTCTCCGTGCCGGAGCAGCAGACGGTCGGCGCGTTCCTGGTTGACGTAGGTGCCGTTGAGCGACCCGGCGTCGGTGATGATGTAGCCGTCGGAGGTGCGCGTGATGTTGGCGTGGCGACGCGACACGGTGATGTCGTCGAGGCTGATCTCGCTGTCGGGATGGCGCCCCAGACGGGTGACCTCCTCATCGAGTGTGAAGCGTGCACCCGCTTGAGCCCCTGCTCGCACGATGAGCACTCCTGTCTCGATCGGCAACTCGCCGATCGGCACGACGACATCATCTTCCGTTCCGGGGGCATCCTGCAACGGGTCGATCGCCGTCAGGGTGATCGTGCGATCGTCGAGCGAGTCGAGTGCCGAGCCGCAACTCGAACAGAAGCTGCTCTCAGGTGGATTGCGGTGGCCGCACTGGTTACAGAACACGTATGACGTCATCATGTCGCTCCGCTCAGGCCTCGGTCAATGCCCGGTAGCCGTCCGCGTCGAGCAGGTCGTCGAACTCGCCGGGATTCGACATTTCGATCGAGCAGATCCAGCCCTCGCCGTACGGATCGCTGTTGAGGAGTTCCGGTTGCCCCTCGAGCGCGTCGTTGACCGTGGCGATCGCGCCCGTGACGGGTGCGTAGATGTCGCTCACCGATTTGGTGCTCTCGATCTCGGTGAACGAATCGCCCGCCGCCACCTGCGCGCCCTGCTCGGGGATCTCGACAAAGACGACATCGCCGAGTGAGTCCTGCGCGAACTCCGTGATGCCGATGGTGACGACGTCCCCGTCCCGCCTGATCCATTCGTGGTCCTTGGAGTAGCGGAGGTCGGCAGGAATGTTCATGGTGCAACCGTATCCCGATCAGTGGGTCGACGAAATTGCGTCGCCGCGGGCGACCCGCCCCGCCGCGATACTCGCGCGAACCTCTGGAATGTAGGCGAAACCGGTCCAGTAGCTGAGCATCAGGCCGGGAAGCCCGAGAATCCAGCCGACCGCCTCGAAGAACGGCGCCCACCCGATGTCGCTGCTGCCGAGGAGGAAGGACGGCACCGCGAACATCAAGAGGAACGTCGCTGTCTTTCCGAGCCACGTGACGTCGATGCGTGGCATGTCGAAGAGGAACGTCGCGACCAGCATCATTGTGCCGACGAGTACCTCGCGGGCGAGAAGTGCGAGTCCGAACCACAGCGGCATCGAGCCGTCGATGAGGATCGCGGTGATCCCGACGATGAACAGGAGCCGGTCGACGGTTGGGTCGAAGACCTTCCCGAACTCGCTCACCTGGCCGAGCCGACGAGCGAGGAAACCGTCGATCCAGTCGGAGGCACCGAGCGCGCCCAGCAGCAGCGCCGCGGCGACGCGGTTCTCCCGATCGAACAACAGATAGAGGAACAGCGGGATGCACAGTAGGCGGAGCAGCGTGATGAGATTCGGGATCGTCCAGATGCCATCGAACATCGACGGAGCGGCGTCCGGATTCGTTGCGGCGTCGCTCGGCCCCTCCTCGCTCGATCGTTCCTCCGTCGACACGGTGCACAGCGTATGGTGCGAGCCATGCGATGGAGTCCACGTCGATGACCACGATCTTCACCAAGATCATTCAGGGCGAGATACCGGGCACTTTCGTCCATCGCGACGAGCGGTGTGTCGCGTTCATGTCGGTCAATCCGATGGCATCCGGCCATGTGCTGATCGTGCCGATCGAGGAGGTCGACCATTGGGTCGATGCCTCCCCCGACCTCGTCGCGCATCTGTTCGGGGTGACCCACCGCATCGCCGACGCGCAGCGTCGCGCCTTCGAGTGCGAGCGTGTCGGTGTGATCATCGCCGGCTACGAGGTGCCCCACACCCACATTCACTCGATCCCGACCACCGACATGGGACAGCTCTCCTTTGCCAACGCTGCCGCGAGTGTCGATCGTGACGATCTCGAGTCGTGGGCGGAAGCGATCCGCGCGGAACTCGATTGACGGGCGCCTACTCCGAGCTGCCGATGGCGACCGACATCGTCGACGATCGATTCTTCGCTGCGCTCCATCTGCGGGCGATGCGGCTCGCCGGCATCGCGCACGATTCCGCACGCGAACACGACGCCTTCCGGACCGGAACGCTCGAGACCCTGCTCGCCGGGCGACTCCAGGGCGACGCCACGATCGACGCAGTCCTCGAGAAGGGAGACCACGGCATCGGCTCGACCGCACAGCCTCGCGGCGAGTTGATCATCGTCGACGGCGAGGCATACGGTGCGGCGGCCGATGGGCGGGCGTCCAGGGTGGCGGCCGACACGACGATCCCGTTCGCGGTGGTCTGCCGGTTCTCCGTGCTCGCCCACTCGCCGTTGCGGCGTCCGCTCGGTCTCCGGACACTGCGCGATGTCGTCGATGCGATGGCCCCTGGTGCCCCGAGTGTGCTCGCGGTGCGCCTCGACGGTGATTTCACTGAGCTCCGTCTGGCCGGCGCGCCTGCCCCGACGTCCATCTCGCCCCCGCTCGGCGACGCGGCCGCGCAGCAGACGGAATGGTCACTCCCGCGTGCGTCCGGCACCGTCGTGGGCTTTCGTTTTCCCGACCGAGTCGCGGGAGTCGAGGTGCCCAGCTATCACCTCCATTTTCTCGCCGACGACCGGACGCACGGTGGCCACGTGATCGACCTCACGATGTCGGAGGGTGAGCTGCGCGTCGACGGTCGTGACGAACTCCACGTGGAACTGCCCGAACACCTCCGAATCGGCACACCTCGACTCGAGGACCGCGCCGCGACCCCGTCGACCGAGGGCGGCTGATCCGTTCAGGATTCGGGCGCGGGATCCTTCGGCACGATCAGCTCTGGTCCGTTGTTCCGCACATTGTTCACGTCGGTCGAGACGGGTACGAGGGCCAACGATCCGTCGGCGGGCACGGTGAACAACGTCGCCAGGTCGTCGAGTGCGTCGTTCGCCGGGTCCAGCCATTCGGCCCACCGCGACTTCGGGATCATCACGGGCATTCTGTCGTGAACCGGACGCATCGTCTCGTTGGCTGCTGTCGTGACGATCGTGGCCGAGTGCAGGAAACGCTCATCGGGGTCCGCAGGGTCCTTCCATGCGCTCCACAGGCCGGCGACAGCCAATGGTTGTCCATCGAGCCGGCTGATGAACATCGGTTGTTTGAGCGGCTTGCCCTTCGCGTTCAGCGGGCCGCCGGGTGATCCCGCTTTCCATTCGTAGAAGCCGTCCATCGGGATGATGCAGCGCTTCTTGCGGAAGAGCGGTTTGTAGGCGGGTTTCTCGCCCAGCGTTTCGGAGCGGGCGTTGATCATTCGGGAGGCGATCTTGCGGTCCTTCGCCCAATGCGGGATGAGCCCCCAGTGGAAGGCTTCGACGCGTGGCGCTCCGTCCGGACCAGCGACGACGGCGTAGATGTCATGGGTCGGCGCGACATTGAAGTTGTCGCCGAGCGATTCGACATCGGCGGCGGCGCCGAAATAGTCGGCGATCTTGTCCGGTTGACCGGTCGAGACGAATCGTCCGCACATCGGGCGGTCAATCGGCCGTCGGCACGGAGGAGGCCGGCGCCGAGGTGGCTCGTGTCACAGACCCGAGCAGGCCGGTCAGCGCGCTGGGCGAGAGCTGATACCACACCCATCGACCGCGCTTTTCTCCCTCGACGAGACCTGCCTCGGCGAGCACCTTGAGGTGATGAGAAATGGTCGGCTGCGACTTCTCGATCGGTCCGACAAAATCACACGCGCACACCTCGCCGCGCGGCGCCCTGGCGATGATCGACAGCATCTGCAGGCGCACCGGGTCGGCAACGGCAGCGAGTTGATGGGCAATCTCTTCCGCCTCGTCGGCGGGGAGCCAGTCGACCGCGCCACCGCAACAGCCGCCGGCAACAGCGTGATCACCGTGGCCGACGGCGAAGGCTGGACCGCCGGGAGCCGGGCCGTGGAGAGTCGGGCCGTCGGGAGAGGTCTGTGTCACGTCCGTCATATTGATCACTGTCGATGAGCACGATAACGTGCGCCGCTGCCTCGCGCACGCCAACCGCCTGCTGATGACCTCCACCGACTCCCCCTTTCCCGTGCCCGAGAGCTCACCGCTGTCTGCGCGTCTGCTTGCGGAGGCGATCGGATCTGGGTTCCTGATCATCGCCGTCATCGGGTCGGGCATCACCGCGGAGACTCTGTCTCCCGCCGACGTCGGCGTGCAGTTGCTCGAGAACGCCGCCGCGACTGCCGGAGCGCTGATCGCGCTGATCATGATGTTCGCGACGGTGTCGGGCGCACACTTCAATCCCGCCGTCACGTTGGTCGAGCGACTGCAGGGCAACATGACCACACGCCTCGCTGCCCTCTACGTCGTCGCCCAACTCGTCGGCGGCTGTCTCGGGGCGATGCTCACCAATCTGATGTACACCGAGCAGACCGGGCGCGGGCTGATCTTCCTCTCCGAACGTGAGCGCAACTCCGGCGCCGAACTCGTCTCGGAGGTGATCGCGACACTCGGCCTGATTCTCGTCATCCACGGTTCGTTGCGATACGGGAAGCCCTACGTCGTCGCGGTCGCCGTCGGAGTCTGGATCGGCGGCGCCTACTTCTTCACCTCGTCGACGAGCTTCGCCAACCCGATGGTCGCGATCGCCCGCACCCTGAGTGACACGTTCGCCGGGATCGAACCAGCCTCGGCGCCGGCGTTCGTGGCCGCGCAGCTCACAGGCGCCGTGATCGCCTTCCTGCTGATTCCGGTGCTCTTCCATCGCTCCATCGACTCGACCTGAGGTTCGAGCGGCCAGGAGCGTGATCGTGCGCTCGTGTCGGCGCGTGTCCCCGAGGAATCGGCTGGCCGCATACTGTGGTGGCTGCCCGGTCGCGGCGCTCGATCGGCACCGGGCAGGGAGACACCGACATGACAGCGGAACCCAGCTCAACGGCGGCCGGCTCGTCGAGATCGACGAGCGATGAGGAGGCTCTCGACGAGCGCGGCTTGATGGGGCGGGTCCGATGGCCGTACTTCGCTCCGGTCAGCGGTCGGTACCACTGGTCAGCACTCGGGGCGGGAGCGCGGGCGGCGGCCCATCGCATCCGCTCGGTCCCGAAGCAACCGACGTCGATCGAGTCGGCACCGTTCGACCTGGAAACCTTCGACGCAGGAGGCTCGAGCGAGATCGTGCTCCCCACGGCTCAACGACGACGGCCCAACGTCGGAGCCGACGACACGCAGGGAGTGTGGCCGCTCTGGCTGTCCAGCGAGACGATCCGACTTGACGTCGATGGCCGCTATCCGCAGATGACCGTGAGCGGCGAGGTGCGCAGCGGGCTGACCGGACGGGTCCACTGGATCGCCGAGTTGTCTCCGACCGGATACAGCTCGTGGGAGGGGCCGATCTGGTATCGCGACGGTGCTGCGAGTCTGATGCCCTTCACCGATGTGCGGGTAACTGCGATCCGATCGTGGTTCTCTGGACAGCGAGCCGTCTCGATCGAATTTCGCGGCGGGGAGATGCTGCACCGCGAACGTCGATACGGCTGGCGCTCCGGCTGGTTCCGTGACGTCGAGTTCGAGTACGACCGGACCGCCGACGCCAATCCGGTCACGGCGATCGGCTCATGTGCCCATCCGAATCGTCCACCGTCCACCCGGTGTGAGTCGCTCTCGATCGACGACGTGTTCGAGCGGGCGGGCTTCGAAGTGTCCAAGTCGGGTGGCGATGGTGTGGTCGCGCTGTCCGGGGCGGGCTCGAACGGGACGTGGAGTGACGCCGAACTCCACGACGCGATGGTCAGCTACTGGACGCAGTTCGACGACCGTCCGCAGTGGAGCATGTGGGCGTTCTGGTGTGCGCTGCACGACCGTGGGGAACGCCTCGGCGGCATCATGTTCGACGACATCGGCCCGAATCACCGGCAGGGCACGGCGATCTTCACGGAGGCGTTCATCAGCAATCCCCCGGCCGGTGATCCCGAACCCGAGGCCTGGGTCGCGCGCATGCGGTTCTGGACCGCCGTCCACGAAATGGGGCATTCGTTCAACCTCGCGCACGCCTGGCAGAAGAACCTGGGCGTGTCGTGGATCCCGCTCGCCAATGAGGCCAACTCCAGGTCGTTCATGAACTATCCGTTCCGCGTCGCCGGCGGCCAGGAGACGTTCTTCTCCGAGTTCGAGAACCGCTTCAGTGACCAGGAGCTGCTGTTCATGCGCCATGCACCGGCGCGCTTCGTCCAGATGGGCAACGCCGACTGGTTCGACGATCACGGGTTCGAACAGGCAGCGCTCGACTCGTCGGGGCTGCGCCTCGAGTTGCGAGTGCACCGCGCCGAGCGCGCATTCGAATTCATGGAGCCGGTCACACTCGAGCTGAAGCTCGTCAACGATGGGCTCCGGCCGGTGCTCGTCGACACCGAAGCGCTGTCGGATGGCGACGACCTCACGGTGATCATCAAGCGCGTCGGAGCACCGGCGCGCCAATGGCACCCCTACGCATCGTTCGCCCGCGACGCCGAGGTCGAAGCGCTGCTGCCGGGCGAGGCCCGGTACCGGTCGTTGGGTATCTCGGCCGGGCTGAATGGCGCTGACCTCGCCGAACCCGGCAACTACACCGTGCAGGTCGCGCTCGAAGTCGACGACTCGATGCTGGTCTCGAACTCGCTCGCGTTCCGAGTTCAGACGCCTCGGTCGTGGGACGAGGAGGATCTTGCCGGCGACTTCTTCACCGACTCCGTCAACCGCGCGATGGCCTTGGGTGGGACGCGGGCGATGACATCGGCGAACCACGTGCTCGAGAACGTCGTCGATCGCGCTCCCAGCGGTCGCGCCGCGCTGCACGCTCGTACGACGTTGGCCACGCCGCGCTTGAACGACTTCAAGTTCCTCCAGGTCGTGGAGACCGATGATGGTGCTGCGGCGCCCGAACTCGACGTCGAGCCGGCCGACGTTCCGGAGGCCGCGACCGTGCTGCAGGACGCTCTTGTCGACCCCGGAGCGGCGGCGGCCGAGAGCTTCGGTCACATCGAGTTGCACGCGCGGATCGACCAGCAGTCGGCGGCGCTCGACCGGGCCGGTGACGCCGGCGGCG
>JASJHI010000307.1:0-13780 GCA_033791105.1 Acidimicrobiia bacterium | reverse complement strand
CAGTTAGCGGAGGAGACTCCTCCGTCAACCGGAATTACCGATCCCGTCGTGAAGGCACCCGCCCTGCTGGCGAGAAAGATCACCGTTCCGGCGATGTCCTCGGGTGACCCGATCCTGCCGCGGGGATTCGACGACTCGACCGCACGTCGGCTCTCTTCGCCCTCGAGCATGTAGGCCATCATCTTCGACTCGAATGGACCGGGAGCGATCGAGTTCACCGTGATGTTGCGGGCCGCGAGATGCGCGGCGAGGTGGCGGCCGAGCATGTGTACACCGGCCTTCGACGCGGAGTACGAGTAGTTGTCACCGGCGGGGACGTGCAGACCGTCGATCGAGCCGATCATGATGACTCTGGCAGGATCGTCGGCCGACGCGCCGCGCTCGAGCTGCGGAAGCAGCGCCTGGGTGAGCATGAACGGTGCTCGCACATTGATGTTGAGCACCTTGTCGAATCCGGTGTCCGGGAACTCGCCGAGCGGGGCGCCCCACGCCGCGCCGGCGTTGTTGACGAGGATGTCGATCTGTTGCTCGCGGTCGGTGACCGCAGCGACGAAGTCGGCGAGTCCGTCCGGCGACGCGATGTCGGCCGGGATCGAGATGCACTCACCGCTCTCGGACAGACGCGCGGCGGCCTCGTCACACGCCGCCGCCTTGCGCGCGGTGATGTAGGTCCGCACACCGTTTGCGACGAGACCCGAGGCGATCATGAAACCGATCCCCCGCGAGCCGCCGGTCACGATCGCGGTCTTGCCCTCGAGACCGAAGAGGTTCTCGATCGCGAGTGGGGACGCTGTCGTGCCTGGTTCCATCCGTCGTGTGTAGCGGTTGCCGGGCATCCGACAGAAACCCGCAGAGCGTTTCGGGCCGAGCCCGAACAGCGCCGGCGGGGTGCTCGTTCGTCGTCGCGTCGGCGATGATGGCATGGTGTTCGGTCGATGAGCCAGAAACCCGATCAACCTCTCCTGTCGCCGGTACTCGACTCACTTCCGGTCGTCAACGATCGGAGGCTCGCTGTGCGGGTGACGCCGGACGCGCTCCGGCAGCTGCGAGGTGGGCATCCGTGGGTGTACGACCGTTCGATCGTTTCCCTCTCCGACGGAGGTGTCGCGGGGGATCTGGCGGTCGTATTCGACCGACGGAGGAACTTCGCCGGCATCGGTCTGTACGACCCCGCCTCGCCGATCCGGTTGAAGATGTTGCATGTCGGTACGCCTGCGACGATCGACGCCGACTGGTTCAGCGGACGGATCGACGCCGCGCTTCGCAAACGGGCGGATTTCGTCGACGGCCCGAGCGACGGTGCGTACCGCGTTGTCAACGGTGAGAACGATCTACTGCCATCGGTGGTGGTCGACCGGTACGCGGACGTGCTGGTCGTGAAGATCTACTCCGCCGCCTGGTGGCCGTGGCTCCGGCTCCTCACCGGTGTCCTCATCGAGCGCACGGGTGCGACGCACGTGGTATTGCGACTTGCCCGGCTGCTCGAAGGGGGGACCGGGACCGTCGTCGATGGTGCGGTGATCGCCGGCGAAGACATCGACGGGCCCGTCGCCTTCACCGAGGGCGGGCTCCGTTTCGAGGCCGATGTCCGACGTGGGCAGAAGACCGGATACTTCCTCGACCAGCGCGGGAATCGGCTCACGGTCGGATCGATGTCGGCCGGCCGTGACGTACTCGATGTGTTCGCCTCCACCGGAGGATTCAGCGTGCACGCAGCTGCGGGCGGAGCTCGACGGGTGCACAGCGTCGACCTCTCCGCGCCGACGCTCCTGGCAGTCGAGCGCAACATGGAACTCAACAGCGACCGGCAGGCGGTCTCGGATTGCCTCCGATCGACCGAGGTCGGGGACGCGTTCCAGGTCATGGCGCAGTTGGCCGCCACCGGACAGTCCTTCGACATCGTGGTCGTCGACCCGCCATCGTTCGCGCAACGCCACGACCGCGTGGACTCGGCGCTCCGCGCGTACAGCAAGCTGACGCACCTCGCATGTGCACTGGTCCGACCAGGAGGCGTGCTGTTCCAGGCGTCCTGTTCGAGTCGCGTGACCGCTGATCAGTTCTACGCGACGGTCGCATCAGCAGCGATGGTTGGCGGCTACGAGCTCAGCGAAATCGCCCGAACCGGCCACGAACTCGATCACCCGATCGGATTCCCGGAGGGGGAGTACCTCCACGCCGGATTCTGGACGGTTGGCGCCCGCCGGTAATGTCCCCGCGATGGCATCGGTACAGGCAAACGGGATCTCGATCGAGTACGACATCCATGGCGAGGGCGACCCGCTACTGCTGGTGATGGGGCTCGGCGCCCAGCTGACCGATTGGACCGCCGACCTCGTCGACGAGTTCGTCGGGCGGGGCTTCCAGGTCATCCGCTACGACAATCGTGACATCGGATTGAGCACCGCGTTCGACTGGGAACCACCCAGCCAGGTGAAGACCATGATGGCCATGGTCGCCCGCCGGCCGATGCACGCCGACTACCACATCTCCGACATGGCCGCGGACGGTGCCGGCCTGCTCGACGCTCTCGGTGTCGAGTCGGCCCACGTGGTCGGCGCCTCGATGGGCGGCATGATCGCGCAGTCGATGGCGATCGAGCATGCCGGCAAGGTCAGGTCACTGACGTCGATCATGTCGAACACGGGCGATCGCAAGCACGGTGGCATCGCGAAGAAGCTGTTGGCCAAGCTGGCACGGCGCCCCGAAGTCACCCGCGACAATGCGATCGACGAATCGGTCAGGCTCTCCCGCCTGATCGCGGGGCCGCATTTCGACGCGGTGGAGACGCGTCGGCTGGCGACGGCCAACCTCGATCGCAGCTTCCGTCCCGAAGGGATCGCACGACAAACCGCTGCCATCGGTGCCAGCCCCGACCGTACCGAGGGGCTTGCATCGGTCACGGCGCCGACCTTGGTCATCCATGGCCTGGCCGATCAACTGGTGCTCCCGAGCGGCGGTGTGGCCACGACGCGGGCGGTGGCGGGATCGCGGATCGTGCTGTATCCGGACATGGCCCACGACATGCCCGCGCCACGACACGCCGAGATCGCGGACGAGATCCGTCGGCACGTCGACCGCGCCGCCTGACGCGCCGCGGCGCTGCCCGGGTGGTTCGCCGTAGGTTCAGTCGGGGAGGCGATGCCCGACCGGCGTGGCCTTGCGAACGTACCCGAGCACGGGTGTCGCCTTGACGATCGCGCTCGCACCCTGCGGCACCGCGTGCCGTTCGGACGACCGCCAGGCCACGACCGTGCCGTCCGCGCCGTCGTCAACCGCCATGTAGATGGTGAAACGGTCACGCTCGACCATTCGGCGGAGAGGGCGTGGGAGCGGGACGACCTCGGCGGGCCGTCGCGTGCGCAGCACGACACCGGTGCGTTCGGTGGTGGTGAACACGTCGGCAGCGCCGGCGAACGCGACCCACACACCGAGGAGAATCGGAATGAAGCACGCTGCGGCGAGTCCGGTCGCGATGTCGGCGATGAGCCAATCCTGATCGGGGAAGCGCTCGTAGATGGATTCCCAGGCCTCCATCCGCGCGACGTCCGCGAACCATCTGCGCCCGCGCACGCCGACGATGACGGCGACGATGCCGATCACGATTGCAGCGATCGGGTGGAGGCCGTATCCGACCCGACTTGGATACCTGATCCTGACCAGGCGTCCGGTTCCGCCGACCGAACTCCACGCCCGATAGTGATCCTCGCGGGCGAGCGGGAGTTCGATGGATGCGCCCTCGGCCAGGCACATCGCGGAGGCATATGCGAGTCGTCGGTCGCCGACCTCGATCGAACTGGGTGCGAGCATTCCGAAGCCGCCCTCGACGAGGCGCTCGCGGACCGCCAGCCAGCGCTCGGTCGCGACGAGCCCCGCCTGGGTGTGGGTGAGTTCGCGCCGAACGGCGTGGAACACGATGCGCGCGGTCATGGCGGCGAGGGCGAAGAACAGGATCCACGTCGCGATACGGCGTTCGAACGAATCGACCACAGCGACACCGTCGTCGGCCGACTGCAGTGCCAGCCACCAAGAAAATGCTGCAACCGTGGTGAAGGCGATGGGTGGCGCGAGGCGCCCGAGCGTCCAGCGGGTCTTGAGGAGACCGGAGCGGTGTGCCTCGTCGCTGACGAGTCCGTTGAAGCGCTTCCACCACGAGCCGCGGACGTCGACCGCCAGGTGCTGTGCGGGGATGGCATGATCGGTGGTGAACCGGGCCATGATGTGTTGCAGCACGAGCCGCTCGTGGGGCAGCAGCGAGTCCCCCCGGAGCGAGTTGGCAGCAGGTCGCACCCTGCCGACCTCATCGTCGGTCGTCGGCGGGAGCAGCCGCAACCAGCCGCGTGCACCGAGATCGATCACGGTGGCGCGGAAACCTGCCGCTGTGAGGGTCGCGTCGTTGGTGAGCATGTTGACGACCGCGGGGGCGTCGGTGCGCAGCGGTCCGGGCGTGCGGGCGGGGAGCGGGCGCAACGGCATCACCGCGCGCTCGGTGTAGCGCAGCACCGCGTACGCCAGGACCGTCAGGAGCAGCGCGCGGATCAGGGCACCAGTACTGGGGACTGGCCCGAGGAATCCGGAGACGGCGATCGTCATCGCGCCAATCATGGCATCAGGCCTCGCTCCGGACCCATACGGTCCGCTGCGGGAATGGGATCTCGATGTTCTCCGCATCGAACGCGATCTTGATTTGCTCGCGGAGGGCTCGTTGCAGGCGCCATTGCGCGCCCGGGCTGGTCTTGATGTGCATCCGAACGGTGATCGCATCGGGTCCGAGGACCTCTACGCCGAGCATCTCCGGCTCGTCGAGGATCACCTCCGAGAATTCCGGAGTCGCGCAGACTTCAGCAGCGACTGTGCGCATCACCTCGCGTACTCTCGCGAGATCGGCGTCGTAGGCGACGTCCATGTCGATGACCGCGATCGACCAGACCTGCGAACGATTCCCGACGCGCCGCACTTCGCCGTTGGGAACGTGCCAAACGGTGCCGTCACCGGAGCGCAGCACGCTGACCCGCAGCGTGATGCGCTCGACCGTGCCGGTCGCCTCGCCGAGATCGACGTGGTCGCCGATCCCGTACTGGTCCTCGACCAGCATGAAGAAGCCGGCGATGCAGTCCTTCACGAGACTCTGTGCGCCGAACCCGAGCGCGACGCCGGCGATACCCGCACCCGCGATCAACGGCGCCAGGTTGATGCCGGCTTCGCTCAGGGCGATCATGATGGCGATCGACCAGATGATCACCGACACGGTGCTACCGAGCACTGCGGAGATCGAGACGGCCCGGGCTTCGCGACGGGGATCGGGTTCGTCGGCCTGCAGCGACTCGATTCCTTCGAGCCCGATCACCTCGAGGCTCCGACGGGTGGTCGAGCCTTCTGACTCGGCGATCCGCTTGACCCATTTGCGCACGTAGTGCCGCGCGATCCGCGCGGCGACCCACCCGATGAACAGGATGAACGCGATCTTCAGTGGCCGCCCGATCACCCAGTCAGCGATCTGACTCAATGCGCTGTTGCCGGTCGCTTCCCAGACCTCGCGGCAGATCCACGTCGGATCGTCGCCGCACACGTCGGTCACGGTCTCGTCGCCATCGGTCTGGCGCGGCGTGAGCGCGAGCGTACGGATCACCACCTACGCGACGGTACCGAGGCGGACCGCGCGGATCAGGGATTCCCACGCGACGGGCCGATGAACGGCCTCGTCGCGTGGCTTCGGTTGATCTCGGTGTGTGCCGTGGATACCCTTCGCCGAGCGTTGCGCGCCGATGACGAGTCTGCTCGGCACGTCGAACGTACACTTCCTGACTGGCGGAATTCGAGGAGTCAACATGTCATCGACCACTCTGCGGCTGGCCGTCGTGGGCACCGGCTACGTCGGTCTCACCACCGGCGCCTGCCTCGCGCATCTCGGACACGATGTCGTCTGCGGCGACATCGACGCGCGCAAGATCGACCTCCTCCGGCAGGGCCGCATTCCGATCGTCGAGGACGGCCTCGAGGCGATCGTCAAGGCCGGGCACGACGCAGGTCGGCTCGATTTTGTCGTCGGATCGCAGGCGGCGGCGCAGGGTGCGGACATCGTGTTCCTCTGTGTGCCCACTCCCGATGGCGACGACGGCAGTGCCGACCTCAGCTACGTCGAACGAGCAGCGGCAGAGATCGGTCCCGTCCTTGCGCCCGGAACGATCGTCGTCAACAAGTCGACCGTACCCGTCGGCTCCACCATCGTCGTCGAGAACATGATCCGACGCGACGACATCTTCGTCGTGTCCAACCCTGAGTTCCTGCGCGAGGGCACCGCCGTCACCGACTTTCTGCATCCCGACCGCATCGTGATCGGTGCTGCCGATCCAGCAGCGGCCGAACGAGTGGCCGAGATCTATCGCGACATCTCCGCACCGGTGCTCATCACCGACCCTGCGTCGGCCGAGGCGATCAAGTACGCCGCAAACGGGTTCCTCGCGATGAAGATCTCGTTCGTCAACGCGGTCGCGGCCATGTGTGAAGCGGTCGGGGCCGACGTGTCGGCCGTGGTTGCCGGAATCGGATCCGACCGTCGAATCGGCACGCAGTTCCTCAATCCCGGGCCGGGCTGGGGTGGCAGCTGTTTCCCCAAGGACTCGCGAGCGTTGGTCAAAATCGCCGAGGAACACGGCTACAACTTCACGATGATGCGCGGCGTCATCGACGTCAACGACGAGCAACGTCAACGCATGGTCGACAAGATTCACCGCGCCTGTGGCCGCGACGACGGTGATCTCTCCGGAACCACGATCGCCGCGCTCGGTCTCACGTTCAAGGCCGGTACCGATGACCTGCGCGAGTCGCCCGCCCTCGCGATCATCGCCGAACTCCGTCGAGCGGGAGCCCACGTCCGCGCGTTCGACCCGACGACGCGCGCCGCGCTGTCCCCGCATCAGGTGGAGGCGCTCGCCGGCATCGAAGTCGTCGCCGACCTCGACGAACTCGCAGTCGATGCCAACGTGATCGCTGTGTTCACCGAATGGCCGGAGTTCGCCAAGATCGATCTGGCCGCCATGGCCGCGGTTGCGCGGTCGGGCGCGGTCGTGGTCGACACGCGCAACCTGCTCGAGCCGGATCTCGTGCGCCAGGCCGGCCTCGAATACGACGGCGTCGGGAGACGCTGATGCGCGTCGTCGTCGCCGGGGGTGCGGGGTTTCTCGGCTCACACCTGTGCGACGCGTTGATCGGCCGCGGAGACCGCGTGGTCTGTCTCGACAACCTCGTGACGGGACGTCTCACCAATGTCGCCCATCTGCGCGACGAGGCGGCATTCGAGTTCGTCGAGTGCGACATCACCGAGGGCACCACGACCACCATGGCCGCCGGCCCGGTCGATGCCGTGATGCACCTCGCGAGCGCCGCCTCGCCACCGGACTACTTCGCACTACCGCTCGAGACGCTCGCGGCCGGCAGCACCGGCACGAAGCATCTGATCGACCTGGCGCTCGCGCACAGGGCGCGCTTCTTCCTCGCGTCGACGAGCGAGGTGTACGGCGATCCGCTCGAACATCCCCAGTCGGAGTCGTACTGGGGGAATGTGAACCCGATCGGTGAGCGCAGCGTGTACGACGAGGCGAAGCGCTTCGCCGAGGCACTCACCGCCGCATCTCGGCGCACGCTCGGACTCGACGCGTGCATCGTCCGCATCTTCAACACCTACGGACCGCGGATGAAGCCGGAGGACGGGCGAGTCGTCTCCAACTTCGTCGTGCAGGCCTTGGGCGGCGAACCGCTCACCATCTATGGCGACGGCACACAGACGCGGAGCTTCTGCTACGTCGATGACGAGATTCGTGGCTTCCTCGCACTGCTCGACAGCGACGAACCCGGGCCGGTGAACATCGGCAATCCTGGCGAGTTCACGATGCTCGAGTTGGCCGACCTCGTCATCGAACTCACCACTTCGAGATCCGAGATCAGTCACCTGCCGTCGCCGCCGGACGATCCGGCGAGGCGTCGACCCGACATCGATCTCGCGCGTCGCACGCTGGGATGGGAACCATCGATCGACCTGCGCACGGGTCTCGAGCGAACGATCCCGTACTTCTCGGCACTCCTGACCGACGCGACCCCTTGATCGGAGCGGTGGTCACCTAGACTTCGCCGCCGTGTGGCGTCGAGGATCGATGATGGGAATCCGTCCATCGTCCTTCGACATCCGAGCCGGCGAACTGAGCGTGCTGGTCCGCCGGTCACGCGAGGTCGTCCTCCTCGCGGCGATCACGGGTGCGCTGACGGGACTTTTCGTCCGCTTCTTCGAGTACATCGTTGCCGAGGTGCTGCTCGACCGACTCTTGCACGGGCCGCTGTGGTTCCAAGCGCTCGCGCCGGGTCTCGGGCTGGTGATCTCGGCAATCCTGCTCCACACGCTGGGTGCCCGCGCGTCGCCCGCCACCTCGGACGAGTACCTACGGGCCTTCCACGACCCCGAGTATCCGCTGCGGCCGCGCGCGTTCATGGGCCGCATCGCGGCCGCCGTCTCCACGCTTGGCATGGGCGGGGCGATGGGCATGGAGGGCCCCTCGATGTATGCCGGATCCGCATTGGGTGCAATGATCCAGCGGCGCCTACCGGCGGCGTTCCGCGGCGCCGACCACCGCACGCTGCTCGTGGCGGGTGCGGCTGCGGGCGTCGCCGCGATCTTCAAGGCTCCCGTGACGGGAGCGATCTTTGCGCTCGAGGTTCCGTTCCGCGACCAGATGGCGCGACGAATGTTGCTGCCCGCCCTCGTCGCCAGTGCCTCGGGTTATCTCGTCTTCGTCGCCCTCAGCAGCACTGAGCCGATCTTTGCATTCGACTCCGAGCTCGGCGCAGCGTTCGAGTACCGCGACCTCGCCGGCGCGGTCTTGATCGGTATCGGTTGCGCACTCGGGGCCCGCGCATTCTCACGGCTGATCCGGATGGCGAAGGGATTCACCCTGCGACCGGTCGGAACCCGCCTGGTCGTCGCCGGAGCAGGCCTCACGGCTCTGTTCATCGTGTCGAGACTCCTGACCGGAGAGAGCCTGACCCTCGGCTCGGGATACGAGGTGATCGCCTGGTTGGGCGAAGAGCATGCGCTATGGCTGCTCGCGGCCGTGTTTTGCTTACGATGTCTGGCGACCGCCACCACGGTCGCTGGTGGCGGTGTCGGTGGAGTGTTCATCCCCCTCGTCGTCGGTGGAGCGATCGTCGGACGTGGAGTCGGCGACATCGTCAATCCGCTCGATCCGACGCTCTACACGCTGCTGGGTATGGCCGCGTTCCTCGGCGCTGGGTACCGCGTCCCTCTCGCGGCCGTGATTTTCGTGGCTGAAGCCACGGGACAACCAGGTTTCATCGTCCCGGCGCTGTTCGCAACGGTGGCGGCCGAACTCGTGATGGGCGAGGAATCGATCACGACGTTCCAGCGCTCACCCGAACGTTCACGCTGACCGATCCCGCCCCTCGGCCCGCCGGGCTCCGGATGGGACCGCGTCGGTGCTGTGATGTAGACCGTGCCGATGCCCGTCACCATCGCCTCGGAACTGCAAGGCACGATCGTGAGTACACCCGTCCGCAGTGGCAGCGCGGTGCGACGAGGAACGATCGTCGCCCTGATCGAGTCGATGAAGATGCATCACGAGGTGCTCGCGCCCGCCGACGGCGTGGTGACCCTGAGCGTGCGCGAGGGCGACACGTTGATGGCGGGCGACCTCATCGGCACGGTCGACGAAGTCTCGGTGGGCGAAGAACAGGCCCCGGCGGCGTTCGACGACGATGGCGCCGTGCTCGTGACACCGGTGGTGCCGGCCGGTCTCGAGCGGCCGGACCTCGCTGCGGTCGTCGAACGGCATCGAGTCGGATATGACGAGCGTCGACCCGACGCTGTCGCGAGGCGGCGCGCCCGGAATCGGCGGACGGCGCGCGAGAACGTCGCCGACCTGGTCGAGGAGGGCTCGTTCGTCGAGTACGGGCCGGTCGTCATCGCCGCGCAACGCCGGCGTCGGGAGATCGATGACCTCATCCGCAACACGCCGGGTGACGGGCTCGTCGGTGGCGTCGGCGACGTGAATGCAGCACTGTTCTCGGGTCGCGCGACCAAGTGTGTGGCGTTGTCATACGACTACACGGTGCTCGCAGGGACGCAAGGGCTCCAGAACCACCGGAAGAAGGACAAGCTCTTCGAGTTGGCCGAACGGCTCCGCACGCCCATCGTCTTCTTCACCGAGGGCGGCGGAGGCCGGCCGGGAGACACCGATGGATCCGGAATTGCGGGGCTCGACTGCCTCGCGTTCTTGTGGTTCGCCGAACTCTCGGGCACCGTTCCGCTCGTCGGCGTCAATGCGGGGTACTGCTTCGCGGGCAACGCCGCAATCCTCGGCTGCTGTGACGTCGTGATCGCAACAGAGGACTCCAACATCGGCATGGGTGGCCCTGCGATGATCGAGGGAGGGGGTCTCGGCGTGTTCGAGCCCACCGAAGTCGGCCCGATCGAGGTCCAGCGAACCAATGGCGTTGTCGACATCGTCGTCGCTGACGAGGTCGAAGCCGTCGCGGTGGCGAAACGGTACCTGTCCTACTTCCAGGGGAAGGTCGCCGAATGGGCCGCACCGGATCAGTCGGCACTGCGCGATGTCGTCCCGATCGACCGACTCCGGGCGTACGACATCCGGCGGGTGGTCGATGGGTTGTTCGATGTCGACTCCGTGCTCGAACTCCGGCGTGACTTCGGCGTCGGCATGGTGACTGCGCTGGCGCGGTTGGAGGGACGACCGATCGGGGTCGTCGCGAACAACCCGCAACACCTCGGCGGCGCGATCGACGCGGACGGTGCCGACAAGGTCGCGCGGTTCCTTCAGCTGTGTGACGCGTTCGGCCTGCCGGTGATCACATTGTGTGACACGCCGGGGATGATGGTCGGCCCGGAAGTCGAGGAGTCAGCGCTCGTCCGGCACTGCAGCCGACTGTTCGTGACGGGCGCCAACCTTTCGGTGCCGATGATCACTGTCGTCACACGCAAGGCGTATGGGCTGGGCGCGCAGGCGATGATGGGCGGATCCACGAGGGCGCCGCTCGCGTGTCTCGCATGGCCGACCGGCGAGTTCGGCGGAATGGGCCTCGAGGGAGCGGTGCGGCTCGGCTATCGCAAGGAGCTCGAGGCGGTCGAGGACGAGGGTGCTCGCAACGAATTGTTCCGAGAGATGGTCGATCGGATGTACGAGCACGGCAAGGCGCTGAACGCGGCGAGCCACTTCGAGATCGACGACGTGATCGATCCCGCCGACACGCGGCGCTGGCTGGCGACGCTGCTCGACGCCGCGCCCGAGACGCATCGCGCCGAAGTGGACCCGACGACGATCCGTCGCCCCAACATCGACACCTGGTAGCCGTCCGGGGCGAGATGCTCGGCTCAGCCGAGGCCGGGCCAGGCGCGGGACTGTCGGCGCCGGACTCCGGCGGTGCCCAGCTTTCGTCGTTCACCGAGTTGCCAGTCGCGCCGCCAACCCTCGTAGGCAGGGCCGGTGAGGGGCGGGCTGGTGCCATCTGCAGCTCGGCGGAGTGCGCTCCAATAGTCGGTGAGCGTCTCGTCGCCGAGCGCTGCGGTCGCGGCCTCGATCCGTGTGTTGAGGCCACGCGTGGATTCGCCCTCTCGGGCGGTGATCGGGTGGCCGAACACGACGGTGGTCCGACCGGCACGCGGGCGCGTCATCCCCTTGCCGAAGATTGCCCCGGGTCCGTCGATGAACATGGGGACGACCGGCGCTCCTGTCCGCGAGGCGAGGTACGCGGCGCCACCCTTGAACGGCTGGCCCCACCCGTCCGGGGACCGGCCTCCCTCGGGGTAGATCACGAGGCTGAAGCCGTCGTCGATCAACTCACGGATCAGATCGGCAGACTTCCGTCCGGCGGCCTCGCGGTCGATCGGGATCGCGTTGAGGGCGAGAGCGGACAACGTCGCCTTCCATCTCTTGTCGAAGAAGTAGTCAGCGGCCGCGGCGACGATCAGCCGGTGACGCCAGGCCGCCGGCACCGATCGGATGACGTGGGCTGTGTCGTGGTGGCTGTGGGGCGTGGGGGCGAAGATCAGCGGCGGTGGGTCGTCGAGCCGTTCGAGATCGGTGAGACGATCGCGGCCGGTGATCTTGGGTCGCGTGAGGGCATCGGTGGCCAGCCGCATGGGGCCGTCGGTGAGCACCCCGCGGATCACGGTCGGGAGTGGACGCCGCGCCCAGTCGGTGTCGTACTCGGGCCCGAGTCCCGACGCCTCCGGCGGAACTGTGACGCCGCCGGGCACGGTGGGGGAACGGAACGGGAACCCGTAGCGATCGAGCGGCCGCGCGGCCCGCCTCGCGACTCCTGCGACCGAACCGGTGGCA
Source organism: Acidimicrobiia bacterium (assembly GCA_033791105.1). Classification (GTDB taxonomy): domain Bacteria; phylum Actinomycetota; class Acidimicrobiia; order Acidimicrobiales; family Ilumatobacteraceae; genus JASJHI01. The sequence continues at coordinate 1,421 of JASJHI010000307.1, read as the reverse complement.
CGCGCTGCCATGCGGATGGTGTCCCGGCTGGGCCCTGGTCGTTGCTCGCGTCGGATGTAGCTCTGCACGCGTTCCTACTTCACATCGGCGACGAGGACGCCGGGCACATGCAGGTGGCTGATCGTGGCCGAGCGCCCCACGACGTCCGCCGCGATCTCGAGTGCGTCGTTGAGCGTGGAGGCGGGTGTGAAACCAATCCGCCGCACCGCCTCCGCATCGCCGCCGACCACGATCACGCGGCCGGCGTGCTGTTGGCCGTGGGCACCCCAGTACCAGGCGTAGAACGGATGAACGCCGTGGTAGGCGTAGCTCGTGCGGTACAGATGGCGGTACCACTCGTCTTCCGCGTACTGCTTCTCCCAACGTGCCGCCATCTGCACGGGGTCGGTCGTGTCGGTCAACACCTGTTCGTAGAAGTCGATGTAGCTCGGATGATGCACCGGGTGGAAGTCCGCGTACGTGGGATGCGTCATGATGATGACGCCGCCCTCGCGCACGAGCGGCTTGCCGCGGTACATGTTGAACAGGTACCCGAGGCCCATACACATCACGAGGATCGGGTTCATGATCGACTCGGGGTTGTACGGACTGATGAACGGGATACCCATCGTGAGGATGTCGGTCTGGCCCTCGACCTCGACGATGTGTTGCCGATAGACGTTCTCGAGCGTCCGCTCGTGCACCGACTCGGTGAAGCCGGCCTGCACGCTGGTGGTGCGATACGGCGACTCGATCGAGTGGAAGATCTTGCGCTTCGTCGCCGTCGGTGTGCGTTTCAACGACTTCGTCGTACCGAGATAGAGCGCCCGGTCGCGACCCGTCCATTCCCACTCGCGCTTGGAGAGGAACTCGAACGGTGAGGGGAACGCCTCGGTGTTGATTGTCGTTTCCACCTGGAAGACCTTCGGACCGGCGTCGCGCAGCACCTCACCCATCCGCCAGATGCTGTGATGCAGCGCCGAGTGGTGTCGGTCCATCAGGCTGCGGGTGTTCTGCAGCGACTCCGGATTGTGGTGGTGACTCAGGCAGCGGTACGACGCGAGCCCTGTGGTCAGCGACTTCCAGCCGCCGTCCATCGCGACCTGGTTGACGTTGGCATACACGACGAGGTCCGAGTCCGCGGCTCGCTTGTTGATCTCGACGATCTCGCCATGGGCGGTCTCACCGATCACCTCGAGGTTGTCAGGGTCCTCGGCGTCGTGCTGGTACAGCGTGCCGCGGGGGAGGAATGCATCGACCACGCGGTCACCGAGGACGTGCCGCAACTCGTACTCGTGCATTCGCCGGTGAAGTCCGAGCGCGGCGATGATGTGCACGTCGTCCACGCCCGCCTCAGCGGCGAGGTCCAACACCGCCTCGACGATGCGCTGACGGTTGTCGGGGCGCTGCATCTTCGGCAGCGACAAGCTGGCGTCGTCGAA
>JASJHI010000306.1:0-13170 GCA_033791105.1 Acidimicrobiia bacterium | reverse complement strand
CTCCACATCCTGGGCCGCCACAACGCGGCCGAGGCGCTGGAGAAGTTCCTGGCCACCAAGTACGTCGGCCAGAAGCGGGTCGGCATCGAGGGCGCCGAGAGTGCCATCCCGCTGCTCGACGCGGTACTCGATGCCGCGGCCAACGCGGCGATGGACTCGGCCATTCTCGGGATGGCCCACCGGGGTCGGCTCAACGTGCTGATGAACATCATCGGCAAGCGGTCCGAAGAGCTCTTCCACGAGTTCGAGGGCTACGTCGAACCGGACTCGATCCTCGGCTCGGGCGACGTCAAGTACCACCTCGGGATGAAGGGCAAGTTCGTCAGCGCGTCGGGCGCCGACATCCCGGTCGAACTGGCGGCCAATCCGAGCCACCTCGAGACCGTCGACCCGATCGTGATGGGCATGGTCCGGGCACAGCAGGATCAAATCGAGCCACCCGGCTCCTATCCGGTCCTGCCACTGCTGATCCACGGCGACGCGGCGTTCGCCGGGCAGGGTGTCGTCGCCGAGTGCCTGGCGATGAGCGACATCGGCGGCTATCGCATCGGCGGCACGATCCACCTCATCATCAACAACCAGATCGGCTTCACGACTGCGCCGCAGTATGCGCGGTCATCGCTCTATTGCTCCGACGTTGCCAAGACCGTGCAGGCGCCGATCTTCCACGTCAACGGCGACGACCCCGAAGCGTGTGTGAAGGTCGCCCGACTGGCCTGGCTCTACCGCCCGGAATTCCACAAGGACGTCGTGATCGACATGGTGTGTTATCGCCGCTACGGCCACAACGAGGGCGACGACCCGAGCTACACGCAGCCATTGATGTACAAGGCGATCTCCGAACGCCGCAGCGTGCGCAAGCTCTACGTCGAGACCCTGGTGAAGCGTGGCGACATCACCGTCGACGAGGCCGAACAATCGCTCGTCGACTTCCACAGCAAGCTCCAGGTGGCGCTCGAGGAGACCCGCTCCAACGCACCCGAGCCGATCACCGCGGCGCGGCCGCCGAAGGCGCTCGGCGTGCTGCCGCCGATCCAGACCGGTGTCGCCCGCCCTGTGCTCGACGGCATCGTCGCCAAGCTCACCGACTATCCCGAGGGTTTCACGATCCACCCGAAGCTCGCCAAGCAGTTCGAGACGCGGACGAAGATGTACGAGTCGGGTGAGGTCGACTGGGCTGTCGCCGAGGCACTCGCCTACGGCTCACTCGTCCTCGAGGGGCATCCCGTGCGCCTCGCAGGCGAGGATTCCCGGCGTGGCACGTTCAGTCACCGTCACGCCGCGTTGATCGACTTCGAGACCGGCGAGCCGTGGATCCCGCTCGATCACCTCGACGGTGCCGAGGCCAAGTTCTGGGTCTACGACTCGCTGCTGTCGGAGTATGCGGCGCTCGGATTCGAGTACGGCTACAGCCACTCCAACCGCGACGCGCTCGTCGTCTGGGAGGCCCAGTTCGGCGACTTCATCAACGGCGCCCAGGTCATCATCGACCAGTACATCGTCGCCGCCGAGGACAAGTGGGATCAACAGAACAGCGTCGTCTTGCTCCTCCCGCACGGGTTCGAGGGACAGGGCCCCGAGCACAGTTCGGCGCGTATCGAGCGCTTCCTCACCCTCGCGGCCGAGGACAACATGCAGGTCGTCAACACGACGACCGCGGCGAACTTCTTCCACCTGCTACGCCGCCAGGTACACAGCGAGCGTCAGACACCGCTGATCGTGTTCTCGCCCAAATCAGGGCTGCGTCTGAAGCAGACCCGCTCACCGATCGAGGCGCTGACGACCGGCTCGTTCCAGGAGGTGCTCGACGATCCTGCGGAGCTCGACCGCGAGGCGGTGCGCCGCGTGGTGTTCTGCTCGGGCAAAATCGCCTGGGATGCGATCGCCGCTCGCGACGAGCGCGGTGCGCCGGTTGCGATCGTGCGCGTCGAGCAGCTGTATCCGCTCCCGCAGGAGCAGATGCGAGCGGTGCTCCACTCCTACCCGAATGCCCGCGAGGTGCGTTGGCTCCAGGAGGAACCCGAGAACATGGGAGCCTGGAATTTCATCGAGCACCATGTTTGGCGCATCAAGAAGGAGGGCTACGACCTCCGCCGCACTGCGCGCGCCGAATCCGGCAGCCCGGCGACCGGTTCCAAGACGATCCACGACCAGGAACACGACGAGCTGATGGAATCGATCTTCAAGAACCTCTGATCTCAGGCGGCACGCAGGTCGATTCCGAGGATGCGCCCGAGGTCGTCGATCGCACCGTCTGCGTCGGGCACCTTGATCGTGGTCATGCCCATTGCCCTTGCCGGTTTGAGGTTGATGCCGAGGTCGTCGAGGAACACGCAGGCACTCGGCGCGACACCGACCATCTCGCAGGCGATCTCGTAGAAGCGGGTCTCCGGCTTGCGGACACCGACCTTGCTCGACTCGACGACGTGTCCGAACCGGCTCATCACTGCGCCGACCTCCGGCCTGGCCTGGCCACCGACGACGTTGTTGGTGAGACACGCGGTCTTGAGTCCCGCGTCGATGACGCGGTCGAGGGCGATGACCATCTCCGGGCGGACCGCGCCGGACAAGAGCCCGAGCACCGCTGCGCCGGGGACTCGATGGCCAAGGGTTTCGGACTCGTCCGCGAACAGGCCATCGAACTCCTCGGGTGAGACGTCGCTCCGTTCGAGCAGTGCCCACGCGTTGGTGTGTGGGTTGGTCGCGTTGACGGTCCGAATGAAGTCGGTGGGGAGACCCGCGTCCGCCTCGTAGGCGTTGAACGCCTCGAACGGGCTCGAGAGGATCACACCGCCGAAGTCCCAGAGCACTGCTTCGATCATGCGCGGCGAGCCTACGATGGACCGATGCGCGCGACACGATCTGCGACTCGAGCCGGATGACCGCCAAGCGGGGGCCGGCGCACCTCGTCGTCGACGGATCGAACATCGCCACCGAAGGACGCTCGCTGCCGAGTCTCACCCAGCTCAACGATGCGGTCATGAGCTTCATGGCGGAGCACCCCGACACCGCGATCACCGTCGTTGTCGACGCCACCTTCGGGCATCGGATCGACAAGAAGGAAGTTCCCGAGTTCGAGGAGGGCATCTCGAACAACGAGCTGGTGGCACCGCCGGCGGGCGCGGTGGGGCGCGGCGATGCGTTCGTACTCGGTATCGCGGACAAGGCGAAAGCGACCGTTTTGTCGAACGACTCCTTCCAGGAGTTCCACGGTGACTACACGTGGTTGTTCGACGAGGGGCGACTCGTGGGCGGAAAACCCGTACCGCACGTCGGCTGGGTGTTCGTCGATCGTGTGCCGGTCAGAGGCCCTGTCAGCCGGCAGGCCACCGGCGGGGCGCGACGTGGTCGGTCACAGTCCAAATCGGGCTCACGGTCGGGCTCGAAGTCATCCCGTTCCGGCGCGAGGTCCAGCAAGTCCGCGAATCAGCCGATGCCCGTTCCGTCCGAGCCTCCACCGGGCGCCACATCCTCCTCGGCGACCGAGGGTTCGCCCGCGCCGCGGCGTGGCGAGGCCGTCAACGAACTCCTTCCGTTCCTCGAGTTCGTCGAGCATCATCCGATCGGCACCAGCATCAACGGCACCGTCGACGCCTACTCGTCACACGGCGCCTACATTTCGATCGGTGACGAGGGAGTGCGCGGCTACATCCCGCTTCGGTTGATGGCCGATCCGGCGCCACGCAGCGCGCGCAACGCGATGAAGCTCGGCGAATCGGTCACCGCCGTGGTCACCAGCTTCGCTCCCGCACGTCGCAGCATCGACTGTGCCATGCCGGACATGTCCGCCCAGGCGATCGCGGAGGCCGCCGACGGGTCGGACAGAGAACCCGAGAACGCGGGGAAGGATGCGTCCGCCCCGAAGAAGCCGGCTGCAAAGAAGGCGCCGAGCAAGAAGGCAGCAACCGCGAAGAAGGCGACCCCCACGAAGCAGGCGGCCGCGAAGAAACCCGCGTCGGAGAGCCCGCCGGCCAAGAAGGCGGCGACAGCCAAGAAGTCGGCAGCGAAGAAGGCGCCGGCGAAGAAGACCGCGCCGAAGAAGGCGCCGGCGGAGGACGTGGCGACCGCACCGAAGTCCGCGGCGAAGAAGACCGTGGCGAAGAAATCCGTAGCAAAGAAGGCGCCTGCGAAGGCCGTGGCGAAGAAATCCGTAGCGAAGAAGGCGCCTGCGAAGAAGACCGTGGCGAAGAAATCCGAGGCGAAGAAGGCCGTGGCGAAGAAGGCGCCTGCCAAGAAGACCGTGGCGAAGAAGACGTCGGCCACGAGGGGTACCGCAACGACCGCGCAGCCCGATCGGCACGACTGACGTGCGGGTCGCCACCTGGAACGTCAACTCGCTGCGCGCCCGCCTCGAGCGCGTCGAAGCGTGGCTCGCCGAGGTCGAACCGGATGTGGCTCTCCTCCAGGAGACCAAACTCGCCGACGACGCGTTCCCGGCGCTCACGTTCGAAGCGATGGGCTATCAGAGTGCACACCACGGTCAGGGGCAGTGGAACGGTGTCGCAATTCTCTCCCGTGTCGGCCTGGACGATGTCACCGCCGGCTTCGACGACGGCGGCGAACCGGATCCGGACGCCCGCCTCGTCACCGCCACCTGCGGTGACGTCCGGGTGAGCAGCGCGTACGTCCCCAACGGCCGGTCGCTCGACGACGACCACTACCGGTACAAGCTCGACTGGATGGACCGCCTCGCCGCGCACGTCGAGGTGCAGCAGGGTTCACACGACTCGATCATCGTGGGGGGTGACTACAACATCGCCCCGGACGATCGCGACGTGCACGATCCCGCCGAGCTCGTCGGCGCCACCCATGTCAGCGATGCCGAACGTGAGCGTCTCGGCGCACTCGTCGAGCTCGGTCTCGTCGATGTGTTCCGCCATTTCCACGACGAGGACCGGATCTACTCGTGGTGGGACTATCGCGGCGGCGACTTCCACCAAGGGCGCGGAATGCGTATCGACCTGCTGATGTGCGCCGCTCCGGTCATCGAGCGCAGCGAGTGGTGCCTGATCGACCGCAACGCCCGGAAGGGCAAACAGCCGAGCGATCACGCACCGGTCATCGTCGAACTCGCCGACTGATCCACCACGCCCGACCCTGAGACTGCCGTTTCGATCACGCTTGCCAACTCGGGTGCGAGTCGTCGAGCAGCGATCGGTCCGAGTGAGCTCGCGCGCTGCAGGTCGTCCGCCGTCGTCGGCCGCTCGTGCGCAATGGCAGTGACATCGCGATCGCTCATGAATTGGACGGGTAGGACGTTGTTCCGGCGCGCGGCCTTCTCGCGCCACGCTCGAAGCGCGACGAGGACGCGATCGGGGCGTGGCCGATCGGCGCGCTCGGGCGGGGGAGCGATGTCGGGCGCGGTGAGATCGAGCCCATCGAGAAACGGGCTGGGCGTTCGCGCATAGCCGCCGCGTCTCGCCGCGTGGGACAAGACGAGCCGGTCGGTCGCGCGGGTGACCGCGACGTACAGCAGGCGTGCTTCTTCTGCCTTGGCCGCGATCGTGCTCGCGGAGCGATGAGGGACGAGACCTGACTCGACGCCCGACACGACAACCAGATGCCACTCGCGCCCCTTCGCAGCGTGGAAGGTGAGCAATTCGACGCCGTTGGCATCGGCGTCGTCGAAGGGATTGGTCGTTGCGACCCACGAACGGAAGCCGGCACCATCGCCGCGCGGGTTGTCCCGGAGGAAGTCGAGCGCCGCCTGCGCGACGCGTCGTGATGCCTCGTCGGCGTCGTCCATCACCCGACCCGTCTGAACAGGCTCAGGGGAGCCGTCCAGCGTGTCGTGTGCCCACGCCCGCAGGCGCGACGCCGACCCGTTGTGCGCGGCCGATCGGACGGCGGTCTGGATCGGCGAGTTGGCACCGCGATCGGCACGCCGCACCGGAATGGCCAATCCGTTGAGCGCGTCGGCGATCGGACCGAGCTGGGCGTGCGTGCGAGCCAGCACGGCGGCCTGCCCACTGCGGATTACATTCGGGTCGCTCGTGGCGATGAGCCGTGCGATGTGAGCGGCCTCCTCGGACTCATCGTCACCGACGAAGCGCTCGACCGCCGGGCCATCGTCTCGGCTCGATACGAGGACGTCGCCCGACAGCGAGGGGCCCGCGCCGGGTCGGTCGAGCACATGCACCCCCGCCTGCACGATTTGGGGTGTACAACGGTGGTTGACCGGTAGTCGTACGACCTCGATGCCCGGGACCCGGTCGTCGACTTCGACGAGCAAACTCGGGTCGGCGCCGTTGAATGCATAGATCGCCTGCGCCGGGTCGCCGACGAGAAAGAGGTCGTCCCGACCAGCTCGCAGCTCTTCGATCAAACCCTGCTGGAGAGGGTTGAGGTCTTGTGCCTCGTCGACGTGCAGGTGTCGGAATCTCCAGCGCGTTGCGTCCGCGAAGCTCGGGTCGCTGCGCAGCTCGCGCAACGTGTGCAAGAGCACGTCATCGAAGTCGATCACGCCGCGCCGGCGCTTCTCGGTCTCGTAATCGGAGAGTTTGGCGGCGACCGCGCTCGGCCCACCGGGTGGGCGACGGTGTGCCGCTCGCGCGGCGCGCGAGTACCCGGCTGAGGTGATTCCCCGAGCGGCCGCCCAATCGATCTCCGCGAGAAGGGAGTCGAGTCCGCGACCGTCGCCCGCGACATCGCGCACCAGTCGCCGCCGGTCGGCGAGGATGGTGACCGGCGGTCGATCGGTGTCCTCGCGTCGCTGGCGCAGGATGCCGAGCATCACCGAGTGGAACGTGCCGGCCTCGACGTGTTCGCGCAGGCCGAGCCGGCGCAGGCGGCGGCGCAGCTCACCGGCGGCCTCGCGCGTGAACGTGAGTGCGAGCGTGTGCCGTGCCTCCGCTGTGCCGGTCGCAATGCGATGGGCGATTCGACGGGTCAGCACCCTCGTTTTACCCGAGCCAGAGCCGGCGATGACCGCGACCAGCAGGGATGGCACCTCGACTGCAGCGCGCTGGTCGGCATCGAGGTCCGCGAGCAACGCATTGGCGTCCACGTGCCAACCCTACGATCCGGCCCCCGGTATCGTCGACGCGATGCCGTATCCCCGGGAGTTGCTGAATGACGACGAGGAGATCGCGGTCGACCTCCACCCACACTGGTGGTACTTCGCGTGGCCGGTCACCCTGCTGGTCAGCGGTGTCGTCGTGGCGATCCTCTCACTCTTGTGGGACAGCGACGCGCTCAGGACGGCGGCGATCATCGTCCTGCTCGTCGCCGCAGTCTGGCTCGGGGTCCGGTACCTGAAGTGGCTCACCACGAACTTCGTCGTCACCACCGACCGCGTCATCTACCGCTCGGGCGTGATCGGCAAGAGCGGTATCGAGATCCCTCTCGAGCGCGTCAACACGGTCTTCTTCAACCAGGGGATCTTCGAGCGTGTCGTCGGCACCGGCGATCTGATCATCGAGTCCGCCGGCGTCAACGGTGAACAGCACTTCACCGACATCTACGACCCCGATCGGGTGCAGAACACGATCCACAAGCAGATGGACATCAACGACGAACGTCGGGGTGGCGGCCCACGGACGGCACCTGGATCCCCCGATGTCGCAGGTCAACTCGAGAAGTTCGAGGGCATGCTCGAGCGGGGCACGATCACCCAGGACGAGTTCGAAGCGCAGAAACGGCGGCTCCTCGACGGCTGATCGGGTCGCTCTCCGGCACGGCTCCGCCCGATCGGGCCGGGTTACCCCGAGCCGCGATCGCTCTGCAACACTCAGGCCATGCCGCGCGTGCAGGTGTCGACCGGAATCGAACTCGAGTACGCGACGGCGGGTGACCCCGCCGATACCCCTCTGCTGATGGTCAACGGCTTCACCGCGCAGATGATTTCGTGGCGGGGATTCATCGACGTGTTGGTCGCCCAGGGGTTGTACGTGATTTCGTTCGACAATCGCGACTGTGGGCTCTCCGCCAAGCTCGACGGTCAACACGTCGACGTCGGCAAGATTCTTGCCGCGCAGATGGCCGGCGAACCGTTGCCCGATGATGTTCCATACACGCTGTCGGACATGGCTGCCGACGGCGTGGCCCTGCTCGAGCACCTCGGCATCGATCGCGCCCACATTGCCGGTTCGTCGATGGGCGGGATGATCGTGCAAACCATGGCGATCGAGTACCCCGATCGCATCGCCAGCCTCACCTCGATCATGAGCGGCCCCGGTGACCAGCGCGTCGGTCGGCCGACAACCGAAGCGCGCGACGCCCTGCTCGCGCCGCAACCGGCTGATCGCGACGAGTACGTCGAGTCGTTCATGCTCGCCGAGGTGTGGCAGTCGAAGAAGTACTTCGACCCCGTCGCCGTACGCGAACTCGGTGCGAAGTCGTTCGACCGCAGCTATTACCCGGAGGGCGCGACCCGGCAGCTGGCGGCTGTGTATGCCTCAGGCGACCGCAGCGCGAGACTTGCCGCGCTCGATGTGCCGACCCTCGTCGTCCACGGGCGCGACGACACGCTCATCAAGCCCGACGGTGGCGAGCGGACGGCTGAACTCGTGCCGGGTGCCCGTCTGCTCTTCGTGTCCGATATGGGACACGATCTGCCCGAGCCGCTGTGGCCCATGATCGCTGAGGCGATCGGGGGACACATCCGCACCGCTGGTGTGTCAGCGGCCTGATCGCCCGTCTCCCAGAACAGCCGAACCCGAGAAACGCCCCAACCCGAAGACCCGAAACCAGCAGAACGAGAGCGGAGTACGCCATGGCCGGACCACTCAACGGATATCGCATCATCGAGATCGCAGGGATCGGGCCCGGCCCGTTCGCGGCGATGCTCCTCGCAGACATGGGTGCCGAGGTCATCCGCGTCGAACGGGCGGCGGCCGTACGCGGGCCTGCGCCCGATACACCGCACTTCGACATTTCGCTGCGGGGGCGCCGCAATATTGCGATCGACCTCAAGCAGCCCGACGGGGTCGCCACCATGCTCGAACTGGTCGGCTCCGCCGACGCGATCATCGAGGGATTTCGTCCGGGCGTGATGGAGCGTCTCGGCATCGGCCCCGACGAGTGTCTGGCGCGCAACCCGAAGATCGTGTTCGGTCGGATGACCGGATGGGGTCAGTCCGGCCCGATGGCGCTCGCCGCGGGACATGACATCAACTACATCTCGCTGGCCGGAGCGCTCGCCCACTTCGGTCGCAAGGGGGAAGCGCCGGTGCCGCCGCTCAACATGGTCGGCGATTTCGGTGGCGGCGGGATGTTCCTCGCGCTCGGTGTCGTCGCCGCACTGCTCGAGGCGCAGAAGAGCGGGAAGGGGCAGATCGTCGATACCGCGATGGTCGACGGGTCCGCGGTGCTGATGACGATGTTCTGGGCGATGAGCACGATCGGAGCGTTCGACGAGAACGCGCGGGGCGAGAATCTGCTCGACACCGGGTCGCATTTCTACGATGTCTACGAGTGTTCGGACGGGGAGTACATCTCGATCGGTTCGATCGAGCCGCAGTTCTACGCCGAGTTGCTCCGTCTGACCGGCCTCGTCAACGATCCAGAGTTCGCCGCGAAACAGATGGACAAGGGCTCGTGGCCCGAACTGAAGGAGCGGATCTCGGCGCTGTTCGCCACCAAGAGTCGGGCCGAGTGGTGCGACATCATGGAGGGAACCGACGTCTGCTTCGCGCCGGTCCTCACGATGAGCGAGGCCGCGGCACATCCGCACAACGTCGAGCGTGAGACGTTCGTCGAAATCGGTGGCGTGACGCAGCCGGCGCCGGCACCCCGGTTCAGTCGCACCGTTCCGGTCGTGGAGAGCCCACCGGCGCACGCCGGCCAGCACACCCGTGAGGTCCTCGCCGACCTCGGATTGCCGACGGATCGCATCCAAACGCTGGTCGACTCGGGGGCGGTCCGCCACGCGGAGTGATGGCTCGGCCATCATGGTTCCCGATGCCCGGCCGTTCGCTCACGATCTCCATCGCCATTGCGCTGCTCCTCGCTGCGTGTGGTTCCTCGACCGACTCCTCGGAGTCGGTCGCCTCCACCCCAGCGACGGCGTCCTCCACCTCCTCGACGTTGCTCGCCGCGCCGACCACCAACACGACCACGACGACGATCGCAGAGACGACCACGACCTCGTCGACGTCGACCCCGTCGACGACCAGTACGACGACATCGACTTCCACCACGACAATCGAACCCGGTCCGGACCTTTCGGGCCTCGTACTTCTCGGCGATGGCATCGGGCCGATCCAGTTCGGTGCCGACGCCGACGGTGCCGTCGACTATCTGACGTCGCTCCTCGGCGCGCCGACACACGACACGGGCTGGGTCGATCCGTTCGAGATCGGGTTGTGCCCGGGCAGCGAACTTCGGCTCGTCTCGTGGGGAGTCCTCACCATCACCCTTGGTGACGAGTCCGACATCGTGTCCGGTCGCCGCCACTTCGTCGCCTACTCGTACGGCATCGATGGCGAGCTCGGGCTCGAACCCGAGGGCCTCGAGACGGAGGAGGGCATCACGATCGGGTCACAGGTCGACGCACTCGTCGACGCGTATCCCGACGTACTCCTGGTGCCAGAGGACGACTTCGCCGGCCCGAGCTACGTCATCGACGACTCGCGGTCGGGCTTTCTGACCGGACTCGAGGGTGGCGATCTGGTGACGGTCATCTTCGGCGGTCAAGGCTGCGGCGAGTGACCGAACCCAGATGACCAGTCGCCGATGACCAGTCGCCGATGACCGGGCGCTGAAGCCGTCGCGCCGATGAGCACGCTGCTCGAGTGGCATCAGGGACTTGCCTGGTTCCTCATTTTCTCGAACGCCGCCGTGGGCGCCTGGGCGCTCGCTGCGCAACGTTGGCCACAGCTTGGTCACCGCTCGATCTGGTGGGTGATCACGGTCGCCCAACTCTCGGCGTTCGCCATCGCCATCGTCGGGGTCCTGATGACCCGGGACGAAGCCGTCGAGCTCGACCAGTTCCACGCGCTCTACGGATTCAGCGCGCTCGTCGCCGTGGGGATCCTGTACAGCTATCGCACCAGCCCATTCGTCAAGGGCAAGGAAATGCTGCTCTACGGACTCGGCAGCCTGTTCATCATGGGGCTCGGTATCCGGGCGCTGTTCCTGTAGAGCGCCCTACCCGGCCGGTCAGATGCCGACGCCGGCGGGCAACTCTGCGGAGTCCCAGCCGAGGTGGGTCAGTCCTTGCCGGCAGGCGAATCGATCGGTCATTCCGGCGACGTAGGCGACGGCGACCCGCGCGGCGTCGGCGCCGCCCGCATCGATCTGGGTGACATCCACGTCCGTACCGATTGCCGCCACGGCAGTGGGCTCGGGCACGAGGTGTGGACGGTCGGCGTAGAACTCGACCAACGCTCGCAGGAGCGCGATCACGGCATCGGCCTGCTGTCGGCTCGCCGGCCGTAGGTAGACGTGCTCGTAGTTGAAGCGCCGAAATTCGCCGAGCGCTTCGGCCGCGTCGGGGAACATTCCGATGCGGCCCGCTGCGGTCGTCGCGGCGATGACCGCGCGTACGAAGTTGCCGAGTTGTGTGGAGCGATCGCGCCCGCACCGATCGGCGACGACGTCGGGCAGCATGTCGACGGTGACGATGCCTGCCGCAACAGCGTCCTCGAAGTCGTGGCAGACGTACGCGATGCGATCGGCCCACGACACGACTTCACCCTCTGGTGTTGCGGGTGCGGGCAGGCTCCATGAATGGTTGCGGATCCCATCGAGGGTCTCGGCGCAGAGGTTCAGCGGCTGGAGGGTGATGTCGGCTCCCCACGGCGCATGGTCGAAGCCGGTCTCGAGAAAGGGCGAGAGGGCATCCTCGCTCGCGTGTCCACCGGGGCCATGTCCGCAGTCATGGCCGATCGCCATCGCCTCGACGAGCGGCACATTGAGGCTCAGTGCCTGGGCGATCGAACGGGCGACCTGGGTGACCTCGAGCGCGTGTGTCATGCGCGTGCGTTGGTGATCGTCGGGGAAGATGAACACCTGTGTCTTGCCGGCCAGTCGCCGAAACGCCGAATCGTGCAGAATGCGATCGCGGTCACGTTCGAAGCAGGTGCGAAACGGGTCGGGAGCCTCCTCGATGCGGCGACTTCCCGCACCATCGGCCCGGGTGGCATGGGTCGCCAACAAGTCGTGCTCGCGTTCCTCCCTGTGTTCCCGCGTGAGGACGACGCCATCGCCGATGGCGGCGTCGGAGTCGGCGTGGGCGCGCACCAGATCGTCGCTGTCGTAGCCGGCCATCGTCGCTGCCCATCGGTCGGCGCGCCCAGTGTCGATCGAGCTCTCCACCTGCGAGACGATACGACCACCGGCCGCGCGGCTGGCGTTAGCCTCCAAGAAATGTCGCAGTTCGTCGACGAGTGCCAGCTCAACGTGAAGGCGGGTGACGGCGGCGCGGGCTGCGTCAGCTTCCGACGGGAGGGACCCGTGGTGATGGGTGGCCCGAACGGCGGTGACGGCGGCCAAGGCGGCGGCATCTGGCTGGTCGCCGACCACAACGTCGCCTCGCTCCTGGCGTTCCGTGACTATCCGCACCGCAAGGCCGACAGTGGGGTCCACGGGAAGGGCAAGGACATGCACGGCCGGCGAGGTCCGGCCCTCGAGATCACAGTGCCGATCGGCACGGTCGTGTCCGACCTGTACACGGGTGAGTTGCTCGCGGAGTTGGTGCATCACGGGGATCGCTGGCTCGCCGCGGCCGGCGGTCGAGGCGGGCGCGGCAACGCGAAGTTCCTCTCCAACAAGCGGCGGGCGCCGAGCTTCGCCGAGCAGGGCGAACACGGTGAGGAGCGCTGGCTCAAGCTCGAGCTGCGCCTGATGGCCGATGTCGCGCTCGTCGGCTATCCCAACGTCGGAAAGTCCACACTGATCAGCGTCATCTCCGCGGCGAAGCCCAAGATCGCCGACTATCCGTTCACCACGCTCGAACCCAATCTCGGCGTGGTCAAGATCGACGACGAGACCGATTTCGTCGTCGCCGACATTCCCGGCCTCATCGAGGGCGCGAGCGAAGGGCGCGGATTGGGTCATCGCTTCCTCCGCCACATCGAGCGGGCTCGCGTGCTCTGTCTGATGCTCGATCTCGCTCCGATGGCCGGGGTGACCCCGCAGGAGCAAGAAGCGGGGCTCCTGCGCGAGCTCGGCGAGTATCATGCAGTACTGCTCACCCGGCCGCGCATCGTCGTCGGCACGAAGGGCGAT
>JASJHI010000305.1:0-2698 GCA_033791105.1 Acidimicrobiia bacterium | reverse complement strand
GAGGATACCTGTCGTCGCGAGCGGGCAAATAGTCGGGAACGGGAGGTGCCCTGCGAGACTCGGCACACGTGGTCGGGCACGCCTTCGGCAACCGCGTCGCCCGCATGACGGCGACCGACCACCCGGGGGTCGTCGACAGTGTCGTCCTGCTCGCCTGTGGCGGAGCCGTGCGCCCACATCCGGCCGACGCGGCCGCACTCCGCGCGGTGTTCGACGTCGAGCTCGGGGCGATCGATCATCTGGCTGCGGTCGAGCGCGCCTTTTTCGCGGCGGGGAACGACCCATTGGTGTGGGCTGACGGTTGGCATCCGCTGGTCGCCTTCTTCCAGGGGATCGCGACCGACTCGCTCGACGTCTCCCATTGGTGGTCGGCTGGGAGAGCCCCTGTGCTCGTCGTGCAGCCGGAGGAGGACGTCATCGCGGTCGCCGCGAACGCCGACGACATCGTCGAACGTCTCGGAGCGCGGGCGCGTCTTGTCAGCATTCCCGGCGCGGGACACGCACTTCTTCCCGAACGGCCGACGGCGACCCTGACAGCCCTGCTCGACTGGTTTGGTGAACGCACCGCCGATCGTTGATCCGGCTCACGCGGCGAGATCGAGAGACGAAGATCGCAGCGATTCCCTCGCGGTCGCCCTGCCGCTCCGACTTGGCGTCGATGGGTGGTCCCTTCTACGGTCCGCCTCTTCGATCGCACGCGACGAGGAGGACGGTGTCCAACCAGTGCAGACATCAGCGTCACGGCTTCGGAAAGCGGTTCGCAAGATCGACTACGGGATCGAGCGCGTCCTCATGCTCGATCTCGGAGGTCTCGTCGCCCGACACTGCTCGCCGGTCACAGTTCGTCGGACAGCAGTGGCAATCGGCTGGTTGCTCTGGCTCTTGCCCTGGAACAGAGCCGTGCGTGAACACTTCCGCACCGCGTTTCCCGACGAGAGGTCATCTCCTGCGAAGGTGACCCGCGAGTGGATGGCGCTGCCCTATCGCGACTACATGTTGATCACGGCGCGCCGTGCGGGTCGAGCCGGGTTTCTTCCTGTCGAGGCGCGCCACGAAATGAGCCCGGCGGTGCAGGAGCTGTTCGACTCGGGTGATTCGGTGCTGATCGCCATGTGTCACCTCAGTCGTGAGGCGCTGCTCGTTCTGTTCCAACCCGGCGTGCTGCCGTGGCGAATGCTCCCGGTCGTGGCAGAGCTTCCGGATGACCTCGGGACCAACCGGCGGACGAGGGCGCGGGCACAGTTCGCGGGGCTACTCGATGTCGCCCTTGTGCTCAGAGCCGACACCGTCCTCTCGAGACGCGGAAGTACGACGACGGCGCGAGAGTTGGTCGAGCGGTCCAAGGAGCCTGGCTGGGCGCTGAACCTGCACATCGACGCGACTCCGCCGAAACGTGCCGACGGCTGGTTCGAGCGGCCGTTCGCCAGTGAGTCGAGCCGTCGGTTCGCCACGGGGACCGCCAGGTTGGCCCGGCTGACACACATTCCGACGGCCATGGCGCTTCCCGATATCGAGCCTGATGGTTCGGTGGTCGTGCTGTGGTCCGATCCGATCACCCCGCCCGATCGACGGGATCGTGCATCGGACGTGCCGTTCATGTCTGCACTCCTCGACGATGCCGAACGGGCCGTTGGCCGATGGCCCGGTCAGTACACACTTCCGTTCCGTCCGGATCGTCGGTGGGACCCCGAGTTGGAGATCTGGATCGACATCGACGGCTGACTCCGCGTCGGAGCCGATCCCGCCGGACCCACCCGGCTACGTTGCGCCGTATGACCGCACGTGAGGACCGCCCGAGCCGATGATCCGTCTGCGACAGGTTGCTCTCGTCGCAGCCGACCTCGACGCGGTCGTCGCCGAGCTCTGTGAGACGTTCGCGCTGAGCGTCTGTTTCATCGACCCGGGTGTGGGCGCCTTCGGCTTGCACAACGCGTTGATGACGATCGGCGACCAGTTCCTCGAGGTGGTCTCGCCGATCGCGGACGAGACCACCGCGGGGCGACTCCTCGACAAACGCGCGGGCGACGGCGGGTACATGGCGATCTACGAGGTCGACGATCTCGATCATCGGGTCGAGCAACTCGCAGCTCGCGATGTGCGCATCGTCTGGTCGGGCGACTTCGCCGAGATCCGGGGACGCCATCTCCACCCGCGCGACGTCGGAGGGGCCTTGGTCTCGATCGACGAGCCGGTACCGAACGGGAGCTGGCTCTGGGGTGGCCCGGGCTGGGTGGCCCATCAGGACACGACGGTCGTCTCGGGCATCGCCGGCGGGACCGTCGGCGCGGTCGATCCTGTCGCCATGCAGTCGCGTTGGCGCCAGCTCGGACTCGATGTCGGAGTCCGCTTCGTCGCGGCCACCTCGCGCGGTGAAGGGATCGACGGCGTCGACCTGCTCGCCACCGATCGCAGCCGCGCCGGTGAGGTGCACACCATCTGCGGCACCCGCTTCACCCTCGTCTGACCGGAGGGCGAGCGGACGGGCGCGCAGCGCGCACTCGACCCCGGTTGTCAGCTACGCGTCAGCCATTGCGGGCCGAAGTAGAACGTCGGAATGCGCTCGCTCCGATAGATCGTCACGTCCTCGTCGGGGCTTCCGACGCGAAACTCCCACACGATCCCGCCGCCTTCTCCCGATGAGTCCGGCTCGACCTCGATCTCGACTGCGTGCTCGAAATCGTCGTCGTCGGGGAGGTCG
>JASJHI010000304.1:0-5700 GCA_033791105.1 Acidimicrobiia bacterium | reverse complement strand
GGCGTCGACGAACCGTCGCACGAAGTGTTCCGGCTCGGCGAGGAGCGTCGCCTGGCCGACCAGGTCGCGAGATGCCCGCTCGTCGCCCGAGTCGGCGGATTCCTCGGCCACGGCCAGCAGCGAGTCGATGCGTGTACCTACCGGGCAGTCGCCGGTCGCGAGTGCACTCCCGATGTACTCGTCGATGTGATGCACACCGCGAGCCCGCGCGAGGCGTAGTGCGAGTGCAGGATCGAGCGGTCGCCGACTGTAGCTCTCGAAGCCGTCTGCCCATCTGACCGCGTCATCGACGTCGCCGGCACGCAACGCCAGGTCGAGCGCGCATCGGCACATCATGGCGCGCAGCGGGTTCGCGTGCTCGCCACCGAGGTAGGTCTGTCCGCTCTCGATGAGGTGGGCGCGGGCGTCGTCGATCTGCCCACGACTGGCCTGGAGGCGACTGACGGAGATCTGGACGAAAACCGTTTCCCACAACAGTGGTCGAACTGACCGCCGGGCGATGTTCAGATGATGGTCGGCAACGGGGAGGTCGTTTCGCTCCCAGGCGACGTCCGCGAGCGTGAGGTGCGCTGGGAGAATGATCGCGGTCTCCGCGCCTCCCGTCTCACCACTGCGGCGAAGCGAATGCTCTGCGTGCAGCGTTGCCTCGGTCATGTTCCCCTCGGCGGACGCGACGAGCGAGAGCCATCCGGGTGGAGCCACGTAGAACAGGTCCGCCTCGCTCGAAATGCTCGTCGCCTCCTCGAGCGCGGCGCGGGCGGACACCAGGTCGCCAACGAAGTACGCGGCGATACCCGCGAGATATCTCGTGAATCGTCGGGCGTCGAACGGAATCTCGAACTCGCCGTCACCGACGGCGCGGTCGAGGACAGAGGCGATTTGCGCGAGTTCGTCGAGCCGACCCGCGAACAGGGTGCAGAAGCCGCGTTGCTGGTCGGCCGCGTACGCGATGCGCTGGGGAAGATCGCGCTCGAGCATCGTCTCGAGGACTCCGAGTGCCTCGTCCGGTCGCCCTGAGATGCAGAGCGTCGAGGCCAGGCCGAGCCCGATCTCCGGATGCTCTGCGAACGAATCGCGCTCCAGGAGGGACAGCCACCGGTTGACCTCGTCGAACTGCCCTCCCAGGCCGGCGACCCTGCTGGCATACCTGGCCATCAGGTCGCCCGCTCGGCCCTCGTCGCCGGCCGCGATCGCGTGTTCGATCGCGGCTGTGATGTCGAAGCGATCCTCGAACAGGAGACTCGCACGGTCGTGGAGCCCGGACAGTCGGTGGGGTTCGTTGATGCCGAGCGTCGAGCGCAGCAATTGGGCGAACAGGGAGTGAAGTCGGAACGATCCACGTGATCGATCGAACTCGACGATGAACAGGTTCGCGTCGCGACATCGCTCGAGTAGCTCACCACTGTCAGTGCGGTCGCGAACGAAGTCGCACGCCTCTGGTGTGAGGTGGTCGAGCACCGAGATCTCGAGCAGGAAGTCTCGGATCTCCGGGAGTTGGCGCTCGAGTACGTCACGGAAGAGATAGCTCGAGACCAATTCGTCATCCGCCGCGAATTGATCCAGGAACGCGCTCGGGTTCGGCGCGTGACGCATCGAGAGCAGCGCCAACTTGACGCCACCCACCCATCCCTCCGTTCGTCGGTGGAGCAGGTCGATGTCGTCGGAGGTCAATTCCAGCGATTCCGTGTAGTCGATGAGCAGCGAGAGTTCGTCGCGCGTGATGCGCAGATCGATCGACTCGATCTCGGCGAGTCTTCCCGAGGTGCGCAGCCCCGAGAGCGTCCACGGAGGTTTGACACGGGTGAGGAGCACCATGTGGACCGAAGCGGGTAGGCGCTCGATGAGCGTTGCGAGCGCCCGCTGCGCCTCGGGGACCTCGAGTTCGTGGAGGTCGTCGATGACGACGAGCGGCTCACCCGGGATCGTGGCGAGCCGGTTGGACAGGGAGGTGATCCAGGCTTCCTGTGGTGGCTCGTTGTCTTCGAGCGACCGCTCCAGATCGGCCGCATCGACACCGAGCGTCCGGAGTGCGGCGAGCAGATAGCGCCAGAAGTAGATGGGATGGTTCATCCAGCTCGTGACGGTGAGCCAGCTGGTCGGTCGGCCGCTCGACGTGGCGGCGGCGAGCCAGTCGACAGCGAGTGTGGTCTTGCCCGACGCCGGCTCGCCCGACACCAGCGTCAGCGGGCCTTGGGTGGCGGTGTCCAAGCGGTCGACGAGACGCGATCGGGAGACCAGATCGCCCGTCGAGCGCGGCGGCGCCAGCATCGCGAGGACGAGTGGTTCCGGAGTGGTGAGCAGTGGTTCCCCGTCGCTGGATTCGCCCATCGGGGCGATGGTACCGAGCTGGCGTCGGCGCTCCTGGGGTCCGGCGGCCGTCCAACCGCGTTCGTCGACCCGCGTGGCCTCCCGGATCTTGCTGAGCAGACCTGAACCCCGAACGGTTGGTGATTTCGGGCGCCGTGGGCGGTCATGCGTCGGCGCGAATGTCAGTCCACGTCTTCTGCGGGCAAGGTGCTCTCCTGCTTCGCGTTCCTCAAGCCTGAAACGAGGATGTAACTCACCACGCCGGCGAGTCCTGCCGGCGCACCCGCGGCCGGGCTGGCGAGCGTGAGTGAGATCGCCGCGATGACGAGCATCGTGAAGGGAATCCGCGCAGAGGCCGCCGGGACCGCGACGAACAGACACGAGATGGCCAGACCCTCCGGGAGATCGGTGAAGATCTGATGCAGCGCGGCGCCGGTGGTTCCGCCGATGAAGATCATCGGGAAGATCACGCCTCCGATGAATCCGGTCGAGATGGAGAGTGCCAACGCGACGATCTTCGCCAGGACAATCGCCAGCAGAAACCCAGCCCCGAGGGTCTCGGCGTCGTCGATCGAGACCGCCAACTGTGCACTTCCGGAGAACAACGTGAGCGGGAAGGCGAAGGCGATCAGACCGAGCACGAACCCGCCGATCACGGAACGCCCGACCGGGAACCGCACGAGCGGCGCGGTGACCTTCTTCGAGAGCATGAGGGTCATGCCAATCGCGGCGGCGAGCACCGCGCCGAGAATGCCGAGCGGAACCGCGATGACGAAGTCCCAGACTTCGACCTCGAATGGCGCGACCTCGTAGATGCCGAGGAACACCTGTCCACCGACCACAAAGACGACCAGGAATCCCATCGTCGCTGCGAGGATGCTCGGGATCACGAGTGACGTGTATGCCCCTGGCACGATCGCGCCCGCTTCGCTGACCAGCATCGTGGAGAGGAACGGCGCGGTGAAGAGGCCGCCGAACCCGCCGGACATGCCACTGACGGCGTTCGCCTCGCGCTGTTCGTCGCTCAGGTTCCGTTTCTCGGATATCCAGGTGCCGAGCCCGCCGCCCATCGAGCCCAGTGGCCCTTCCGGTCCGAGGCTCATCCCACCGATCAGCGAGACGAAGGCGATCGTGACGTCGCCGGGCACCTTGCGCCAGTCGACGCGCCGCTCGGACGCCTCCTCGAACAGAGCGGGAACCTCTTCTCGTGTGTTGAAGGCTCTTCGCAACACGCCGACGAGCAGGCCCAGGCCGCCCATCAGAAGAATCCACCACCACTCGCCCCCGAAGAATTCGGCGTCGATGTCGTCGCCCCAGATCGCGTCGATGACCTTGTCGATCGCCTGGAGGAACGCGAGGGCGATCACGCCCATCGTCAGGCCGATCCCGAGGCTGTAGCCGATGCGGGTCCAGAACTCCTTGGATCGCGCGAACGCGTAGTCGTTGCTCATCGGTGTCGGCTACGGCGTGCCGGTGAGTGCGGGGTCATCCGAGATCAGGCTCCCAGTCGGGCTTCATCTTGTCCTTCAGACGTTCGCGCTCCGGCTCGCCCTCCAGCAAGTTGGCGGGCACCCGTGTCATCGATTCCTCCCACTCCGCCATCTAGCAGCCTGCCGGAACGCCAGGCCGATCGCTGGCGATGCACTGTCGAACCATTCGTTGCCCTCCAGGCAAGGTTCTAGAGCATCCGGAGCCGGCTTCTCATCGCCTCGCTGGGGTGAATTCACCAAATCACCCCAGCGCAGCGCTCGACCCGCCCCCGCCGGTGATCCGACTGATCGAGTTGAGCATCGCGTCGCCGACCACGAGAACGCGCGCGGCCGCAGTGCGTCCCGGAGATGAGAGACTCCCTCTGGGTGGCCGAGTATCGGGAGACCAGATGACTGCAAGGTTCCGACACATCGCACCGGCGACGGTTGCACTCATCTTCTTGGCCGCCTGCGGTTCCGATGACGGCTCGAGTGACACCACCACAGTCGACGTCACGACCGCCGCAGCCGGCGACGGCACGGTCGCGGAGGCGGCAGGAGGACTGCAGGTGACCAGCGTCGACTTCGGCGCCGCGACCGCCGTGCTCTCCAACGCGGGGGAGGAGCCGATCGACCTCAGCGGGCATTGGGTCTGCAACCGCCCGAGCTATGCGGAGCTTCCGGCCGTCGTGCTCGCCCCCGGTGAGGAGACCGAGATCGGCATCGCCGGGGTGAACGCGGATGGTGGCGAAGTCGCGATCTACTCGTCCGACGCCTTCAGTAGCAGCACTGACATCGTCGTCTACGTGCACTGGGGGACCGGTGGCGGACGAGCATCGGTGGCAGAGGATGCCGGGATCTGGTCCGGAGCACCTGTCGGCTCGGTGTCGACCGTCATCGAGCTGACCGGTGATCCCGCGTCAGCCGCCGGCTGGGAGTAGATCGCACATCCGCACCGTCGCGTCGGCGCTTTGCGGTCGGACACGCCACTGTGGGTGAATGCGGTGTCAGGAGGCGGGTGCTTCGCCAATCGCGTCGACCAGGCCTTGGCAGTCGTCCACGGTGACCGTCAACGCTGAGTGGTCCTTGAAGCCGATCACCCTCTTCACCCGATCGCCGAAGTGGACGCAGACGCCTCGATCGCGATTGGTGCCGAAGGTGAGGCCATCGTCCACCATTGACAGCCGGGCGCCGACCGCGGTGTACCAGCGGTAGCTGTCGGTGACGTGACCACCGCTGACGTTCGACATCGGTGTGTCGAGTGTCCAACGGCCGTATGTGGCCCGGAAACGGCCGTCGTCGGTGAGGGTGACGCCATGTTTGCCCTCACGCGCCCCAAGCGGCCACCACAAGAACTTGTAGCGGTCGTCGAAGCGATAGGGGAAGAACTGGTCTGCCACACGAGCACTATTGCATGTGACGGGTGTGTCAGCCGTCGGCAGTAGGAGATGTGTCGCGACGTGTGCCATCCGGGGGAAGCCATCGGTAGGCCGCGCTGACGAAGGCGGGATGATTGGAGCGGATGACGAGAATCGAACTCGCATCATCAGCTTGGAAGTTGCGGTGAGCCGATTTTGTCAGTGGCGTCGTGACCTGCGCAGACGTGCTGTGAGCAGGCACTATGTGGATGTGTCGCCATCCAATGTATCCGTTGCGTACCGCTGTGTCCGGTTGGTATCAGCTGTTCCGGGCACGTTGTAGGCACGGCCTGGTGGACGACCCCCGATCCGGTGTTCGGGGACAGTCGTCTCGTTGTCTCGCCATCGTTTGGGGGTTGAGCCGCGTTCGCTTCGTTCGATCCTTTTTGCGAGGGCGTCGCAGTGATTGTGAGACATCGGCGGGCCGAAAGGGGGCGTTTGCCGCCTGGCTAGCGTGCGGGGATGACCGAGCCCTCGTTCGACGCGTCCGGCTACAAGCGCGACAC
>JASJHI010000303.1:0-7366 GCA_033791105.1 Acidimicrobiia bacterium | reverse complement strand
TGCATCGGGCCGAGGATCTTGACGCCGGGCGTGTCGATCGGGACGAGGATCTGGCTCTGACGCTGATGCGGCGGCCCATCAGGGCTCGTCTGCACCATCGTGATCATGATCTTGCAGCGTGGGTCGCCGGCGCCAGAGATGTAGTACTTCTCGCCGTTGATGACCCACTCGTCGCCATCGCGCACCGCCTGGCAGGCGATGTTCTTGGCGTCCGACGAAGCGAGGTCGGGTTCGGTCATCGCATACGCGGACCGGATCTCGCCGGCGAGGAGCGGCTCGAGCCACTGCTTCTTCTGCTCGGGCGTGCCGACCCGCTCGAGCACCTCCATGTTGCCGGTGTCGGGTGCCGCACAGTTGAGGCTCTCGGAGGCCAACGGATTCTTGCCGAGTTCGACCGCGATGTAGGCGTAGTCGAGGTTCGACAAGCCCTCGCCCGTGTCTGCGTCGGGAAGGAAGAAGTTCCACAGCCCGGCGTCACGCGCCTTCTGTTTCACCTTGTCGAGCAACTCCAGCTGACCCGGTGCGTACGACCAGGCGTCGGCCCGGCCCTCGCCCAACTTGTAGAACTCGGCCGACATCGGCTGCACCTCGTCGGCGATGAACTGCTTGACCTTGTCGAAGAGCGGACGGACCTCGTCGGACATCCGCAGGTCGAACATTTCGGGGGTCGATTCCAATGCGGTCATGGGGCCCTCCCAGGGGGTTCGTGAACGAGCGACTCACGAGCGACGTTAGTGATCGGATTTCGACGTCGCCCCATCGGTCGGCGGCCGGCTCGCCGGCGTCACGATCGGACCGACGGCTGTTCGGCGCTCACATGATCGCCGTGCAACGACGAGGATCGGGCGACGAACGGATCCCTCCAGCACGGTTCTGAAACCTGGGGTGTCGACGGCGACGTGCGCTCGGCGTCAGGACGCGGGCTCGAAGGTGCCCTCCAGGTGCCAGACACCGACGAATCCGTCGAATGATCCGCCTGCGATCTTGCTCGTCCAGTCCAACACGAAGGCCCCGGTGTCCGGGTCGATCACGCCGACGGGCGCCTCACCGGTTCCATCGGGCTTGGGGGCGCCCTGGTTGAAGCTCGATCCTCCGTAGTACGCCGTGTACGCGGACAGGTCGCCCGTCAGTGCGCCACCGGTCGCGCTGATCGCAGGCACCGCTTCGGCTTCGTCGGTGGCGACGGCGAATGCGACGGCGAAGAACGGAACCGGCTCGAACACCGCGTCGGCGAGCGCCTCACCTGCGTCGTCGAAGGCCGGGTCCGGCGCCGGCTGCCACGCCCCTGTGACCAGGCCGCCGTCGGTACCGGGCGCGAAGCCGGTGAAGGTGGGGTCGGCGCACACTGAGTCGGCATTGGGAATAAACGGCCCGGCGTCGATGGTCCCGTCCGGCTGCAACATGCGGAAGTAGGAACCGGAGGAGGCGGCGGGGTCTTCACAGCTGGCAGCGTCGACCATGAACGTACCCACGAGGTCACCCTCGAAGGACGGGGCCGGCTCGGTGGTCGGTGCGTCCGTCTCAGCGGGCGCCTCGGTCAAGGCCGGCGCTTCGGTGGCAGCCGGCGCCTCGGTGTCGGCTGCGCTCGCTTCCGTCGGCGCAGGCGCGTCGGTGGGCGACGTGCTGGACGAGTCGTCGTCGCTCCCGCAACCTGCAATCAGCACCAGAGCGGCGATCGCCGGCGCGACGACACGTCGGAGGGGACGAGGTGATGAATTCTGAGGCATTGCTTGCTCCTTCTGTGTTCGGTCGGGCTCTCCCGACGTGTGCGTCGACGACCCGCTGCACGCGGGCTCGCTAGATGATTCGGTGGTCGGGTCGGGGGCCGCGCCGCGCTCGGGCCACTCGCCGTCGTCGTCGGGTTCGTCAGCCGCCGTTTCCGCCCTCCGTTGGCGGCTGCCGGATCGCAGCGCGACGGCAGCGCATCCAGCGACCAGCAGGCCCGGCACTACGAAGAACCACGGAAACAGGTCGAATGACGGCAACGCGTCAACAGCGTCGTAGTTGTCGACGTTGTCGCTCATCGCAGCGACCATCGGATTGAAGTCGGCGAGAATCGCGGGCCAATCGCTCGACCACTGGACGATCGCCGGATAGTCGGGGCTCGACCCCGTCGCCGCGGCGATCGCCGGGATCGCCTGGGCCCGCAACTGCCCCTCTGCGGCACCAAGTGTGACGAAGTATCCCTGCACGTCCTGCACGCGCTCGCGGGTCATCATCGGGCGGAAGTCGTCGATCATGTCACGACCCTGCGGGGCACGATCGAACATCTGGAACGCGAGTGGCGCAGCTGCCACCGAGATGCCGAGACCGAGCAGCACCCAGGTGGCTGCCCGACCACGACGATCCGCCGGATCGGACCGACGCGCCAGCGCGATCGCCGCCGCAGCCACGATGGCGGCCCCCGGTATCACGAAGAACCACGGGAACATGGGGAACGGTGGCAGCGCGGCGACCGCGGCATAGTTGTCGACGTTCGACTCCATCCGGTCGATCAGGTCGGTCATGTCATCGTCGATGTCGGCCCACTGGGTGTTGAGCGCCGTGATCGACACGAACGTCGCGTCGATGTCTGCGTCCGTGGTGACCCCTGCCGCGACCGCGTCCGGGCCGAGCACGGCGATCGACTCGTCGTTGGCGGCATCGATCTCGACCAGGTATCCACGGAATCGATCGACCTGTTCGGTCGTCATGTAGGGCTCGAAGGCCTCGATCATGTCGCCGCCCAGTGGTGCACGCTCGAACATGCGGAACGCGAACGGTGCCACGATCATCCCGGCACCGATCACCAGCGCACCGATGATCGTCCACGTTCGAGTTCTCGACTTCAACGGCGCTCCTGTCGACGGCCTCATGGCCCGAGACCACTGTCGGCTGTCCCAGGGGTTTGCAGCCAGGGCAGAAGGTCCCCTACGCAGATGTAGCGGCACCTCTCGGACACCACCACCGGACAGAACGATCGAGGGCATCACCGCCGAAATCGAGCCGGCCGCGTCAGTTCGTCATGCCGGATCCGTCGCATCGGTGCATGAAGCCCCGGCGCCTAATCGTCGAGACCCGGTCGCCATATCATCCGTTGATGACGCGCGTTCAGGGATCGACCGTCGCTGTGCAATTTCCCACGGCGCGACCGCCGGGGTACAGCTGGCTGGAGAACGAGCCGGAGTTCGATCCGGCGATCCACTTGGAACTCGGTGAACCGGACCAGATCGTGATGCTCGCCGACCTGGGCTACCCGCCGGGCGACATCGACGGGACCGCCACCCCAGTCGCGGCGTCTTCCCCGTTTCGGGTGCTCAGCGCGGAGGGAGCCAGGGTCATGCTCGAGGTCGCCCGTCGGCTCCGAGTGTTCTGTACGCCGGCCGGTGATCGAATCGAGCGGGTCGTGCGCAACGGCTGCTACCGGTCGGCATGGTTGCGTGATCTGTGCATCAGCCCCGAAGTGACACAACACCTCGCGAACATCTACCGCGTGCCGATCGCGCCACACCCGCTGTCGGGGCACCTCGGCCACATCAACTACGAGCCGAGCAGGATCGAGACCGCGGTCGACAAGTGGCATCACGACACGCTTCCGCTCGACTACGTGATGATGGTGACCGATCCGGCGATCACCCCCGGCGGACGTTTCGAATACTTCACCGGGACCAAGGACGCCGCCGCCGCACTCCGCGCAGCCGGTTCCACCCCGTCCGATGAGCACGTGGTGGCACCAAACTTTCCGGGCCCCGGCTGGGCGATCGCACTGCACGGAAACATGGTCGTGCATCGCGGCGGGCCGGTCACTGCAGTCGGCGAGCGCATCACGATGGTGAACGGATACGTCGCGACCGACACCTCGATCGTCGACCAGAGCCGGAATGCCGATCTCATCGGGGTCGACGACCCAGCGGTGCTGTATGCCGATTGGGCTCGCTTCGCCGCGTGGCGCAGTCGCGACCGGCTCGACCGAGTGATTTCGGACATGCCCTTCGGGCGGAGTGCCGATGACGTGGCCGACGAGCTCGAGGCTGCAATCGCTGACGTCCGACGAACGGTCGACGAGATGCGCGCCGGCGTACAACGGACCGACCACTACGAATAGCTCCGGTTCCGCCGACACGCTCCCATCTGGTCTTTTCCGATGTGTGCGCCGCGTTTTGTAGTCAGGCTGTGACCACTTGAAATCGTCTCGTATCGCCCCGAGAGGATCGCGACTCCTGTCCAGTCAACACGTGCATCGATCGGCGGCGCATACCCTGGGTTGAATGGCACGCGACCGAAGCCGCAAGGCCCGGAGCGCCCGCCGACGCAAGCGGCGGATGGGCCGAGTCGAACACGACCTCAGCGACGAGCAGTGGATCGCCCTCAAGGCAGCGTGGAACGGCTGCGCATACTGTGGCGCGAGCGACAAGCCGCTCCAGCGCGACTGCGTGTTGGCGCTCTCTCGCGGTGGGCGCTACACGCTCACCAACATCGCACCGGCCTGTGGCTCGTGCAATGCCAGCAAGTGCAACCAAGAGGTCACCGCCTGGCTGCGGCGCAAGCGGCTCGACGAGCGCACCTTCCTCTTACGCCACCGGGAGATCAGCGCGACGCTCGCACAGCACCCCCGGGAGCAACGCAGCGCGGCGGACGAGAATCCACCACAGATCGGGTGACGCCGCCGATCATCGATCCCACCGGCCCATCGATCGGGGACCCGCCGCAACGCTGAACGTTCACGCTCGACTATCGCTTCTGCCAAACGGAGACGTGTGAGCGTGAATCGCCAGTGAATGGGTCCCGGTCCCAGTTCTCCCAACGACTCTCGAGCGTCATTCCGGCGATCTCCGCCATGAGGTCAAGTTCCGACGGCCACACGTACCGGAACGCCGGCGAACTTGTCCGAACCCGGTCACCGTCGATGTGGTAGTGGTGCGATATCGAGATCTGGTTGACGAAGTCCGCGTACTCCTCGAATCCGAGATGTCGTGAAGAGATGTCGAATGGACGGATCGATTCACCAGGCGGGAGGTTTCGGAGCTCCGGGACCATCGTTTCGATCACGAAACGACCACCGGACACCAAGTGGGCCGCGGCGTTGCGGAAGCACGCGACCTGTTGCTCCTGGGTCCGGAGGTTCATGATCGTGTTGAAGACGAGGTAGACGAGTCCGGCATCCTCGCAGACAACGAGTGAGGTCATGTCGCCAACCACAACGCTGACCTGGTCCGCGACGGGTTTGTTCCGCAACTGCTCGAGCATCGCCTCAGAGATGTCGATTCCATAGACGCCCACCCCGGTCTCGGCCAACGGCAACGCGATGCGACCGGTTCCGACAGCAAACTCGACAGCAGGACCACCGCGAGCCAGGTCGGCCAAGACGTCGACGGCGCCTTGAATCGCGTCGGGGTGGAAGTGATCGTCGTGGACGTCGTCGTATGCGGCCGCTACCACCGGATCGAGGTGCACGTCAGCGGCTGAGAGATGGTCGTGGTCCGTCATGCGCTCAGTCTTGCGAGGTCGCTCAAGGACTGCACGAGAGATCTCCTCGAGCGGCCCGCCGTCGACATCGCTCACCCCTGATCGCTGCACCCGAACGCGGCCCGACTCGGCTCTGCGAACAGCGACCGTGATCAATCCGTGACCACGGGGCCAGTCTCGTGTTGAGCAGGGCCCCGTGGTCCGGGTTCGATTGGCGGAGGTGGACGGGAATCGAACCCGCCGGACGGGGATCGCCCGTCCCAACCGCTTTGAAGGCGGCGGAGCCCACCAGGTACCCAGACACCTCCGAGCGCGATGGTACCGGCGGGCGCTGTTCCCGATGCGATCGACCCGCACCATGTTGGGCTCGGCCGTCGAGCTCGGTACCGTCGAAGCGGCCGACCACCTCCCATGTGTCCACTCGACGCCCATCCGGGCAAGAGGGGGAATCATGGTCATCCTGTGTTGGGCTGCCAAGGGCGGCAGCGGCACCACGGTCACTGCGGCCATTCTCGCGATCGTCGAATCTTCGGCCACGCTGCTCGTCGATCTCGACGGCGAGATCCCGCGCGTGCTCGGAATCCCCGGCCCAGATCGTCCCGGCCTCGCCGATTGGCTCGGCAGCGACGCACCCGAGGCACATCTCGACGACCTGTTGATCGATGTCGACGACCACCTCCGAGTGCTGCCGTGGCGCGCGACCACGGCAGCGACATCGCTCGACCCGCTCCGCGATCCCGTGGAGCGTTTCTCCATGGCAGATCCCGACCGCCGGCAGCGGTGCCTGTCGTGGCTGACTTCACGCAGCGGGCGGGTGATCATCGACGCGGGCACCGGCGAACCATCCACCGATCTCGTCGAGATCGCCGACACGAGCCTGCTCGTGACTCGACCGTGCTACCTCGCGGTGCAACGGGCGCTCCACGCCGATGCGCAGCCGACAGGCATCGCGCTCGTCAACGAACGGGGTCACAGCCTCTCGAAACGCGACATTCAACGATCGCTCGGAGCACCGGTGGTGGCCACATTGAGCCTCGATCCGGCCGTCTCACTGGCGGTCGACGCAGGCCTCCTCACCGTCCGGCTTCCCGCAGGCATCCGCCGTCAGCTGCGCGGTGCGGCCTGATGGTCCGCTTCCGTCCACTCGCCGAGACGGCGACCGAGAGCACGAATGTCGCGGACGGCCCGAACGTCGGGAGCGCGCCTGCGACCTCGGCGGCGGCGGATTCCCCGGTCGACATGGTGGCCGAGCTGTGCCGTCGTGTTGCCCGGCGGCGGGGCGACGTCAATGCGTTGGTCGATCAGGAGGTCCGGCAGCTCGCGCCCCTGTCGACACCTGCCGACCAGCGACGGCTGGCGAGCGAGGCGGTGGCCAGGCTGAGCGGACTCGGCGATCTCGAGGCGCTCGTCGCCGATCCCACGATCGACGAGGTGCTCGTCAACGACGGACGTGAGATCTGGATCGAGCGTGCCGGTGTCCTCCAACAGGTCGGGCATCTCGACGGACAGCCGGTCGAGCACCTGATCGAACGGATCCTGGCCCCGATCGGCCGACGGCTCGATCGCACGACACCGATCGTCGACGCCCGTCTCGCCAGTGGTGCCCGAGTCTGCGCGGTGGTGGCGCCGGTCGCGGTCGATGGCACGAACCTCTCGATCCGCCGCTTCTCGCCGACCATCCGTCCGCTCGACTCGTTCGCCGACGACGCCGGGCGCGCATTGTGC
Source organism: Acidimicrobiia bacterium (assembly GCA_033791105.1). Taxonomy (GTDB): domain Bacteria; phylum Actinomycetota; class Acidimicrobiia; order Acidimicrobiales; family Ilumatobacteraceae; genus JASJHI01. The sequence goes on along the minus strand of JASJHI010000303.1, from coordinate 196 downwards.
CGCACGCTCATCGAAGAGCGATGCAACGTCATCGTGTGTGGCGCAACCTCGTCCGGCAAGACATCGCTCCTCGCGACGCTCACGACGCTGATCCCCGACGATGAGCGTTTGCTCGTACTCGAGGACACCACCGAGCTGCCGGTCGGGGGACGGCACACGATCCGTCTCGAGGCGCGCCCGGCCACTGCCGACCTGC
>JASJHI010000302.1:0-4511 GCA_033791105.1 Acidimicrobiia bacterium | reverse complement strand
CCAGGTCGCGTTCGTCGGCAATGCGCTCGAAGTACACCTGGATCTCGCCGCCGGGGGAGAAGACGTGGCTCCACTCCGGATTGAGCTCGAACGAATAGCTGTAGAGGTGCGAGGGCACGTCGCAGGCGATGCCGGGATAGGTGTTCTCGCGCCACGTCCCGCCGACACGATCGGCCTTTTCGTACACGGCGATGTTCTCGAGGCCCGCCTCGCTCAGCTTGATCGCCGAGAGCATTCCGGCCATGCCGGCGCCGATGATCGCGAACCGGAGGTCACGCATCGGAAGCGCGTTTCCCGCTGTCGCGCCTGAGTCGGCGAGCTATTGCACCCCAGGTCTCAACGTCCCAGGTCTCGTTCCACCCAAGCGCTGGTTGATGTTCGGCGAAGAATCCGGGGGTCATCGGGGCTCGCTTCCTGGTGGTGAGCTGTGCCGGTGCCTCCGTCCGGCTCATCCTCTGATCACAGCCGACCGGATGGGCTGATGACGAGCCAGAGCACAACGTCACGGGCGGGACGATCGGTGCGCCGGCGGACGGAATAGGTTGTCGTCGCCGTGATCCTCTACGTCGACTATGAGCACCGCAGTACTTATCGCAAGGCGCACGGAGAGTGGCTGTACGCGTCGAGGACGCGAGTTGCCTACAAGTTGCAGGACCTGATCGGGCAGCGCTGCCTGCTCCAGCGATATCCCGATGTGGGGCCGGCGATGGTGCGCGACATCGGAATCACCGCAGTATTCATCAGCGGAAACGGCGCGGACCGCGAGGCGTACGACCCCGCCGAGTTGGCCGGGCTGACCCAGATCATCCGCGGCGGGGAGACACCGGTGTTCGGGTTCTGCGGCGGGTTCCAGCTCATGGGGCTCGCGCTCGGCGCGCCGCTCGAACGCATCGGGCAGTTCGACCAGGGCGAGATCGATCGGCATCCGGACTATCAGCCGGGCTGGCGTACAGAACTCGGCTACGAACCGGTCGAGTTGGTGGGCGCTCACCCATTGAACGCCCGGCTCGGCGATCAGCCGGTGTTCAGGCATGCACACTCGTGGGAGCTCAAAGAGTTGCCGGACGACTTCATCAACCTCGCGCGCACGGAGGTGACCGAGCATCAGTTGATGGTGCACACCGAACTCCCGCTCGCCGGCAGCCAATTCCACCCCGAATACTGGACCCGCGAGCACCCTGCGGGCGCGCGGTTGATCGAGAACTTCTGTGGCTGGGCCGGGGTTCGACGAGACTTGTCACAATGACAGGAATCGAGGCGACCTTCATCGACAGGACACCGGCCTCCGCAGCCCACGCGGCGCGCGCGGCGGCGGTGATGCCCGGGGGCGACACGCGAGCGGCGGCACATCATCCGCCATACCAGCTGACGATGACCAGCGGAGTCGGCCCCTACCTCACCGATCTCGATGGTCACCGATATCTCGACCTGATCGGCAACTTCACGAGCCTGGTCCACGGCAACGCCTTCGGCCCGATCATCGAGGCAGCGACGGCGGCCGCGGCGCGTGGCACGAATTGGCCGGCCCGTAATGAAGCTGCGGTGGAGTTGGCCGAGGAGCTGTGTCGCCGCGTGGCGTCGGTGGACCAGGTCCGCTTCACGAACTCGGGGAGTGAGGCGACGATGCTGGCGGTCGAGATCGCTCGTGTGGCGACCGGTCGGCGTCGGTTCCTGATGGCGAAGTACGGCTATCACGGTTCGATGCCGCAGTTCGAGATCGGAACCTCTGGGCAGTCTGGCGGTGAGACACTGATCGCACCGTTCGGGGATCTCACCGCGTTCGAGGAGATGCTCGAACTGCACGGCGACGACATTGCATGCGTCATTCTCGAACCGGTGCTGGGATCCGGCGGCGTGGTGACACCACCGGACGGCTTCCTCGCCGGCGTCGCCGCCGCGGCCCGCCGCGTCGGCGCACTGTTCGTGCTCGACGAGGTCATCACGCTGCGCCTGGCGCCGGGCGGTCATCAGGCCGTCGAGGGTCTCCTGCCCGATCTCACCGCGATGGCCAAGATCATCGGGGGTGGCTTCCCGGTCGGAGCGATCGGTGGCCGAGCCGACCTGATGGAGCTGTGCAATCCGTTCCGTCCGCGGATCTTCCACAGCGGGACCTTCAACGGCAATCCCGTCACGATGGCCGCTGGGCTCGAAGCGGTTCGCCATCTGACGAGCGACTCGATCTCCACGATGGCCGTGCGGTCCGCGAGCCTCGAGGAACGACTTCGAACGTCCGCGTCGACGCGGGGTGTGCCGTTCTCGACTCGGCGTGCCGGGTCACTGCTGCAGGTGTATCTGTCCGATGAACTGCCGGCGTCGAACGGCGAACGAGGAGATGGCGAACTGGCCAATCTGCTCCACCTGGCGCTGCTCAACCAAGGTGTGTTCTGCGCAGCTCGCGGTCTGATCGCGCTCTCGACGGCCCTCGACGATGGGCTGATCGAGGATGCGGCCGCGCGATTCGACGCGGCACTTGCCGATGTGGCGGCGTCTTGAATTCACCCGTGTCCGGTCGAGGCATCGGTGGCCACGGCGACGTATGGTCGTGCCCCTACAGCACGCAACAGTGATGGAGGAGTCAGTGTGAAGTTCGGTCTTGCATTCTCGAATGTCATGGGTTTCGGTACCGGAGAGGGGGCGCGAACACTCGGGCAGGGTGCGGAGGCCGCCGGATTCGAGTCGGTGTGGACCGTCGAGCACATCATGTATCCGGAGGGATACGTGTCCGAGTACCCCTATGACGCGTCGGGCAAGATGCCCGGCACGGGCGACAACCCCATTCCCGACCCGCTCATCTGGTTGAGCTACGTCGCCGCGTGCACGTCGACCCTCCGGCTGGCGACCGGCATTGCTCTTCTTCCGGAACGTCATCCCGTGACCTATGCGAAGGAGGTCGCGACGCTCGACAACATGTCGGGTGGCCGCGTCGAGTTGGGCGTCGGCATCGGTTGGCTCAAGGAGGAGTTCGCCGTGCTCGACGTGCCATGGCCGAGGCGGGGACCGCGGACCGACGAGTACATCGACGTGATGCGGGCGCTCTGGGCCGCCGACGACGTGTCGTACGACGGGGAGTTCGTGCAATTCTCCAACATCTCCTCGAATCCGAAGCCGGCGAATGGTCCCGTGCCGATCCACATCGGCGGCCACAGCGCCGCCGCGGCACAACGTGCAGGTCGGGTCGGCGACGGGTTCTGGCCGGCGAAGGGCGATCTCCCCGAGCTGTACAACATCTGCCGCCAGACCGCTGTCGACAATGGCCGTGATCCCGGATCGATCGAACTGACCGGTCAACATCCCGGGCTGTTCGGAGACGACCCCGCCGGCGCGGTCGAGGAATTGACGAGCTGGGGCGCGACCCGCACGATCGTGCCCTCGATCCTCTTCCTGTCCGACACCGCGAGCGCTCTCGCAGCGTGGGGCGAACGGGTCATCGCGCCCAATTCTTGATCAGGTCGGCGACCCGAGGCAGCGTGCGGATTCCCCCGCGTGCGGCCGTCGTCAGGCCTGGTCCGGCGAATCCGGCGTATCCAGGCGCAGCTCGAGGCGGGCCACCTCGGTGAGCTGGACGTGCAGCGTGCGCAGCTGAGCGATCGTGTCCCTGCGGAGCTTCTTGGCGCCCCGCGGCGAGGTGGCCGTACCGACAGTGCGGATCTCATCGAGCAATGCGCGGGCGCCCGCCGCGACGGATCGATATTCGTCGCACGCGACAAGCGCCGTTCGTGTCCACGCGGTGTCGTGTCGGTCCAGCGTGGTCTCCGTGGAGATCAGGAGGCGGGCAACCTTGCGGGGGCGTTGTGCGGTGACCGCTCGGAGCAGTTCGTCCGAGCGCGCGATGGCTCGATCGAGGGCCGCGAGATGTTCCGCGTATGCGTCGATTCGCATGTCGAGCTGTACTCGACGGCGCTCGAGTTCGAAGTTGTCGTCGCGGCGGCGGTCCTGCGCGTCGGCTGCACTACGCCAACTCAGCACGCGAGCACGATGATCGGCCTCGATCTGTTCGCCGAAACGCTCGCGGGGCCGAGCAGCGAGACCCACTCGAATGCGCTTGTGATTTCGAGTGGGTCGGCGAGCTCCACTCGTATCGGCGTGCCCGACGATGGCAGCAGGTCGATTGCGGGCGCGTCCGAAGTCGGTGGTGCTGCAGCGTGCACGCGACTCATCTCAACGTTCCCGCTCGTTCGCCCGCACGAGGCGCACGATAGCCCGTCGGTTCCAGCTGTCTAGAGATACCCCTCGCGGGTCAGCCAGTTGAGTGAGAAGAAGCCGAGGACGGGTGGAAGGTAGGCCGTCACAAGTCGGTAGACGATTGCGATCGAGACCGACAGTTCGGGATCGACACCCACCGCGGTGAGGAGCGCGCTCATCGTCGCCTCGGCGACTCCAATGCCGCCGGGCACCGGTGCGAGCCCGGCGAGCAGTCCGGTACCCACGCTGACGAAGATGATCGCGACGAACGACAGATCGACACCGAACGCCGTGACGACCGCTGCCAGCGACATCGCGTTGATGATCCG
>JASJHI010000301.1:0-25309 GCA_033791105.1 Acidimicrobiia bacterium | reverse complement strand
CTGCCGGGCTTCGATCTGGTCCTGCGGGTCGGCATGTACCGCAGTTGGGGCTTCCCGATGGAACGCACGATGTCGGGAATGTTCCTCAGCGGCATCGTCGAGATGTCGACCAAGTTGATCGTCGCGATCACAGCCGTCCTGGTCTGGGGTCTTCTCCGCCTCGATCTCAATGCGCTCGCCATCGCGGGCATCGCTGCACTGGTCGTCATCGGATTGGCCCTGGTGATCGCCATGATCCTTCGTTCAGAGGAGCAGGCTCGCAAGTTCGGGCAGATGATGCAGAAGGTCGTGCGCTGGGTGATGACGAAGTTCAAGCGCCAGGCACCCGAGAATCTCGTCGACAGGATCCTTTCCGTGCGCATCGAGGCGCGGGAAGTACTCGGCAAACGCTGGCCGTTCGCGTTCCTCGGTGCGTTCATCGGCCAGGTGATCGTCTACTCGATCCTGGTCATCTCGATTCGTGCCGTCGGCGTCGAGAACGACGTGCTCAGTTGGTCCGACATCCTGATCGCCTACGCGATCACGACGATCGTGACCTCGATCCCGATCACGCCGGGCAGTATCGGCATCGCCTCGCTGGTATTGGTCGGGTGCTTCACAGCGCTCGCCGGTAAAGAGGTCAGCGAACTGGCGACGGCCGGTGTCATCCTCTATCGCCTGTCGGTCTGGCTGCTTCCGATTCCGATCGGCTGGATCGCGACCCTGCGTTGGCAGGCGACGACTGGTGTCCACCTCTTCGGGGGCCCGAAACCGAAAGCCATCCCCGAATCCCGATCCGCGAACTGACTCGTGAGGATGATGCGCACGATGCGCGCAACATCCTCACGAGTCGGCACGCCTCAGTCGACGGCGTTGATCGGTGCGTACTCGGCGGGCGGCTCCCACTCCATGAACTCGAACGGATCGAACGGGAGCTCCGAGCGGAGCGCCTCGAGCCGTTCGATGATCGCCGTCGTCTCGGACCGCGCGTTGGTGAGCCCCGTGAGTGGCACGCCCCGCGCCTTCTTCCGATGGGGGTACTTCTCGGTCCAGAGCTCGTGGCGGGCGCGGATGCGGTCGAACTGCGAGTACATGTGCAGTGCAGGGATCAGCATCGGGACGGACTCGCGCGGATCCAGGATGAGGTCGTAGAACGCCGACTGAACACCGGTGTCGGGTCCCTCGCCGACCCAATGACGTTTGGTTCGCCCCTTGGTGGTCGCGGCGAGGATGTCGCCGGTGTACACGTGGAGATAGTCGCGCCGGCCGTGGGTGTCGCCGTCGAGGAGCAGCGACGTCTGGTCGACGCCGTCGATGATCCGGTCGTCGGGCACGAATTCGATGGCCTGCCCGAGGCGGGCGAAGGTGGTGAACAGGTCGACCTCGTGGATCATGTCGTTGACGATCTGGCCACCCTCGATGACACCCGGCCACCACGCGAACGCCGGCACGCGGATGCCTCCCTCGGTGAAGTCACCCTTTCCGCCGCGGAAGATCGTCTCGGCGAGGCCCATCCCGGCCGGCGGGTCGTGGACCATCGGGCCGTTGTCGGCATGGCAGACGAGCAGCGTGTTGTCGGCGATGCCGAGGTCTCGGAGACGCTCCATCAAGGTGCCGATGAACTCGTCCAGCCTGCGCAGCCCCTCGGCGATGAGCCCCCACTGTGGTGTCTGCTTCACCGGTTCGGGGAAGAAGCTGAGCATCTGTGGCCAGTAGCTGACGAAGAAGGGGGTCTCGGCCGCGGCCTGCCGGTCGATGAAGTCGAGCATCCGGCGTTCGCTCTCGAGATCGAGCTCGTTGTAGGTCTCGACCGAGGGCTCACGCCACTCCGATCCCTGCTCACCCTTCTTGCCCTCGATCGCCATCACCCAACCATCCGGATTGAGAGCGTTCTGGTCGTACATGTACGGGTAGTCGCGCCGCAGCTCCGGGGCGACGTTGATCGCCACGTTGACGGCGTCACCCTGCTCGTTCCAGATGTTGGAGACCTGGTTGTACGGATCGAAGAAGGCTTCGTCGAAGCCTTGGTTGAAGGGGTATGACTCCTCGATGTCGCCGAGGTGCCACTTGCAGTAGAACGCGGTGGCGTAGCCGGCATCCGACAGGACATTCGCGGACGTCGCCTCCTCGCCACTGATGCCGCCGAATTCGAGTGGCCAGCCGACCTTGCCCATGCCGCTGCGCACGGCGTGCCGTCCGGTGAGCACTGCCGCGCGGCTCGGTGTGCACGCCGGCTCCGTGCAGAAGCGGGTGAAGAGGATCCCTTCCTCGGCCATGCGGTCGAGGTTGGGGGTCTCGAAACCGCGGATTGCCTTGAGCGCGGGGATTCCGATATCGCCGAACGCCATGTCGTCCCACATCAGGTGGATGATGTTCGGGCGGCGCCCGCGGTCGTCCGCGATCGCTGCGAGGCGCTCTGCGGCCGCGGCGTCCTCGGCGTCCCATGCCGCTCGATTCGCGGCTCGGGTCACGTAGAACTCCGAATCGTGGATGACGTCGTGGTCGGACATGGTGGGATCTCCCTCACTCAGCGAATTTAGTTTGCCGACTAAATGTAGCATGAAGCCAATGGTGCACAACGCTGGTCGCGGATCGTGACGTCGGTGTCCACAGCGCGGCCTCGGGGTCCGGTCGCCGTGTCCCAAGCGCTCGTCGAGGCGTGTGAACGCCTGTGCTCCGCACAGCCGCCGGGCTCGGTGACCGTCCGCTCGATCGCCGAAGCTGCAGATGTGAACCACGGCCTGGTCCACCAGTATTTCTCCTCGAAGATCGAGCTCCTCGGCGCGACGATGCTGCATGTCGAGCAGATCGTCGGCGCTGAACTCGGCAGCGTCAACGAGGCGGGTGCGGCGGCCGAGGCGTTCGTCGGGCTGGTCCTCGCCCGCCCGAGTTATCCGCGACTGCTCACCTGGATGCTGCTCGAAGGCATCGATCCGACGGAGCACGTCGACGACTTCCCGCTCGTCAGCCGTCTCGTGGAGCTCGTGTCGGTCGATGTCCCTATCGACGAGGCCCGGATGCGAGTCGCGCTGCTGCTCGCGTTCGTCGCGGGTCTCGCGACGACGGCGTACTTCGTCGCCGATGTGACCGAACTCCCGAGTACGGAGCGTGCGCGAATGGAGTCGCGAGCGGGGCGTGTCGCACGAGGAATCGTGTCCCCTGGCTCTGACGTTCACGTCGGCTGAACGGTCAGCCGACGTGCTGGCGGAAACCCCTGGAGGGCAAGCAGGGTGCCGGTATACTTCGGGTATGGCGTCGACGACGGTCAAGGTGAGTGTCGAGACACGGGACCGCATTCGGGCGCTGGGTGGCGAGACCCACGAGGAGACCATCGTCGAGGCGCTCGAACTGCTGGAGGCGCGACGCTTCTGGTCGCAGGCCGAGGCGGCCGCCAGTTGGCGAGCTGGACTGACCGACGCCGAGCGTGCCGCGCTTGTGTGTCGTGACGCCGAGGTCGATGCGGCGTTCGAGGGAATCGATTGATCCAGGCAGGTGACATCCACCTCGCCGACCTGAACGACGAATGTCGTCGCCGAGTACTCGTCATGTCGAGGAGTCAGTTCCACCGATTGACCGGGCGCGTATTGGTCGCACCGGAGATCATGGGTCCTCCGGACGAGGTGCCGTTCCCGTGGCGGATCCGGATCGACGAGGCGGTCTATGCGGTCGATCTCCTCCGCGGCCTCCCGACGGCGCGCCTGCTCGAGCGGACGAGCCGAGCCCCGGAGACCGCCCTCGTGGCAGCGCGGCGAGCACTGTCGAATCTCACCTGATTGCCGCGATCCGCGACCATGCCCCACAGTGATGTCGGCACCGTGACGCGTGCGCCCAGATCATCAGCAGTCGGCCGTCGGAGGGGTTACAGCAGCACGCGCGTCGGGTCGGTCAGCGATGACGCCACCTCGTCGATGAAGGGATCGGCGATCACGACGTAGTTCGCATCATCCTGCCTCTCGCCCACGGCGGCCAGTTCTTCGGCGGTCGCGCGGCTGATCAGGTCATAGCGCGCCTCTGCGAACGTGCGGCCGTCGCCGAGGAACGCATCCTCGATCCAGAAGCGGCCGACTCGGGTCGAGTCGATGTCGTCGGCCATATCGGGCGTTTCGACCGCTGCCACCACCTGGAGCAGCAGCAGCCGATCGGCGCCGGCGCCCGACGCCTGCTCCGGAATCGGGTCTCCCTCGACCGGGAAGGTGCCCATGACGATCGTGGACTCCATCCCGGCGTCCTTGTGAATGTGCAGTTCCTGGAAGTCGGGCCGCATGTTCATCTCGATCAGGGCCGTCCGGTAGGGGTACTGCGCGATCGCCACGCGATCCCAGACGGTCCCGTCGCCGACGAGTTGGTGCACGACGGGAGCCGCCAACACGACACGGCCACCGATCTCGGCGAGCGGCCCGAGCGGGCTGTAGAGATCGTCGGCCTCCTGCCCGCTGATCGTGGTCTCCCGGCCATCGGAATAGTCGGCCACCGCTCGATACTTCATCAGGTTGAGCGCCCACATCGGCCCGCCGGGCTCCTCCCGCTGGAACCAGGAGGCCAAGTACTCACGATTGGGTGTGCCGTACCGGGGTTCGTCCATGACCGCCGAACGTAGTTCGGGTCGACCGGTCGGCGACGATTCAGACGAGGGCCGGCTCGCGATCGGATTCTGCAGGCGTTTCGCCCCAATGTGCGGTGTCAGCGCTGTCCGGCTGTGCGGTCTCGTCATCGTCCTCAGCCTGGGTCGGCTCGGCGTCGATATCGATCTGCGGGAGAATCCGGTCGAGCCATCCGGGCAGCCACCAGTTCGAGTCGCCCATCAGCTTCATCGTGGCTGGCACGAGGACGATCCGGACGATCGTGGCGTCGATGAGAATGGCGGTCGCCAAGCCGAGGCCCATCATCTTGATGACCGGGTCGTCGCCGAGCACGAAGCCGAGAAAGACGGAGATCATGATCAGCGCGGCCGACGTGATCACGCGTGCTGTCCGCGAGATCCCGTGGACGACCGCCGCGTCGTTGTCGCCGGTTCGCCGGTATTCCTCGCGGATGCGTGAGAGGAGGAAGACCTCGTAGTCCATCGACAGGCCGAAGAGAACTGCGAACATGAACATCGGCAGGAACGAGACGATCGGCACTGTCGTCTCGAGTCCGATCAGCCCCTTGCCCCACCCCCATTGGAAGACCATGACCATCACGCCATAGGCCGCGCCGATGCTCAAGAGGTTGAGCAGCGCGGCCTTGAGGGGGACGAGGATCGAGCGGAACACGACCATCAAGAGCAGGAACGAGAGGGTGACCACCGCCGCGACGAACCATGGCAGGCGAGCGCTGACGCGTCCACCGACGTCGGCTGAGTTGGCGGTCTGGCCGCCGACGTGGGCGTGTGCGGGACTGTCGCCGAGCACGCTGGGGAGCACATCCGCGCGTAGTCGCTCGATGGTCTCGAGCGTCACATCGTCCTGAGGCGCCGTTGTCGGGAACGCGAGGATCGTGGCGACCCCCGCGTCCATTGCGACCTCGGGTGGCGCGACCGAGATGATTCCGGGGTCGGCGGCAACGGCGGCAACGAGCGGTTCGACTGCGCGTGCATCCTCGGAGATGTCGACCGCGATGACGAGTGGGCCGTTGATTCCGGGTCCGAATCCGTCGGCGACGAGATCGTAGGCCTGTCGCTCGGTACGTGATTCGGGAAGGGTGCCCTCGTCGGGGAAGCCGAGCCGCAGCGCGAGCACGGGCGCGGTGAGTGCGACGAGCAGCGCTGTCGTTCCGACCGCGTAGACCCAGGCGTGACGTGACACGTGGCGCCCCCATCGCTCCCAGCCGGTGCGGCGTGACCGTTCGGCGTCCCTCGCCCGGCGGCGGACACTGAAGCGATCGATGTTGTTCCCCGCCAGTCCGAGGAACGCGGGAAGCAATGTGATCGACGACACCACCATGATCAGGACGATGAGCGAAGTGGCGACGCCGGCCGCCGTCAGTGACGGGATGCCGGCGACGGCAAGGCCGAGGATCGCGATGACGACGGTGCCCCCGGCGAAGATCACCGATTGACCAGCGGTGGCGACCGCGCGGCCGACCGACTCGTCGACGGCCATCCCGTTCGCGAGTTGCTCGCGATGGCGCGTCACCAAGAACAGGGCGTAATCGATGCCGACGCCGAGGCCGATCATCGTCGCCATCTGTGGAGCCCAACTCGGGATGTCGATCACGTACGTGACCAGCCCCATCGACGTGATGCCGAGGGCGAGACCGAACAGTGCCATCGCGATCGGCAGCCCAGCCGCGATGACCGAGCCGAAGGCGATGAGAAGGATGACGATCGCCGCGACGATCCCGATCATCTCGCCGATCCCGGTCTCCGCCTCTTCGAACGAAAAGAAGAGATCACCACCCATCTCGACTTGCAGTGCCAATCCCTCGCCGACGTCTGCACGGAAGTTCTTGAGGTTGTCGAGATCGGCTGCGCTGAGATCCTCGAACACCGGATATTGGACACGGACGATGGCGACGGTTCGATCGGGTGCGATGACTTCGTCGCTCGTCAGTACGTTCGGCAGCCGTTCGAGTCCCGATCGGAGCGTGGCGAGTTCAGTGGCGATTCTCGGATCATCGAAGGTGAGGCCATCGCCGAGCGGAGTCACGACGACCTGCGCGGTGAGTCCGGCGCGCTCGGATCCAGCCTCGGCGAGGAGGTCGACCGCCTCCTGCGAGTCGACACCCGGTACCTCGAAGGCGTCCTCGAGATCGCGGCCGAACGCGCCGGATGCGGTGATAACGCTGATCGCGACGACGAGCCATACGCCGATGACGACCCACGGGCGGAGTGCGGCAAATCGTCCGAGTCGGTAGAGGGCGGTGGACATGGGGTGCTCCTTCGAGGTCTGGCGCCGGGTGCGACAGATACGCTACGCAACCGTAGCGATACGAAAGAAGTTTCGCTACCTAACCGTAGCGATTTGATCGAGAACGGCTAGCGTGCGCAGCGATGGGACGACCGCTCAGCGACGAGGCGCGCGAACGGATGCTCCGAGCGGCGCTCGAGGTGGTGGTGGAGATCGGGGTGCCCGGCTTCACGATCGATGAAGTGGCCCGCCGGTCCGGTGTCGCGAAGACGACGATCTACCGCCACTTCGACAGCCGCAACGACCTGCTCGTCGCGGCGCTCGACGGCTCGATGTCGGTGCCCGCGACACCCGACACCGGTTCGCTGCGCGACGACCTCGTCGAATTCCTGACGAGTGTGCGACCGATCTTCGCCGATCCGATCGTGCGCGCGCTGTTCCTCGACCTTCTCGCGGCGTCCGCGCGCGACCCGGAACTCGCCGCGATGCAACAGGGAATGATGGCGCAGCGGTCCGGACCGACCCGCGTGATCTACGAGCGCGCGAAGCGGCGCGGCGATATATCTCCGGACATCGGGTACGTCGAGGCGTTCGACATCATGGAGGGCCCGTTCATCCTCGGGTCGCTGTTCCGTCCCCGCTCGTTGGAGCATGTCGACATCGAGGCCCTCGTCGACAAGATGCTCCCGCAGTTGCAGCCCTGATCGTCGGAATCGCGGGGACCGTGCAGCGCTGGAGCGCAAGAGCCTCCTCTCGGCCATCGGTCGTGGGAGGCGGGCGAGGACACGTCCTAGTGTGCTGGCCGTGCCCGCGCCCGAATCGTCGCCGTCCGATCTGGATGCGCTCGATCCGGCGACCGCCCGCATTGCCGTCGTCGGGCCGGGTGCTGTCGGGACGTTCTATGCCGCGCAGCTGAGTGTCGCCGGCCGCAATGTCGTCGCGTGCGGCAGACGCCCCTTCGATCGGTACATCGTCGAGTCGGACGCCGTGCCGGTCGATGATCCCGCGGTCGCGCTGACCGATCCGGCCGACCTCGGCGCTGCCGGCTTTGACGGGTCGGTCGATCTGGTGATCGTCACGGTCAAGACCTTTCAGACGGCCGGTGCGGCGTCGTGGCTCGACGCGCTCTGCGGTTCGGACACGATCGTCGCCGGTGCGCAGAACGGTGTGGAGGAGGTCGAGCGCCTGACGCCGTACGTCAACGGCGCGGCGGTCGTTCCGTGCGTCGTCTACTGCGGGTCGGAGCTGATTGCACCCGGACACATCCGCCATGCCCAGCACGGCATCATGATCGTTCCCGACAACGCGATCACTCGTGCCGTCGCTCCTCTCTTCGACGGCTCGGCGGCCAGGTGGCGCCCCGACGAGAACTTCGTCGCCGAGACGTGGCGGAAGCTCGGGATCAACGTGATGGCCAACGGCGTCACCGCGCTCACCCGGCGGACGATGGACGTGCTCGGCACACATCCGGTCGACGACGTGGCCCGCGCGCTGCTGCGCGAGTGTCTGACCGTGGCGCGAGCCGACGGCGTGGAGGTCGACCCGTCGGAGGCCGACGAGTACGACCTGAGCGTGATGCCCCGATACGGGACATCGATGTACCAGGACGTGATGGCCGACCGCCCGACCGAATACGAAGCCCTGCACGGCGCGGTGCTCCGCGCCGGCGAGCGCTACGGCATCGACACACCGGTGACGCGTGTCGTCTACGCACTCCTCGCGGGCCGGGAAGCCGTGACGGCCCCACCGAGCCGATCGAACGCCGATCGGTTCGGGCCTGGGTGAGCAGCGGCGAAGCTTCGCAGTCACCGGGCCCAGCGGGGGAGTGTCGCCATGCCGGTGGCCGCGTCGAATCGTGGTGATCCCCGAGCTAGCAGAAACTGAGTGGTGGAGAAAGAGGATCGAGGATGAACGAGACGAATTACCCGCAGGTCGACGGCGATCGTGTGACCTGGGTCTCGGCAGCCGACATGATCGAGGTCGATCGGATCATGATGGAAGATCTCGGTATCGGCTTGATCCAGATGATGGAGAACGCGGGGAGGAACCTCGCCCGGCTCGTGCTCGACCTCCTGCAACCCTCGACCGTTGCGGTCGCCGTGGGCCCAGGTGGAAACGGGGGCGGTGGGCTCGTGGCGGCTCGGCATCTGTCCAACGCGGGTGTCGACGTGGCAGTCACGACGACACGACCGGCCGATCGAATGGCGACCGTCACGGCTCGCCAGTTGGCGACCATCGAGCGGATGGGCATCCGACGAAGCGATCGGTTGGAGACGGCCGATGTCGTGGTGGACGCGGTGCTCGGCTACTCACTGGATGGCACGCCGCGAGGAGCTGAGGCCGAGGTGATTCGTCAGGCCGCCCGCGCCGGTTCGGTCGTGTCGCTGGACACCCCCAGCGGGCTCGATGTCTCGACCGGTCGGGCGCTCGGGGTTGTCGTGTCAGCAGCCGCCACGCTGACGATCGCTCTCCCGAAGCTGGGTCTGCGCTCCGCCTCGCAGGTCGGTCAGCTCTATCTCGCCGACATCTCGGTTCCGCCCGGAGTCAGTGCGCGGTTCGGGGGCGAGCCTCCGGACTTTCGTGCATCACCGATCCTCCGCCTCGCCTGACCGGCTCGCCGTCGAAATCGGCTCACCGCTCATTCCGCCGCGAACTGGCGGAACAGGCGGGTGTAGATCACCGGCCACTGCGCGGGGTCGTCGCTCGCCCGCGCCTCTCGATCGCCGAGCTTGAGCAGGTAGACGATGTCGCTGCGCGAGAGGAGCTTGCCGAGGCCGTCCCACATTCTCGCCTGGAGAAATCCGGCGTACCACAACGCCCACTCCGGATCGGCCCCATCGGACTCGGCGTAGGCCTCATGATGACTGTGTCCGGTCTCGACAAGGAGCGCCTGGAACTCGTCATCGTTCATCTGGATCCCCTCCGTTGCCGCTCGCGCCGAACCGTACCTCGTGCCCGCCGACACCGAGACGCGCCCGGAAGGTGCTCGGTTCTGTGACGCGGGTCCGGCGCGAGCAGAACGACCTTTAGGTAGCGCAACGACCAGAATGCCGCGGAACGAGCTTCTCGCTCATTAGGACCACAAGATTGAGCCCGCCGCCAATTCCTGATTCTGTCTGTAGGTACGCGGCGAAGTCTGCTTCGCGGCTGCTACCTGGGAGGCGCAAAGATGAAGAGGACCTGGTTCAGAGTTGCTGCGATTGTGGCGGCCGGAGCGCTCATTGCAGTCGCATGCGGTGACGACGACTCCGGCGGCACCACCGATGCACCGGTCGAGACTGACGCCGCTCCGGCGACTGACGCCGCTCCGGCGACTGAGGCAGCGTCGGACGACTCGGGTGCTGAGGGTGCTGCTGCGTACGAGCCGGGTTCGCCGGAGTGTGTTGCTCCGTCTGATCCCGGTGGTGGTTGGGACTTCACGTGCCGGACGATCGGGCAGTTGTTCGAGGATCAGGGTTCGACGTCGAATGTGGTGATCACCAATCAGCCTGGTGGTGGTGGTGCTGTGGCGTTCGCGGACATCGCGGCCAACCGCAACGACGACAGCGATCTGACGATCGCGGCGTCGCCGGCGACTGCGATCCGGTTCGGGCAGAACCAGTACGAGGGTCTCGAGGCCGATGAGTTCCGTTGGATCGGTGCGATCGGTGCCGACTTCGGTCTGGTTGCGGTTCCCGCTGACAGCGAGTACGAGACGTTCGATCAGCTCGTGGCTGCAGTGCAGGACGATCCGACTGCAGTGATCTTCGGTGGCGGTTCGCCGGTCGGGGGTCAGGATCATTTCAAGGTGTTGTTGTTGTCCCAGGAGCTCGGTGTTGATCCTGCTGCGATCCCGTGGGTTGCCTATGACGGTGGTGGGGAGGCGTTGAACGCTCTGCTGGGCGGCGAGATCGAGGTGGCGACCTTGGATGTCTCCGAAACGATCGGCAACGACGATCTGCGGATTCTTGCGGTGATGGCCGAGGATCGTGTTCCGGGGATGGATGACATCCCGACGACCGTGGAGCTCGGCTACAAGACGATCTTCCCGATCTGGCGTGGCCTGTTGGCTCCCGGTGGGATGACCGACGAGGCGTATGCCTTCTGGGTCGAAGCGCTCGGTGAGGTCGAGGCGTCAGATGAGTGGGCCGCCGCCCGCGAGGAGAATGGTCTCAGCCCGCTGCGTCTGCTCGGCGACGAGTTCCAGGCCTTCGCACTTCAGGCAGTGGACAACTTCCGCACACTCTCAGAACCATTCGGCCTCGTCGTCGAGTGATCACGTCGAATCCCAAGGACTGGAGCATCGGTGTCCGCTGCCGACGCGACAGCCCCGCCGGGTGACGTAGGCGACGGCCACTCCACCCCCACCGACCGCCCGGGTCGGCCGAGGGGGTGGAGTGATCGCGTACTCGGCGTCGTCTTTCTCGCCATCGCGATCTGGTACACGATCGAGGCCCGCACGTTCGATGGCACCGCCTTCGGGTCCGGGCCCGTCGGTCCGAAGACGCTCCCCACCGGCATCGGAGTGCTGTTCGGAGCGTTGTCGGTCTACCTGATCGTCAAGCCGGATCTCACGCCGCCCCGGTGGGCGACTGCCGCTGCCTGGTGGCAGATCGGTCTCGTCGTGGTCAGTTCGTACGTGTACGGCCGACTCATCGAACCGATCGGCTTCATCGCGGCCAGCACCGCGATGATGATGATCGTCGGCCTGTTGTTCGGGGCACCGCTCCGGGCGCTCGTCCCGGCGAGTGTCATCTTCTCTGTCGCGGTGGCGTTCGTCTTCAACAACTGGCTGGAGCTTCGGCTCCCGGTCGGGTGGTGGGGCGGCTTCTCGTCTTGATTCTCGCCTTCAACCTCCTCGATGGCTTCCAGGCGGCGCTCACACCACAGAACCTGGCGCTCGCGCTGGTCGGCTGCCTGCTCGGCACGCTCATCGGCGTGCTGCCGGGCATCGGGCCCATCACCGGGGTGGCGCTCCTGTTCCCCATCACGCTGTCGCTCGGTCTCAACGACGCGGCGACACTCATCCTGCTGGCGAGCGTCTACTACGGAAGTCAGTACGGAGGCTCGACGACCAGCATCTTGTTGAACGTGCCGGGAGAGGCGTCATCGGTCGTGACGACGCTCGACGGATACCAGATGTCGAGACAGGGGCGAGCCGGTTCGGCCCTCGCCATCGCCGCGATCGGGTCGTTCATCGCCGGTACGGGCGCCGTCGTCGGACTGATGTTGTTCGGCCCGCCGCTCTCGCAGGTCACGACCGAGTTCCAGTCGCCCGAGAAGTTCATGGTCGTCGTGCTCGCCTTCGCAACCGTCTCGAGCCTGGCCGGCAAGAGCCTCATGAAGGGCCTGCTCGCCGTTTTGTTCGGGGTGATGCTGTCGACGGTCGGCACAGATCTCCAAACCGGCGTCACGCGGTACACGTTCGGGGAACTCAAGCTCCAGGAGGGAATGGACTTCGTCATCGTTGCGATCGGGCTGTTCGCCGTCAGCGAGGTGCTGACCTTGCTCGACAACAAGGTCAGAGGAGAGGACGTCGCGTTCGTCGAGGCCGAACGCGTCTGGGTCAGCTTCAAGGAGTTCATGTTCTCTCTGGGCGCGATCATCCGTGGGACTTTCATCGGATTCTTCATCGGACTGCTCCCGGGCACCGGCGCATCCGTCGCCGGTTTCATGTCGTACGGCATCGAGAAACGCCTCTCGGACACGGACGAGACGTTTGGCCATGGCGACATCCGCGGCGTCGCCGCCCCGGAGTCGGCCAACAACGCGGCTGCAGGCGGGTCCCTGATACCCATGCTGACGCTCGGCATACCGGGATCTGGAACCACGGCCGTACTCCTCGGCATCCTCATCTCGATGGGGATCCGGCCCGGGTCCGGAAACGTCTTCGAGGACTCGCCGGAGTTGATTTGGACCCTCATCGCCTCGATGTACATCGGCAACCTGATCTTGCTGTTGTTGAACTTCCCGCTGGTGAAACTGTTCGTGAAGATTCTCGAGATCCCACCATGGTTCCTGATGCCGATGATCCTCGTGATCTCCTACATCGGCGTCTACTCGGTGAACAACAGCGGTCTCGACATCACGATCATGACCCTCTTCGGCGTCGTCGGCTACGTATTCCGAAAGCTCGACGTACCGCTGGCACCCATCCTGATGGGACTGATCCTCGGCGACGATCTGGAGCAGAACTTCCGGCGTTCGCTCGTAGCGGCCAGAGGCGACTACACGACGTTCATCGATGGGTGGCTCAACCTCTTCCTGCTGCTGATGGCGCTACTGGTCTTGTTCCTTCCCCAGATCGTCACTCGCGTGCGCGGCCGGAGTTTCAAAGACGAGTTCGCCGACGCCGGCGCCGAGGTGTGAGCCGTCGAAGATCGCCGCACCGACCGTCCCGAGTGCCCGACACGGCCGCCATCAGGTGACGTCATTGGTCAGATGAGCCGGAACCGGTGGCGAGGCCTGCCCGGTGTCCCGTAGTCCTGGACGATCACGGCCTGGCCTTGGTCGGCGAGGTGGCGGAGATAGCGGCGCACGCTCACGCGGCTGATCCCGGTGAGCTGGGCAACGTCCTCGGCCGCCAGGGCGTCGTCAGCGCCGGCAAGGGTGCCGACGACCAGTTCCATCGTTTCGGCGGAGAGACCCTTGGGGAGTGTGGAGGTCGGCCGCCCGACCCCAAAGAAGATCTGATCCACTTGCACTTGGTTGAGGTCGGTCCCGACGCCGAGCGTGCGCCGCCACTCGGAATACTCGTGGAGGCGGGCGATGAGCTCGTCCTTCGTGAACGGTTTGATCAGATAGTGCAGCGCTCCGAGGTCGACGCAGTGCTTGATCGTGGCGACGTCACGGGCGGCGGTGAGGACGAAGCAATCCACGGGGCGCTGGTTGCGCAGTCGCGTGAGCAGTTCGGTGCCGAGCCCGTCGGGCAGATAGATGTCGAGGAGCACGAGTTGGGGTTCGAGATCCACGTTCATCTCGAGGGCCGCCGCGCCCGACTGCGCCGTACCGACGACGGAGAAACCGCCTGCCGCCTCGACGAAACCCTGGTGGATCTCGGCGACACGAAAATCGTCCTCCACGATCAGGACAGAAGTGAGGTCAGGCATCGACCAAACCTGCCGTTCGGGTGACGGGCACCTCGACCGAGAAGAGCGTCCCGGAGCCCAGTTCGGAGTCCACCGATATCGACCCACCATGCGCGCGGACCACGTCGGACACGAGTGCCAGACCCAGTCCATCGTGGCTGCGGACGTCCTTGGTCGTGTACCCACGCTCGAAGATCGCCTCGAGGTCAGCGGGCTCGATTCCGTCGCCGGAGTCGGAGACATCGATGCGGATCGCATCGTTCTGGTACCAGATTGCGATCTCGACCTCGCCGCCGGCCACGGTTGTCTGGCTCAGGTGGTCGACCGCGTTGTCCACCAGGTTGCCGATGACGGTGACCAGATCGCGGGAGAGGTGGATCTCGGTCTTGGGCAGCTCGCCGAGATGAGTTCGAAGACGGACATCGCGCTCGCCGGCAACGGCCGCTTTCGCCAGCAGCGACGCGACGATCAAGGAATCTGCGCCGCCTCTGTCGTCGTACAGATCGGCCAGCTCCCGTTGGGCGGCCGAGTGGTCGCTCACCACGGACAGAACCTCCTCGTGCCGGCCGAGCTCGATCAGCCCCGAGATGGTGTGGAGATCGTTGGAGTGCTCGTGGGCCTGCGCGCGCAGCGCTTCGACCAGACCTTGCGCCGACTCCAGCTCGCTGACCAAGCCTTGTAGCTCGGTGCGATCCCGGAACGTGAAGACCGCTCCCTCCCGCCTGTTGCGGATGGTGATCGGTGCGCAGGTGACGAGCAGGGTCTGTGCACCGATCTGCAACGGCACATCGACTTGGGCGGTTTCCGACTCGACGAGTTCGAGCAACGGTTCCAGGCCTTCGCTCTCCCGAAGTGATTCACCAGCGCTCTCGTCACGCAAGCCCAGCATGGCCGCCGCCTCGTCATTCACGAGCGTGACGTAGCCGGCCCGGTCCACGGCAAGGACTCCCTCGTGCAGCGCCCGCAGCAGTCCGTCTCGGTGCTCGTACAGTGCGGCGATCTCGGGGGGCTCGAGCCCGAGCGTTTGTCGGCGGATCCGGCGCGCGCCCAGGTACGCGGCCACGGCGCCGGCGGCAAACGCGCCTCCGGCCGCCAACAGCAGACCCGAGAGCCGGTTTCTCAGAGTCTGGGCGACCTCGCCGGTGAGAACCCCGACCGAGACGATGCCGACGACCGCCTCTCCCGTGGTGTCCCAGATCGGCACCTTGCCGCGAACCGATCTCCCGAGCGTCCCCGTTTGGACGTACCAATCCGATACCCCAGACAGCGCGGGTCCAGGGTCGGTCGACACCATGTGGCCGATTCGTTCTGAGTTGGGATGCGAATGGCGGATCCCGTCTGCGTTGGTGATGACCACGAAATCGACGTCCGTGCGGAGGCGGACCGCCTCGGCGATCTGCTGCACGTCCGGCGAGATGACGTCGGCCGCGACCAGCTTGCGGACATCGGGAATCTCCGCGACCGACTCGGCAACCGCCTGCGCACGGAGGCCGTACTGCTCCTCCAAGGCGTCCTGTCCGGTTCGCGCGAACGCGATCGAAACGACCACGAGGACCACGGCGATCACTGTCAGCTGAAGCGCCATGGCCTGCGTGACGATCCGGCGATGCCACGGTGTGCGCCTCACGGTGCGATTGTCCCACGGAGAGTCGGTTGGGCTCTCACCCGGCACTGGGACCGCTGCATGTGTCGACCGTCGCGGCCCTGCGTCGCCCGCACAACATTTCGTAGTTACAGATCGATTTGGTCGAAAAGGTCACGGCAGGGTTGATCCGGTCGTGGCCGATCAGCTGATGGGCGCCGATTCCTTTGTCGATGCGGCGGCCGGATCTTCGAGGCCCTCGGGGGAGCACTGTCAGAACTTCCCGCTGTTGACCCAGGTGTCGATCGGGGGGATCTCTTCCATCACGTCCCAATGCTCGACGATGTGCCCGTCCGTGAGACGGAAGAGGTCGATGACCGCCATGGCCGTTCCGCCGAGGTCCACCTCTGAGAGCGCGGCGACGAAGTTGCCGCGGCCGATCACCAGGTCGGTGCGCTTGTAGACCAGTGTCTTGCCATCGGCCGCGAGGCCACCGATGAACGCGGTCAGGCCGTCGATTCCATCGGCGATGTGGGGATTGTGTTGGATGAACGTCGCAATGGAGATGTAGTCGGTGAGCTTGTCGAGATCTCCGTCGGTCAGCACGTCGGTGATGAAGGCGGCGACGAGTGCTTTGTTCGGTTCGGTCGAGTGGAGATCGGTCGGTTCGGCCGTGCCGTCGACCTGGCTGTGGCCGGAGACTGTGTCGTCCACGAGCTCGGCGATGATGTCCCAGTGTTCGATCATCTTGGCGTCGTCGTCGGTGTCGAAGATGTCTGCGGTGACATAGCGGTGCTCGCCGTTGTTCAACGTCTGCACGACGTGCAGAAAGACGTACCGGCCGTCCTCGAATCCGCGCACGATCTCGATGTTGCGGATCGGGTTGCGCCGCTGGAACTCGGCAAAGAACTCGATGAAGCCCTCCCTTCCGTCCTTGACCGGGGTCGAGTGCTGGGTGTAGCGGTCCCCGGAGTACTTGTTGATCGCATCGGCGGCCGCGCCGTCGCGGATCGCTTCCAGGTAGAGATTCCGCGCGTTCTCGAGTCGTTGTCCCATGGCTGTCAGGCTGCACCTCCGAGATGACCCGCGCCAAGGTCGCTCCGTGAGTTCAGCCGGAAACGGATAGGCGACCCGATGTGCACGTGGCACCATCGCTCAGGTCGGCGTAGTCCTGCGCCGCGTCGCAAGCAGCCTGCGGCTGTCGACGACCGATCCGAGTCAATCCGAGGGGATGTCCAGAATGAGCAATGAGTCGCTGAGCCTGAAGGCTCGAGAGGGAGCCGGCAGTCTCTTCGAAACCAACGGTTTTCTGATTCCCGTGCTGAGCGGCTCACATCGCGAGATGGGCGTCCAGTACGGGGCGCTCATGGTCGAGTCGATGCAGCAGGCATACGACACGGTCATCCAGCCACAGTTCGACTCCGGCAGCCTCACGGCGTCGGATGCCGCGGCATGGACGCAGCGAGCCGTGACGACATTTTCCGCGCGCAACAAGGAGTTCTACGCAGGAATGGTCGAGGGCACGGGCTGGCCGCTCGACAAGGTCGGCATCCTCGACCAGATCAACGAGTACGGGGTCTTCCAGTCCAAGCTGCACAGCTTCGCCGGATGTACCTCGATCATGTCGTGGGGTGGTTCGTCGGCGGACGAGAAGATGTACGTCGGCCGCAATATGGACTGGTCGGCGGCCTACAACGAGTTCCCCCAGACGCTGACGGTACTCAACCCGACGGACGGGTCGTATCGGTATGCCAACCTCGGGTGGCCCGGGATGATCAACGTGTTCACCGCGTTGAACGAACACGGCGTCTACGTCGACCTCCACGACGGTACGAGCATGGGTGGTTCGGTGGTGTACGAGGATCGTGCCCCGAGTCTCGACGCGCTGACCGACGCGTTCGTCGAGTCCGCATCGCTCGATGCCCTCGTCCGGCGCCTGAACGCGAGCCGCGCGAGCATGGCGGTGATCCTCAGTCTGGCCGACGAGTCCGGCGCGGTGTCGATGGAGTGTGCCGGTCACGACAACCGGGCACGGCTCCCCGACGGCGAATCACTGGTCACCGTCAACACGTTCCTGATTCCGGATTGGGGTATGCGCGAGCGTGACACGGTCAGTCATTCGCTCGAACGCCTCAGCAACATGACCGACCGACTGGCCGAGCGCCACGGATCGATCGACGCAGCGATGGTCCGCGACCTGATGGACATGACGCTCTTCGACAGCGAAGGCAACCTCGACCCGAACGGCGGGGCGACGAAACCGACCAAGATCGACGCCGACCAAACGACACATCAGATGGTCACCGATGTCGTTGGCCGGAAGGTGTGGCTGAAAGTGCCGAATCCGAAGTACTTCGCCGACTGGACGCCGGTGGACCTCGCCGCCCTCTGGAGCTGAGGCCGTCTCGTCTGCACCGGCTCCGCCGTCCAGGGACCGAGAGCGGTCCGCTCGGGTGGGCCTCAGCCGGGTAGCGAGCCGGGACGCACGAGTCCAGTCTCGTAGGCCAGGACGACGGCTTGCACGCGGTCGCGCACATCGAGTTTCATCAGCACGCGACTGACGTGGGTCTTGGCGGTCGCCTCGCCGATGTAGAGCGTTTCCGCGATTTCTCGGTTGCTCAGCCCGCTCGCCAACAGCCGCAGCACCTCGACCTCGCGTTCGGTCAGTTCGCCGAGCCGCGAATCGTCGATCGGCTCGGCCTGCGACTGCCGCGCGAACTCCTCGATCAGCCGCCTGGTGACCGATGGTGACAGCAGCGCTTCGCCGTCGGCGATGATGCGCAGCGCGGCGAGCAGGTCCTGGGGAGGAGTGTCTTTCAGCAGGTATCCGCTGGCGCCGGCCCGGACCGCGGCGTACACGTACTCGTCGAGGTCGAACGTGGTGAGGACGAGCACCCTGGTGGCGTAGGTGTCGTCGTCGACGATCAAGCGGGTGGCCTCGATGCCGTCCATCTCGGGCATCCGGATGTCCATCATCACCAGATCGGGTCGAGTCTGGCGGCACACTTCGACGCCCTCGCGGCCGTTCTCGGCTTGGCCGATCACCTCGAAGTCGGGCTGGGCGTCGAGGATCATCGTGAATCCGGCACGCATCAAGGCCTGATCGTCGACGACGACGACTCGGAGGGTCATGAGGGGCTTCCCGTCGCTTGGGCTTCCGCCGCCACTACGGAGGGGCGGTTCGTCGAATCTTCGATCAGCAGCACCGCGGTGACGCGGTACCCGCCGCCAGACTGAGGTTGAGCGTTGAACGTGCCGCCGTAGACCTCCACGCGCTCGAGCATGCCGATGAGGCCGTGGCCGCTGCCTGTTCCGCTCAGAGAAGTGACCGCGCCGCGCCCGTCGTCGGTCACGTCGACCTCGAGGGTGTGGGTTCCGTAACCGAGCCGGACGTTGGCGCGAGCAGACGTGCCGGCGTGCTTGAGCACGTTCGTCAGGGCTTCCTGCACGATGCGGTAGGCCGCAAGTCCCACGCCGGCGGGGAGCTCGCGTTCGGCTCCGGCGACCTCCAGCGTCGTCGGCACGCCTGCTTCGGTGCAATGGGCGACCAGGTTTCGTACGTCCCCCAGCCGAGGCTGGGGCTCGAAGGTGGACATCTCCTCATCGCCGCTGCGGAGGACGCCGAGCATCCGCCGCATCTCATCGAGGGACTCGCGGCCGACGGCCTCGATCTGAACGAGTGACTCCTCCGCGGCGTCGGGGTCGGTGCGCATGATCGCCTGGGCGGCCGCCGCCTGCACGGTGATCACACTCATGCCGTGGGCCACTACGTCGTGCATTTCGCGGGCGATCCGGATGCGCTCCCGGCTGACGGCCCGCTGCGCTGCGGCCAGCCGCTCGGCCTCAGCGCGGTCGGCACGGTTCTCCAGGTCGACGAAGATCTGCTCGCGGTTGCGGATCACCACGCCGACCGCCGCCGCGCCCGAGAGGTACACCGCCATGCTGACGGCGTTCGTCCAGCTGAAACCGTCCGGCCCATCGAGAACGGTGACGGCGGCCACGGCGAACATGACGAGTGTGCACACCACGATCGTGAGCCAGGTTCGTCGGCGATTCTTGCCGTGGACCGCGGCCGAATAGACGGCGGGGAGCCCGAGCACCGACTGGAACGACGCGTAGTCGAGCAACCAGAACGCGACGAGCGCGGCGCTCACGACGACGAGCACGGTGAGGGGAGCGATGCGACGCCAGATCAGCGCGACGGCACCGAGCACGGTCAGTGCGTAGGCCACGCCGTCCGGCTCGGACCCAGCGGCAGCGGACGCCGATGCGACCTCGGCGAGTGCGAGCACGCAGATGATCGCGGCAAGGATGACGTCGACCGTCATCGGCCGCGCCCGACACCACCGCACGACTGCCTCCAGGCCGCTCCCGAGCGACGTTGCCGGGCTGTTCATCGAACCGAACCTACTCATCTCGGAGTGATGTGGCGTCCGCCGTCGAGGGGACCGTCGCGTCCGCCAAACGGATGATCGGCTTCCCAGCCCACGCTCCCAATCGCCGACCGGATGACAGCGAATTGTGCTGGAGTGTTACGAGGTTGTGGACGCAGATGCCTCGGCGAGATCGAGGAGATCGACGAGGACCTGCCATGAGTCTTGGCCGCCCGCGGGGCAGCTGGGGCAGTTGGTGAACACGACTGCCGTGATCTCGCCGGTCGGGGCGTGGGCGAGGTTGGCATGGAAGCCGGGTCCTCCGCCGCTGTTGCCGTATGCGGCCCTCCCGTCGATGCCGAGGTCGAAGATGCCGAGGCCGTGACCATGCGCGTCTGACGACGTGTCGGTCATCTCGTCGAGGGCATCGGCGCTGATGATCGAGCCGTCGAACAGCGAGCGGGCGAACGCGATCAGATCCTCAGCGGTGGCGACGAGTGCCCCCGCAGTCCAGGCATGGGTCTCTACGGCGAGGTACGGGATGCCGGCGAGTGAGTCCTCCCGGCCGTCTCCGTCGAGGTCGACGTTGCCGGGAACGATCGCGGCCGGCGTGGTTTCGGCACCGGCCAGATGGGTACGCGTCAATCCGGCGGGGTCGAGGACGTGCTTCCTGAGGGCCGTCGCGACATCGGTTCCGGATGCGGCCTCGATGACGCCGCCGAGCACGTGGTAGCCGGCGTTGGCGTACACGAACCCGGCCGGTTGTTGCTCGACGGCGGTCGGGACGTTGGCGAAGGCGAGGAGGTCGTCGAACTCGAATCGCTGTCCCGAGTCTGCCCGGAACAGGACGATCAGTTCGGCAGGGTCGGGGTCCGTGACACCCGAGGTGTGGGCGAGTAGGTCACGGATCGTGATGGTGTCGTCGATGGCGAGGTCTGGGAGATGAGTGCTGACCGAGTCGTCGAGACCCAGGGCGCCGAGGTCGGCGAGGCGGAGGGTGAGCGCAGCCATGTAGGTCTTGGTGATGCTCCCGATCCGCATCGTGTCATCGGGCATCGCCGGTTCACCTGGTGCGGCCTGGCCAGTGGTCGCGATGTGCATGGAGCCGTCCGCGAGGCCGATCGCAGCAACTGCTCCACCGATGTCGCCGGTTCCGTACCAGTCCTCGAGTGTTCGCCCGAGTGCATCCTCGAGGGTGGGTGCCGTCGGGGGCGGGGTGGTCGAGATCGAGGTGGTGGGCGTTGCGGACGCCTGGGCGAGCGGTGTAGCGGATCCGGCTGTCTCTGCGCCGGACGAGCAGGATGCGATCACGACGGTGACGAGAGCCGTCGCCCGCGCGGTGGCACCCACAGCGGTCACGGTGGTGTCGGGCGCGGTGCCCGGGTCGCTAGATCGGTTGCGGCGGCTTCGTGAAAGTTCAGGCCGAGGTGGCATACTCCCTGCCAGAAGAACATCACGGCGAAGAGGGCGATCGGCATGGCGATCGCGTTGGCGACCACCGGGGAGATCGGTCGAGCGAGCGCGGCGATCGCGACGAGTATCCCGAGACCGCCGATGATCAGCGCGGCCGAAGGCGCGCCGGCTTCGTCCGCGTAGCCCTCGAAGCCGTGCAGGGGGGATCGCCCCCAGAACTGCTGGTCGGCCAGCGAGTCGTTGCCGAGGAGGAATGCGGCGAAGGCGATGTGGTACGCGGCAAGGAGCAGGGACGCGGCCGAGGTCACCGGCACCACGACCGTCGTGACGCCATGCCAGGATCGGGTGCGCAGTTGCTCGCGCCGCCAGCCGAGGTCGTCGGGGATCCCCATGATCGACCGCCGCATCCGCTCGCGATCGATCCGCGCCAGCGGCCACCCACAGTCGCGCCGAAAGCGCTCGTGTTCGGCGAGGTCGCTGTCGACCTCGGCGCTACGGAGCGCAGCGTGTTGCACGTCGAGCCCGGCGGTGTAACGACGCACCCACGCTCGGACGAGGCGCACGGACCGATCGAGCTCACTCACGACGTGTACCCCGGGTCGAACCTGTGGAGCGCCGGAGCCTTCGTGTCCGACAGCGCAACGGTGAGCGCGTTCGCGCCGGCGCCGGTGATCCGGTAGAGCCGACGACGGGGGCGCCCGGCGTCGAGTGCGTCGTTCGGGTCCTCCCACCAGTTCTCGACCAGTCCGGCGTCGGCGAGGCGCTGCAGCGCCCGATAGAGGGTGCCGGTGGCGGTCAGCCGCCGGGATGCCGCCGCGTCGGCAATCACCTGAGCCATGGCGAATCCGTGGGTGCCGGCAACCCCTGCGTCGTGGCAGGCGCTGAGGATCGAGACCTCCAAGGGGAGCAGCGACCCGGGCTTCCGGCGAGGCATGATTCAGTATGATCAGATATCTGAAAATAAGTCAAGCTCCGAGTTCCTGCTGGGCGTCAGGCCGGGCAGGTGACACGTCGAGACCGAGACGAGTTGCGGCGCCGTCGATGTCACCACCCTGACGGATCACACCAGGTCGTGATCGGTTCAGACCCTTGTTCACTCCTCGCCGCAGACGGTCAGGCCGTACTCGCGGGCCCGCCGGTTGATGTCGTCGAACGGGTCGTCGAGTTCGAGTT
This sequence comes from Acidimicrobiia bacterium, assembly GCA_033791105.1. GTDB lineage: Bacteria > Actinomycetota > Acidimicrobiia > Acidimicrobiales > Ilumatobacteraceae > JASJHI01. The sequence continues at coordinate 2,895 of JASJHI010000301.1, read as the reverse complement.
CGGCCATGGCGGCCTGGTCGCCACCGGCGGCGGCATCCATCAGGCCGGCGAAGTCGGCGATCGCCGACTCCTGGTCGGCGAACAGGGTCTCGATGAGGTCCTCGTCCTCGGCCGGAGGCGAGAGTTCGCGGAGGTCGTCGAGTTGCTCGTCGACGATCGGTACGACCTCGTCCATCGCCTCGTCCCACCGAGCAAAGATCAGCAACTCGTTGGCGGGGTCTGTCGGGTCGACATCGTCCTCGATGGCCCAGACGTTCTCGAAGATCGGTACGAGTTGATCGTTGGTCGTCTGGCAGATCGCGTTCGCCTGGGCGACGAACTGCGGTTTGGACAGCGGTTCGGGGTCGTCGCCGCAGGCGGCAAAGATCAGTCCCGCCGTGGCGATGGCCGTCGTTAGATTGGTCGTGGCGTGCATCGGATCCCTTCCTGGTCCGTATTTCGGACCCGCACGAACACAGACGGACCGATCGACGCCGCGGGTGACACAGACCGGCAATCACTGGAAGACTCGCCACTGCAGGAGACGACATGAACGAGACTCGCTACCGGGAAGTCGAGCAGCGGCTGTGGACGTCGCTCGGAATCGAGCCGAGCGAGCGCGAGGTCGACCTTGGTCGGCTCGGTACGACGGTGAGGGTCCTCGAGCTCGGGGATGGGCCAGTCATCCTGTTCGTGCACGGCGGTTCGGCGAGCGCGGCCAACTGGGCGCCGATGGTCGCCCAACTCGACGGCTTCAGGTGTGTGCTGCTCGACCGGCCGGGGTGTGGGCTCAGCGATCCGCTCGACATCGACCTGACCGACCCCGCTCGGTTCAACGAGGTCGCGGATGTCCTCGTCGCCGACGTGCTCGACGGGCTCGACCTCCCGTCGGTACATGTCGTTGCGACGTCCTTGGGCGGTCTCTACGCGCTCCGTGGCGCGGCCGCGCATCCCGACCGGATCCAACGGCTCGTCGAGTTCGGCTATGTGCCCGGCGCGCCGCTCGACAAGCTGCCGATATCGATGCGGGTGGCGACGTTGCCCGGACTGGGGCGGCTGATGAAGTCGATCCCCCCGACCCGCGGTGCGGTCAGGGCGATCCTGCGGCAGCTCGGGATGGGCGACGCGCTGAAGGACGGCCGGATCTCGGCAGAGATGGTCGACTGGTTTCACGGCCTGCTCCGCTACACGCCGACGATGCGCAACGACAAGGTGCCGCGAGCACTCATCCAGAAGACGGGCAATGGTGCTGGGGCGCTGCCCGCGAGCCTGCTCGCCGGTGTCGGTGGTCCGGTCCGCTTCGTGTGGGGCGAGGACGATGCCATGGGCGGGGCCGACGTCGCCAGACCGTTCGTGGCGCTGTTGCCGGACGCGGAGCTCGAACTCTGGCCGGGTGTCGGCCACGCGCCGTGGATGGAATACCCGGAACGAGCTGCCGCGGAGGTGGCCGACTTCCTCGGACGGTGAGCTGCGTCACGGAGATCACTGCGCCGTGTCACCCGCGTCGACGTGTGATCCGTCTGTATCGGGTGAGGAGACGATGCCGTGACGAACGTGATCGAGATCGAGGGCCTGCGCAAGACGTACCGTCGGCGAACGGGTACCACCGTCGCCGTCGACGGCTTGGACCTCGCCGTGCCGGAGGGGGGCGTGTACGGCTTTCTCGGGCCGAACGGCTCCGGGAAGACCACGACCATTCGTTGCTTGCTCGGGCTGGCCCGCCCCACCGGCGGCGAGCTTCACCTGCTCGGCCGGGCCGTGCCTGGTGGACTGCGCGCTGCGGTGCGGCGAACCGGCGCGATCGTCGAGTCGCCGGCGCTGTTCCCGACGATGACCGCACGCGAGAACCTCCGGCTGCTGGCATCGGTCGACGGGATCGGCCGTGTCCGCGTTGACGACGTCCTCGACCTCGTCGGACTCGGCGGCCGTGCCGACGACCTCGTGAAGCGTTACTCGCTGGGTATGAAACAGCGACTCGCGCTCGCCTCGGCGCTGCTCAAGGACCCCGAACTGCTGATCCTCGACGAGCCCGCCAACGGTCTCGACCCAGCCGGGATGCGCGAGGTTCGTCACCTTCTCCGGCGCTTGGCGGATGATGGGCGCACCGTCTTCGTGTCGAGCCACATCCTCGCCGAGATCGAGTCGACCTGCGATCGCGTCGCCATCCTCTCCGCCGGTCGATGTGTCTCGCAGGGTACGGTCGAGGAGGTCGTATCCACCGCCGGGCATCGGCCCTCGGTCGTCGTGAAGGTCGCCGATCTCGACGCGGGGGAGCGGGTGCTGTCTGCCGCCGGGCTCGGCGTCGAGCAGGTCGACGACGCCTTGCGCGTCGACGCCTCACCCGAGTCGGCCGGCGAGGTCACGCGGATATTGGCACGGGAGGAACACTGGGTGACCGATCTGCGGCCGGGCCGGTTCAGCCTCGAAGACGTGTTCCTCGATCTGACCGCCGGCCCTGCTGCCGACGATCACGAGCACGTCGTCGCACCAGCGACGGCCCGGATCGAGGAGGTCGTGGCATGAGTCTCTTGACGACCGAGATGGACCGGGCGCTGCGACGTCGAGCGATACGGGTGCTGATCGCGATCGCCGTCGTCGGATGCGCGTTCGCCGGCGTGATCGCCTACTTCGGATCGGCCGGCAAGACGGTGACGCAGCTCCGCCTCGACGACGAGGGCAACCCGGCGGTGATGAGCGACTGGTGGATTGCCGACGCGAACGAGGGGTTTCTTGCCGTCGCGATGTTCTTCCTGTTGCTCGGCGGATTCTTCGGTGGCGCGACGGTCGCCGGCGCAGAGTGGCGGGCCGGAACGATGACAACGGTGCTCACGTGGGAGCCGCGTCGGCTCCGCCTGCACGGCGCCCGGTCGGGCGGCGCAGCGATCCTTGCGTTCGTCATCTCCTTCGCGTTGCAGG
>JASJHI010000300.1:0-5066 GCA_033791105.1 Acidimicrobiia bacterium | reverse complement strand
TGGACATCGCCATAGCCAACGACATCCATGTCAGCATTACCTGCGGCGGCGAATAGCTACGCACCGCTCGATATCAGGCACGGATGCGCTCGGCAACCCGCTCGGGATCGCTCGGTGTGTTGACGGTTCGTCGACAAAGTGTTCCGCGCTCGCCGTTGTCGGATCCGGAGCGGGGCGGTTGGTCGCAGCGGTGCGGTATCGAGGGCGCGGTCAGACTTCGCTCGTGGGTGCGGCCGACGATTCGTGCCTCGGCACGGCGCAGCGGCGTGCGAAGCTCACCAGGTGAAACGGCCCGACGGTGTCACTGACTTCGAAGCCCGGAACTCGAAGTGACGAGCGCGAAGCCAGCGCGGGGATATCTGCTGTGCACTTCTCCTCGTAGCGGTTCGACTCTGCTCTGCGATCTCCTCACTCGAAGCCGGGCCGCAGGAGCACCCGAGTCGTACTTTCGACCGGCGTCCATTGCTGACTACTCGAAAGCATGGCGCCTGGAACCTGGCCGCCAGGCATGGGGTCGCTCGTACCTCGACGCTGTCCGTGTCCACGGCGAGAGCGGTACCGGGTGCTTCGGGATGAGGATCATGTGGAGCGACATGCCAGCGCTTCTTGACCGTCTTGGCGTTCTCTATCCCGATGCCGACGGCGACCGTGCGCGGCTGGTTTCGGCACTTGGCATCAACCACTTCGTGCATCTCGCACGCGACGACAGAGTGGCACAAGCGGTGTCGCTCGTGATTGCTTCGCAGACTGGTCTCTGGCATCGGAACGCCGACGGCACGATTCGTCAGGGAGGCGAGTCCGCCAAGGCTGCCCGCTATGACCACGGCCTGATCGCTGACGCGTTGCGCATGCTTGAGACGGAGCAGCAGGGTTGGGCCAGATGGTTCTCCGAACAGTCGATCGCGCCCTTGGACCTCTCATACGAAGCACTGTCGACAGACCCGGCAGAGACGACAAGGATCGTGCTCGACCACATCGCAATGAGATCCGTCGACGTACCGAGCATTGGCACGGCGAAGTTGGCAACTCCGCTCAACTCCGTCTGGGCAAAACGCTTCAACGCCGAACAGTGTTCGAGCCGCACGTAGTCCCGGCAGAACGCCTACACCCACTCGATATTGCCGGCCACAGAACGTGACCCACCCACTCGGGTACGGCACATATTCGGGCGGCGAGACGCTCGGAAATGCGCGAGTCAAGGTTGACCTCGCCGATGCCATAATCACCGCCGGATCCTGAGTGGGTACGAGCACTGTCGGACCACAGCTATGGGCGCCTCCGCCCCTTGTGCGAGCGCAGCCAGCCCTCGTGTGTAGAAGCGGCCACCAACCGGCGATAGGTGACGCCATTTTCACAGGAGAACCCTTCGGAGAGTCGTCGCCGTTCAGGTGCTGAGAAAGGCTCGTGTCTTCGCTGCGCAAAAGTCGAGCTCGTCGATCCAGGGGGTGTGGCCGGCCTCACGCACGATTTCCAGCGTGGCGTCGGGGAGCCGTGCCGCAAACGCCTCGGCTTCGGGCTCGCCGGCGTTCGTGTCCTCCTCGCCCCACAACAACAGCACGGGCGACTGCAGCCGCGCGAGTTCCTCGTCGGTGAGGAGTACCTCGGGGTTGAGCCCCCGCAGCGAGACGAATGGGTTGTTCAGTGTCTCGGATCGGAACGTCTCGGTGTGTTTCATGACGGCGATCGACCAGGCGATCATGTCGTCGTCGAATGTCCCTGTCTCGATGGCTCGCTTCATGCCGACCTGCTTGAACATCATCTTGATCGCCGGGATGCCGATCGGCATGCGGATCATGAGCGCCTTCATCGGCCGCAGCGAGCCCAGACGAAACATCATCGGAACGTTCGCCATCGGCGAACCCATGGCCCAGGAATACGAGACGACTCGGGTGATGCGATCGGGGTTTGCGATGGCCGCGCGTAGGCCGAAGAAGCCTCCCATCGACGTGCACGCGACGGGCGCGGTTTCCAGGCCGAGGCCGTCGAGGACATCCACGGTGAGTTCGTCGGCCGATTGCTTGAACTCGTCCGACGTCTGCGTCGGGCCGCCCGGGATCGGATCGCTCAGTCCGCAACCCGGGCGGTCCACGAGCAAACAGCTGAAGTCGTTTTTCAGCGCATCGGCCAGCAACACCCAGCTCGACCCGGCAACGGCCACCCCGTGGATGAAGACGAGCGGCGGCCCCTCGCCGACCTGCTGGATGCGCACTTCGTTGCCGGCCCGCAGCTGCACCCGGCGTTCCGTCGGCGTGATCCCGTACTTCGACCACAACGCCTTCTCAGCAGCCAAGAATTTCGAGAGATCCCTCACCGCGGCGCTGCCCCTTCTACTCGACTCGCCGTCGCTGCATTGCGTCCAGAAACAGTGACCCGTCGTGCGGTCCAGGCACTGGCTCGTCGTTCTTCCAGGTGAGACCGAGTGCGATCAGCCAAACGCCGAAGGGGAACAGGAGCGCGATGGACACGCCCAAGATGAGAGATAGCGACGATCCAGCCGGTCAATGCGATCCAGCGTGGAACGGAACCGGACGCCCGGCCGAGGCGGCCGGCGAGCACGAGCGTCGCGCCGACCACAAGCATCGACATCAAGAGCACGACCGTTCCCGCCTGTGCGATCCCGGCCTGGACCGGCGGCTCGATCCCGGGGTCATCGGTGATGCTCCCGATCGACGTGGTCAACGGAGCCGTCGCCTGAAGACCAGCGGCAAGGAGTACTCGGTGTTTCCACCTGATCAGGTGTCGCAGTTCGTCGCGAGGTATGTGTCGATGTCCGAGCCCTCGGTGACCCCGGCAACAGCGGTGTCGTCGAGTGCCGAAAGTGCTGCGTCGACCTCGGCTTCGTCAGAAGGATCGTCGATTTCTCGTAGAGCGGCGATCACCGACTGCATGTCCTCAGCAGCTTGCTCCACCTCGTCGCTGATCTCCTTGGGCGCGTTGGACCGGGCATCATCCATCGCTGCCTCCATCTCGTCGATTGCGTTGTCGTAGCCATCGCGGTCGTCCAGGAAGAAGAACGGATCTGACTCTTCGATGCGATCGGCCGCGTCGCAGAAGGCCGCGAGATCCCCATTGCCCCCGTCATCGCCACAGCCCGATGCAGCAAGCGCACCAAGAATCACACTCGCCGCCAGAATTCGATTCGTCATGATGGTTCCTCCCTTGTGTGGCGAGCGTTGCATCGCCTACTAGTACTGACGTACTGGAAGTCCTGGTGGGTGACATTCTCAGAAGATCCCACGGACCGGTGCGACAGGCATCACAGACCCCGAGCCGCTGACCGTGCCACTCACGTGATCACGTCTCCACGATCGAGCAAACATACCCACCGCGAACGGGACCGATACGCGCCCGGTACCCGCGCAACTCACGCGGACACCTCGCCCCAGGACCCCACCCGTCCTCTGTCCCGAGGAGTCGATCAGGGACGCTTCATCACGCGTCACCTACCCGGCGATCAGGGGCAGGCGCTCCGAGGCCTTGGCGGCAGAGCAAGTGTGCTGTTCGTGTGACAATGCGTAGAAGGACTTCGAGGTGTGGCCACGATGCGGTTGCGGCCATCCCGACCGCGTTGGGGTTCGATGAGGGGGCCAGGTCAAGTGAGTGACAATCCGAACCGAGCGGACCACCCTGTCCACTCGTTCCTCGCATCGTTCACCGCAGCGTGGAACGCCGACGACCTCGAGAGTGTGCGGGCGCTTCTTCACTCCGACCTGTATGCCGAGTCGCACCGTTCGTTCACCGCGCTCGGCAGCGTCCGCGGGGACGACGCCCACGAAGCCGTGCTCAGCTTCCATTTCGCCGCGCCGTATTGCGATTTTGACGTTGTCGAGACGCGGCCTGACGGTCACGCTGCGGGGCGGTTCCTGCTCAACGACGGTGGTGTCGCCGAGTTGGAGATCCCTGTCGTGCTCTACCTGGCGGAGGGTCTGCTCGTACAGTGCGCAACGTTCGATGCCGGTGATCTCTCGTAGACGCGCTCGCACTGCTCAACGAGTGGGCGACTGCGTGATGTCGAACCGCACTCTTGCCGTTCACCCCAATCCGAGAGGTGCCACCTTCCCGGCGTTCTGGGGCACCTCGTCGACGGGATCGTCGGTCAGGTGGATGGGTCGGATTCGTCGCTCTCGGCATGGATCCGGTGGAGTTCGGCGATCGCTGCGTCGACGTCATCGGGGTCGAATAGCACGGACTTCTCCGTCTGACCAAGGGCGTCGTTTCGGATGACATTGAGGAACTCCGTGCTCTTGTCCCCAAACGTGACTCGACATCGCGCCAGAGCACACAGCTCACCTCGGACGGCAACGACCTCAGAGACGCGAAAGACGGGCGGTGTATCGCTGAGGCCAAACCAAGTCTCGAGTTGGTCGACCAACTCTGCGGCAGTTCGGGTTGTCGGCGCTCCGACGATTCGACGGCGGTCCTCGCGAACCACATCGGAGCTGAGGAAGCCGCTGGGGTCCTCGCGCACGGCCCTCATGAACTGACGATCACCCAAGAGGTGGAACGCCTCGCGCGCACGATCTGAGGCTAGATTGCGCGGGCTTTCATCCATCCTCACAGCAACATGATGTCAGACACCGGGCTGGCCTCTTCGCCCAACCCAACCGATCACGGTGTGAGCGGTGACCGGCCCCGGGGCACGGCGACGGCGAGGCAACGAACGTGCCATCGTTCCAGCGATCAGGGGCGGGTGAGATCAGGCTCGCGGGCGGGAGACTCTCGACTTCGGGTCAGGAGACCCCTGGCCAACGCTGCGACGGCGGAGCGATAGTTCAGGAAGGTGGTTGATTCACTGGGTGATCCACACGGGTCAGGGTCCTGGGGTTGCTGGTGTGCGATGCTGAGCGCATGCTCTCAATGAGGAAATTGTTGATGGCCACGGCGGTGGCGGCGGTCTCGGGACTCCTCTTGGCCCAGCCTGCGGTTGCGGGCAACCCGGACCCGGTCTACTCGTGAACGGCTGCGGAGTTGTGTCAGGGCGACGATGATCCGATCATCGAAGCGACCAACACCGGCACCGGGGACCTCACCTTCGCCGTCGGAGGCACCGGCTTCCCGCTCCCCGC
>JASJHI010000299.1:0-22367 GCA_033791105.1 Acidimicrobiia bacterium | reverse complement strand
GCCGATCGTGTCGAGCACCGTGTAGCGGTAGGTCGACTCGGCCCGACCCTCCATCGGTGCCTCGGGAGTCTTGACGCGCAACTGTGTACCGGGCCCGCCGATGTCCATCGATGCGTTGGCGAGCCGCTTGGAGAACTCGGTCGTGTAGAGCTTGTACTCCGATGCCTCGACGGTCGGTGGCGGCCCCCCGCCCTGCTCGGCCTTCATCGACGAATCGACGACGCGCAAGCCCATGCCGCGGGCGACCTCGGCCTCGGTGGCAAGGTGCGCGATTCGCGACCGCACTGCAGGATCTTCCTTCAACTGCTCACCATCGCGGGTGGTCGTCTTCACGTGATCGACGAGCAGGTCGAGGCGCTGCTTCACCGGGGAGTACGTGAACATCGTGAACCGCTCGAGGTCGAGCGCCTGACTGATGTACTGGAAGCCCTTGTTGAGATCACCCACGACGTACTCGTCGGGAACGAACACGTCGTCGAAGAAGACATCGTTCGTGAGTTCGTCACCCATCGTCCAGATGCCCTGCACGGTGATGCCACCGATGCCGAACGGGGGGTCCGGGTGGTTCGGCAGCGGCACGAGGAAGAGCGTGATGCCGCTCCACTTGGGCACGTCCGGGTCGGTGCGTGCACCCACCCAATACCACTCGGCGAAGTGTGCCGAGGTGGTCCATGTCTTCTGGCCGTTCAGGATCCAGCCGCCTTTGGTCTGGGTCGCCTTGAGCTTCATCGCTGCCGCGTCGGACCCGGCCTCCGGCTCGCTGTACCCGACGGCGAATTCGACTTCATTGGACAGGATCTTGGGGAGGAACGTCTCCTTGAGGAACTCGGATCCGTGGGCGATCAGCGTCTTGCCGATGATGCCGACGCCCTTGCCGATCTGTGGGCCGCCGCGCCCGGCGAGCTCCTCGTTGAGGAGGAATTCGTAGACGCCTTCGCCCTCTTGTCCGTCGTACTCAGCGGGCCAGGTCATCCCGAGCCAGCCCTGCTCGCCAAGCTTCTTCATCAGACCGCGCCGCTCGGGCGTGTCGACGATCTGGGCCATGTTCTCCCTGGTCACATCGAAGATCGCGGGATCATCGTTGGCATCGAGGAATGTTTGGACCTCCTCGAGGAAGGTCTGTTGCTCCGGCGGGAAATCGAAGTTCATGGATCGGCGCTCATGGACGAGAGGCTCGTTTCTGACGGGTCGTTAGATTTTCGATGCTACCGATCCGTCATCCGATCACGCCAGACGCCCGGAGCTCCATCAATTGGGCGTCGGTCAAACCCAGTTCGTCGGTCAGCACCGAGTCGGTGTGTTCGCCGAGCCACGGAACCCGGGTCTCGGGCCCACGCGCGACCTTCGACAACTTGACGGGATTGCCCGGTGAGAGCACAGGTGGCCCGCTGTCGTCGGGGCGCTCCATCTCCACGATCATGTCGCGCGCCGCCAGGTGGGCGTCGGCGATGATCTCGGAACTGGTGAGGACGGGACCCGTGACGACGCCGGCGATCGACATCGCGTCAGAGAACTGCGTGCGGGTCACGTCGCGGCTCCACTCCTCGATCGCTGGTCGGAGTACCGCGTCGAGGTGAGCGGTCCAGCCGGTTCGTTCCGCGAATCGCGGATCGTCCTTCCACTCCGGATGGCCGACAACATCCGCCATCCCACGGAACTGGTTCTCACGGACGATCTGGAGAATGGCGAAGCCGTCGGAGCACTGGATCGGCTCGATGAGGAACGGTGCCGGGTGCGGCTCCGACTCGATGCCGAGCGAGTTGAAGTTCATGACCAGATCGGTCAGCGCCACCATGCAGTCGAGCATCGCGATGTCGACGTACTGGCCCTCGCCGGTCGCCTCGCGGTGGCGGAGCGCGGCCAGAATGCCGACGACGGCGAACATCGCGGAAGTGATGTCGCCGACTGCCCCCATCGGATTCGGTGTCGGTCGATCACCGGGCGCCCGCTTGTAGTCGTAGATGCCCGACATCGCCTCGACGATCGACGCGTACGCCGGCCACGCCCGGTACGGGGAGTCGAGTGTGTTGCCGAATCCCGACAACGAGACGACCACCGCTCGGGGATTTGCGGCAGCGATGACATCAGGCCCGAGCCCGAGCCGATGCATCGTGCCGGCCTTGAAGTTCTCGGCGACGACATCGAAGTTCGGGACCATCCGGAGGAACAGGTCGCGCCCCTCCTCGGACTGCAGATCGAGGCCGATGCTCGACTTGCCGAAGTTGTTGCGGAGGTACGTGGCGCCGACCGGGCGGCCGTCGGGGTCGTCGATGCTCGGCGTGGAGCCGCGGCCCGACTCGCCGCGCGTCGGGTGCTCGACCTTCACCACGTCCGCGCCGAGCCGACCGAGCAGCTGTGTAGCGAAGGGCAGGGCCTGCATCTGTTCGGCCGACAGCACCCGGATCCCGTCGAGCGGCTTGCCGAATCGAGCCGCTTCCTCGTTGGCGATGTCGCCGAGCTTCATGCAGGTCCCTCCCTGGTCTTGGCGGGCACCGGCAACCCTTTCAGGTCGCCCGTATTCTCGTTGCGGCGACGCGTCAGGGGGTGACGTCGCGGATCTCGGTGATTTTGTCGAAGGCGCCTGCGGCGCCGACGTCGGGATTGAACGAGACGAGTGCGAACGAGTCGTTCGAGTCGAACTTGTCCGGCCCGAGCGACGAGAACGGCTGACCGACGATGCTGAACTGGCCGAAGTCGCTCGCTGCGACTGCGGCGAAGGTCTCGTTGGTGAGTTCGGGGCCGGCAGCGGTGGCAACCCTGGCGAACAGGCCGAAGAAACGGCACGCCACCGTCAGGCCGCGCGTCCAGTCCTCGTCGCCGTCGACCTGGTCGTTCGGGCCGATGATCTCGATGTCGGGGTTGGCGGCGGTGAACGTGTCGCGGCACTCGGTGACCGTCTCGTGATCCCACAACTCCTGCCCGTCGAGCGTCGATGCGGTGATCACACCGCGGGCGTCCTCGAGGTCGACCGAGTTGCCGAGTGCCGTCATCGACTCTTCATCGAGGGCCCAGATGTCGACGTCGAGTCCCTGCGACGCGATGTTGCGGATGCCCGCGCCGGGGTTGCCGATGAGGAAGACGGTGTTCGCGCCAGATCCCCGAATGCGCTCGGCGAGGATCGCCCACTCGTTGTCCTCGGCCACGAGGTCGCCGACCGCTGCTTCGGACTGCAAGGACTCCACCGGAGGTACGCCGGCGGCCTCCATCGAGGCGACGACATCGTCGAGTACGTCGGCTGAATCCACTCTTGCGACGACGGCGACCTCGGCTCCGTCGAGCATTCCCTCCGAGCCGAGCAGTTCGAGCAGCACGTCGGCCTGCCGCGTTCGCAGCACGCGGGCGGCGAGCCACGGAGCGGTTGTTTCCGCCAGCCGCTCTGCGCTCTGGACGCCGCCGACGAGGACGGTCTCGCCACGTCCGGCGATGCACGTGTTGGCCGGCTCGGCCGGGCCGAGGTAGCCGCCGAGGACCGCGAAGACCTCGTTGTCCTGGGTCAGTTCGAGGCACACGGCCTCGGCGCTCTCGGTGCCGAGGGCGCTGTAGGGCTTGTAGATGACCTCGATCATCCGGCCGTTGATGCCACCGCTCGCGTTGACGGCATCGACGATCGACTGGAGTTCGAGTTCCTGGTCGCCCCAGCCGGCAGAGCTGAAGCCCTTCGACACCAGCTCGTCGAAGTCGAGGTACGAGTACCCGACCGTGATCGTGTCGGCGCTGACGCCGCGTGCGGTTGCGGTCAATTCGACAGGTTCGGTGGTCGGGGGATCGGTCTCGGCGGGGGCATCGGTCTCCGCTGGAACGTCGGTCGCGGCTGGAGCACCGGTCGCGGTGGGCGCGTCGGTCTGGGCCGGAGTGTCGGTTTCGGCTGGGGCATCGGTCTCGGCAGGTGCGTCGGTCGCCGCGGACGAGTCGTCTGAGCTGTCGTCGCTGCCGCACGCGGAGATGATGAGCCCGAGTGTTGCGACGGTGCCGATGATCATGCGGGTCCGTCGATCGGTCGCTTTCATGATGGCTGTCCCCCATGTGCCTTGATGAGCTGTTCGCTGAAGCAAATCTGACGCCGCTTCAGATCACGTTGGTCTAGCACAACGAGCGGACGCTGGTCTTCTTCGTCATGAGCGGGTTGTAGCCGGGAATCCGGTGCCCTGGTCGGCGACGACAGCGCGGTGGTATGGACATTGCGGTGGACGACGAACACGACGTTCGGCGCGCCTTGGTGCATCGCCGCTCCTATGTCATCTCGCGCACGCGTAGCCTTGCGGCGTGAAAAGACTTGGGGGCACGGACACGCTCTTCCTCTCGATGGAGACCCCTTCCTGGCATCAGCACATCGCCGGTCTGACGGTGCTCGATCCCACCGGCGTCGAGGGGTTCAGCTACGAGCGGGCCGTCGAGGTACTTGGGCAACGTCTCGCGCTGGCGCCGAAGTTCACCTGGAAACTCAAAGAGGTGCCGCTCGGGCTCGACAGGCCGGTCTGGGTCGAGGACGACGATTTCCGTATCGAGCGCCACTGCCGGCGAATCGGGGTGCCCGCGCCGGGCGGCAAACGCGAGACCGCCGAGATGCTCAACCAGATCATTGGCCACCAACTCGACCGGCGGTTCCCATTGTGGGAGTACTGGTATCTCGAGGGATTGACCGACGGCCGGGTTGCGATGGTCCTCAAGTTCCATCACGCGCTCCTCGACGGCGTGTCGGGAGCCAGCCTGGCCACCGTGCTCCTCGATATGGCGCCAGACGGTGAGATGCCCGAGGTGCCCGACGATGTCGAGACGGCTGGTCCCGAGCCGTCGTCGTGGGCGCTCCTGGCCAAGAGCGCTCGTGTCGACAACATGCTGGCGGTCAACCTCACCCGGTACGCCGGTCAGTGGATGCGTCGCGGCTTGGCGCTGCTCGAGTATCAGAAGGACTCCGACGCCCGGTTGTTGCCGAGCGACGTACCGAAGCTGCCGTGGAACGCCAAGATCGGGCCGCATCGCGCGTGCGCCGTGGCGTCGGTGTCACTCACCGACGTCAAGAGGGTGAAGCAGCATGCGGACGTCAAGGTCAATGACGTGGTGCTCGCGCTGTGCGCCGGCGCGTTCCGCTCGTATCTCGACTCGCACGGCGGCATCCCGGAGCGGCCGATGTACACGAGTTGTCCGATCTCGACACGCGCCGAAGGCGACACCACCCTCGACAACCAGATCTCGAACATGTTCGTCTCGCTCGCCACCGATGTCGACGACCCGATCGAACGAGTGCAGGCGATCGCCGAGAGCAGCCGCAGCGCGAAGGGTATGAACGAGGCCATGCAGGCCAAGCAGATCCAATCGCTCGGCGAGACAGCGCCGCCGCTGGTGCTCAACCAGGCGATTCGGGCAATCCACGCGACCGGTGCGATGAACGCGATGCCCACGGTGGTCAACACGGTCATCTCGAACGTTCCCGGCCCTCCATTTCCGCTCTATTTCGCCGGCGCCCGCGCAACCGGGATCTATCCGGGCTCGCTGATCGTGGAGGCGATGGGCCTCAACGTCACGGTGATCTCCTACATCGACCGGATCGATTTCGGGTTCGCCGCGGACCCCGAACTCGTGCCCGACCTGTGGGACATGGCGGAGGCGATTCCGGAGGCGATGATCGAACTGCTCGAGGCCGGCGACCTCGGGGACCCGACTCACGTCGACGACGCATGGGGCGAGTGACCACGTCGTCGTAGGTGAGGGTCCGCGAGCAGCGTTACCGATTCTCTCGAGATCCGCGGTAATCGCTCACACAGGTCGGGGCTGGTCGGCAGGTGGTCGGTTGTTCCGCGCCAGGGTGTCCGTCAGTCGACCGGGGCGTAGTGGGCGTAGCCGTCGGGATCGGTCCGGACGAGCTCATCGAGTTCGCGGAGGTGTTCGAGGTGGGCGTACGTCTCGCTCTCAGCCATGTCGCCCCACGACCGCTCCTTGAAGAGCACCTTCATGAACTCGGGCACCGTCCCGTTCGGGAGGTTGTGGACCGCCTCGCGAATGATGTTCAGACGTTCCTCGTGGTGGTCGATCGTGCGTTGCGCGCGCCCGCCGAGATCGGTGAACGGATGGCCGTGGGCGGGGAGTGCCATCGTCACGTCGGTCATATCGATCATCCGGTTGAGCGAGTCGAAGAACAGCGCGAGCGGGTCGGCCTCAGGCGTCATGCCGCTGATGTGTGGGGTGATCGACGGGAGCACGTGGTCGCCGGTGAGCATGACGCCGTTCTCGGCGTCGAAGAGACAGAGGTGGTCGTAGGTGTGCCCGGGTGTGTGCATGGCGACCCATTCCCGCCGCGCCAGCGAAACGGTCTCGCCGTCGCTCACCGAGATACTCGGATTCGGGATGGCGAATTCGTTGCGCCCTTGCCGTGCAGCCGCACGCGCCCGCTTCACGAAGTCAGGCGAGGGCCGCTCGCGGGTGCCACCCCATGGTGTCGGCGCCGAGAAGTGACGTTCCATCGCCTCGAGCTGCGCATCGAACGTGTTGGTCTCGAGCTCGGCGGAGTCCTCGTGGTCGTCGAGTTCCTTGGTGTCCCACATGCTGCGGAAGCTCTCGTGCGTGAGGATGTCGGCGTCGGTCTCGACACGCAGCCGGTGTGCGGCGCCGAAGTGGTCGGGGTGCGAGTGGGTGATGACGACGGTGTGGATGTCGGAAACCGCATAACCCGCGCGGGTCAGCCGGTCCTCGAGGTTGGCCCAGTTGTCGTCGCCGGGAAGGCCGGGATCGACCACAGCAATGCCGCGCTCGTCCTCGATCAGGTAGCAGTTGACGTGACCCAGGCCGGGGAGGCTGATCGGGAGCTGGGCGCGCAGGACGCCAGGAGCGACCTCGGAGATCTCTTCGGACGCGTCCTCCTGCTCCTGCTTGCGCGGTCGGGGACTCTGCTCGTGATCGTGTGAATGGCTCATCGGTGTTGTCCTTCCGGGCACGCGACGGAAGCGGATCGATATCTCGTGCCGACGGGCGGGTTGTCATGTTGGCCGCTGCGGGCCCGACCGGACGAACCCGGCTCCGAGTCGTGCAAGAGTTGGGCCATGACCGCTGAACGATTTTCGCCGAGGCATCGCACCTGATGAGTTTCGCCGGCGCGATCGTGGCACCGCCGACGGTTCGACTCGACCCGTGAGTCGCGTCCGCCGGCCGTTTTCTCGGTCGGCGTTCGATCGCGTCCTCGCCCCCGGCCGGATCGGGCCGATCGAGCTGCCCAACCGGGTGATCCTGCCGGCGATGGACATGAACTTGTGCGACGCGGGCGAGATCACCGACGCCGAGATCGCGCACTACACCACCCGCGCTGCCGGCGGCGCCGGAATGCTGATCAGCGGATCCGGTGCTGTCGGCTTTCCGATCGGTGCCGCATCCCATCTCCAGCCGGGGCTGTCCGACGACAAATTCATCGGCGGTCTCTCGAGGCTCGCTGACGCGGTGCACGCCGCCGGCAGCGTCCTGTGCATCCAGCTGTGCCACCACGGCAAGACCGCGCGCGTCGACATCGAGGAAGCGCGTGAACTGCTCGTCCCGTCGATGCCGGAGGGCGCGCAGGACATGTCAGCGCTCGTCGACAACACCGGTGACGAGATCGGCAAACTCGCCGCCACCACCGCCGGCAGGATGCCGACGTTCGCCGAGGCGACCGAGGACGACATGGCACAGGTCACCGACTGGTTTGCCGAGGCGGCAGGGCGGGTCAGGGAGGCAGGTGCCGATGGTGTCGAGCTGCACGCCGCGCACGGGTACCTGCTCTCGACGTTTCTGTCGCGGGCCGACAACCGTCGCACCGATCGATGGGGCGGTTCGATCGAGAATCGGGCGCGCCTGATCACCGACTGCACCGCTGCCGTGCGCGAGGTGGTCGGTGACGATCTCGCCGTCGTCGTGCGCGTGAGTGGGCGTGAGTACGGAGGCGACGCCGCGCTGACGGTCGGCGAGACGGTGGCAGCGGCGCGGTTGATCGAGGCGGCCGGGGCGGATGCGATCCACGTCACCGGCTACGGCCGCAACTCCTTCGCCAACTTCACCGACGGTCCGTTGCCCGACACGATCGGCGCGTACCGCGAGGATGCAGCTGCGGTGAAGGAGGCCGTTGACATACCGGTGATCGCGGTCGGGCGAATCCTGCCCGAGCTCGCCGAGGAGATGCTCACGGCCGGCGACTGCGACTTCGTGTCGATGGGCCGTCAGCTGCTCGCGGACCCCGATCTCGTCAACAAGCTGCGTGCGCGGCGGCGCGAGGCGATTCGGCCCTGCATCAACTGTTACGTCTGCGTGGAGCAGAACTTCTTCGACGATCCACCGGTCTGCGCGGTCAATCCCGAATTGGGGCGTACTGAACGTGCGGACTTCACGCCGGTACAACTCGCCCGCCACGTGGTCGTGATCGGCGGGGGGCCAGCCGGCATGGAGGCCGCGCGAATCGCGAGGATTCGCGGTCACCGGGTGACGTTGCTCGAGGCGAGCGATCGACTCGGCGGAACGGTCTGGTTCTCGCAGTTGACGACACCGGCGAACGGACCGCTGATCGACTGGTTGACCGGCGAACTCGCTCGTCTGGAGGTCGTGGTGCGGCTCGGCGTGCGTGCCGATCGAGCCGCGGTCGCTGCGCTGCGACCTGATGCGGTCGTCGTCGCCACCGGTGCATCCCGCGGTCGGCCCGACGTGCCCGGCGCGGACCTCGACCACGTCGTCACCGGCGATCAGCTGCGCTCGATGCTGATGGGGGAGCCGACGCCCGCACAACCGCTGTGGCTGCGGACGGCACTGTCAGCGGGGCGGCGTCTGCACGTCACGACCGACGCCGGGCGTGTGCGCGCGCTGTCGAAACGATGGATGCCCGTCGGCAGCAACGTCGTGGTCGTGGGTGGCGGCCTGGTCGGACTCGAATTGAGTGTGTTCCTCGCGGAGCGCGGCCGCAATGTGACCGTCCTGGAGTCGGGGCCAGAACTCGGTCTACCGATGGCGATGCCGCGGCGCTGGACCGCGGTGCGTCACGCACGCGAACTAGGCGTCACGCTCGTCCGCAGCGCGGTGCTCACCGAGATCACGCCGGCACATGTCGTGCACCGCGAGGGCACCGGCGCAGGTCAGACGACGATCGAGGCGGACGTCGTGATCGTGGCGGGCGAAGTCGGGCCCGGGGGAGTGCTCGCCGAGCAGCTGTCGAATCTCGATACAGAAGTGCACGTCATCGGAGACGCGGTCGATGTCGGGTACATCCAGGGTGCCATCCATTCCGCCTGGGATGTCGCCCTCGCCCTCTGACCCGTGCCGACACGTCGGGGAAGGGCATCTCCCTGTTCGTCACCTGGAGACCACCGTCGAGCGGGAGCATGTGTCCGGTCGTGAGTGCGCCTGCCGTCCGCTACAGCCGCGTCGCCTTGACGGGCAGATACGTGTATCCGTTGACGAACGACGAGAAGGGACGGCTCGGTTCCTCCTGCACCTCGATCCGCTCGAAGCGACGGAGGATCTCCTCCCAGAGAATCCGCAGCTGCATCTCCGCCAGCCGGTTGCCCATACAGCGGTGGATCCCGATGCCGAAGGCGAGTTGTTGGTCCGCGTTGGGCCGCTCGATGTCGAGAGCGTTCGAGTTCTCGAAGACCTCCTCGTCCCGGTTGCCCGACACGTACCACATGAGCACCTGGTCGTCCTTGCGAATCTGCTTCCCCCGGATGGTGCAGTCCGTCGTTGCGGTTCTCCGCATGTACGACAGCGGTGTCTGCCAGCGGATGACCTCTGACACCATGTTCCGACCGAGCTCCGGGTCGGCGATCAGCTTGTCGTACTGCTCAGGGAACTTGTTCAGTGCGTAGACGCTCCCCGACATCGTGTTGCGCGTCGTGTCGTTCCCACCAACGATGAGGAGCAGCAGGTTGCCGAGGTGCTGTGCCGTCGACATGTCCTTGGTGGCCTCGCCATGGGCCAACATCGAGACCAGGTCGTTGCCGGGGTTCTGCCTCCGATCGTCCCAGAGTCGCTCGAAGTACGCCAGGCACTCCAGCAGTTCCTCGCGCTTCTGCATCATCGACTCGACGACACCGCCAGGCTCGGGGATCGCGAAGACGACATCGGACCAACGCGTGAGCTTCCGACGGTCCTCGAGGGGGAAGTCGAAGAGCGTTGCCAGCATCAGCGTGGTCAACTCGATCGACACCGTGTCGACCCAGTCGAAGGTCTCGCCGTCGGGAAGCCCCTCCAGCACCTGGATCGTCCGCTCTCGGATGAGCGGCTCGACCAGCTCCAGGTTCTTCGGCTGGACCGCCGGCGTGACCGTCCGGCGCTGCTCGCGATGCTCCGGCGGGTCCATCGCGATGAATGGGGTCATCTGTGCCATCGCTTGCGCCGGCGCGCGGTCGAGGCGAGGTCCGAGCGTGATGCCGCGCGCTGACGAGAACGTCCGCCAATCGGTATCGACCTGCTTGATTTCGTCGTAGTTCATGATCGACCAGTACCGGCCGGCGGTCTCGATCTCGTTGAGGTGGACAGGGTCTTCCTTGCGCAGGCGCTCGAAGTGGTCCTGCCAGCGATGCTCCTTGAAGAGATGCGGATTCAGGGGGTTGATCTCCTCGAGGTCGAGGTCGCCGGCGGCGGGAACTCCTGCCCCTTCCTCGGCCTGCTCCTGCTCGGGCGTACGGAACTCGCCGGCCGGCCACGGCAGAGGATCGGCCGTGGTGTCGCTCGTGGTGCCGGTCGTGGTGTCGGTCATCGGTCGTTCTCTCCGTGCGTGTCTGATCAATCGGTCGTGGCGTCGTGTGGGTGGGTGTTGGTCGGCGAGGGAGACGGTGCTTCCCGACCGAGCTGGCGGGGGTCCGTCTCCATGAGGATGTCGATGACCTCGTCGCGGGTGGCTCGTGAGGGATCCTCTGCCCACCAGGCAACGATTCGGATGACGACGGCGGCCCGTGCCTGTGCAGCCGCGGCGGGGTGAAGCCCGATCTGGCGATCTCGGAAGAGATTGCGGTACGCAGGCTCGAGTCGGCTCGCGACCCGGTCGTGAATACGCTCGGCCAGGCGCGAGTTCTCACCGTGCTCGAAGACGGCGCGGATGAGGTCACGGCGACGCTCGACCACTTCGACCATGCTCTCGATCTCGCTGCGCCGGGCTCCGCCGCGCGGGGCCAGATGATCCGGATGGAACTGCGCGCGGATCTCGTCCAACGCCTCTTGGACGAGCACCTCGAAGAGCTCGTGTTTGTCGTCGAAGTGCAGGTAGAAGGTCCCCGTGGCGACACCGGCCTGGCGGGCGATCGCCGTGGTGGTCACGTCTCCGAGCCCACGGTCGGCGAACAGCACCGTGGCGGCGTCCAGCAGCTTTCGGCGCGTCTCGAGACGCCGCGCCGTCTGGCCGTTGAACAGGCTTGTCACATCTTCCGTCGTTACTGACATGAACTTCAGTTCACAATTGCACGGACGAGTTGCTCCCGCCGAATCGTGGACTTCGTCTCGACCGCCGGCGGGTCGGTCGGATCAGCCGGGAAGCGGGTGCGGGTGGCCGTGCGGTTGGAGGAGCGCATCGGTGCCACCGTCGACGAAGAGGGTCTGCCCGACGACGTAGCTCGCGTCGGGTGACAAGAGAAATGCGATCGCGGCGGCGATCTCAGCAGGGTGGGCGCGGCGGCCGATCGGGATCGGGATCATCTCGAGACCCGCCGCGGCCTCGGGTGATGTCGCCACTTCGTCGAGCATTGCGGTCTGGGTCACTCCCGGCGCAACCGCATTGACGCGCACGCCGGACGCCAGCCACGCGGGTGCATTGGCGCGCACCCAGTACGAGATGGCCAGCTTGCCGGCGGGATAGGCCATCCAACTGTCGGCGGGGAAGTGGGCGACCGCCGACTCCTCGTCGCCATCGAGGTAGACCTTCGCGTCGTCGAGGGAGAGTCCCGGCGTCATCGTCGTGCTGTTCGACGAGATCATCACGACGGCGCTGTCCACGCCGGTCTCGAGTGCGCCTCGCAATCCGTGTAGGACCGCCATCGTGCCGTAGTAGTTGACCCGCACCGCCTGTTCGCTCGATGCGGTTCCGGCGACGCCGGCACAAGGCACGAACCCGTCGAGCGTGCCGTCGCAGGCTTCGAGCGCGGCATCGACCGCGTGCCGGCGGCCGTCGGGGGTGGAGAGGTTGCCCTCGATGTCGGCGTCGCGCTGGTCGACGCCGAGGACCCGGTGGCCGGCGGTTTCGAGCCGCTCCTTCGTCGCTGCACCGATTCCGGCGGCGCTGCCCGTGACGACGATCGTTCCCATGTCAGTCCTCCTCGATGCCGAGGGCTCGGTTGGCCGTTGCCTTGGCGTTCGTATAGTCGAGCTTGCCAACCGGCGTCCGGACAACATGGTCGACGAACAGCACCTCCTTGGGTGCCTTGTAGTCGGCGATCAATGTCTTGCAGTGGGCCCGCAGCTCGTCGACTTCGACGTTGGCGCCGTCAGTCCGTTGCACCAGGGCGGTCACCTGCTGGCCCCAGCGCTCGTGCGGTGTTCCCACCACGACGGCGTCCGTGATTCCCTCGTGTTGCATCAGCGCCGCTTCGACCTCCTCAGGGAAGATCTTCTCTCCTCCCGAGTTGATCGAGCCCGATCCCCGGCCGAGCAAGGTGATCGATCCTTCCTCCTCACGACGGGCATGGTCGCCCGGGATCACCCAGCGAGTTCCGTCGACGACGGGGAACGTCGCCGTCGTCTTCTCCTCGTCCTTCAGGTAGCCGAGCGGGATGTGGCCGCTGCGCGCGAGCAATCCCGTCTCGCCGACAGGCGCGACCGTGAAATCCTCGGCGAAGACCGTGGTCTCGGGCCCGATGGTGAACCGCGGCGAGGCGTGGTCCACAGGGTCGGTGCCGACTCCGGTGGTGCCGGTCTCCGACGAGCCGTAGCCGTCGGTGAGGATCGATGTCGGGAACGCCGCGCGCAGCTTCTTGCGGACGCCGGGCGTGAGCGGTGCCGCGCCGTTCGAGATGGCAAAGATCCCCGTCAGGTCATACCTCGGTTTGTGCGGGTCGAGAATGCGCTCCGCGATCGGCCTGCCCATCGCGTCGCCGATGACGCTCAGCGCGTCGACCTTCAGCCGCTCGGCCATCTCGAGCACCACATCGGCGTCGAAGCGCGGTTCGCAGTACAGCACGAAGGCGCCGCCGATCAGGTGGATCGTGCCGAGCGCCCACTGGCACCCGCCGTGCATCATCGGGCCCATGAACATCAGTGTCGTGGGATTGTTCGCGGCCGCCTCGGCGGCCAGCCGTTCCGTGCTGTCCACGTCGGCGCCCATCCGGAACGCGTTGAGCGCACCCGGCACGAGATCGCCGTGGCGCCAGATGACACCCTTCGGCATGCCGGTTGTGCCACCCGTGTAGACGATGTAGATGTCGTCGGCGGACCGCTCGCCGAAGTCGCGGTCGGGTGATGCTGCGGCCAGCGCCGCCTCGTAGTCGTCGCCCATCACGAGGACGAGGCGCAGGTCCGGCATCGTGTCGCGGACGGCCTCGACCACATCGACGAAGTCCGGGCCGACGACGATCGCCACACAGTCGCTGTTGTCGTAGAGGTACCGCAGCTCAGATTCCACGTATCGGTAGTTGATGTTGATCGGCACCGCGCGGAGCTTGAAGCACGCGTAGTAGGTCTCGACCCATTCGGCACGGTTGGTCGAGTGCACGCCGACGTGGTCGCCATGCCCGACGCCGTTGGCTGCGAGATGATGGGCGAGTCGCGTCGCGCGCTCGTCGAGCTCTGCGTACGTCAGGGTGACGTGGCCAGCGTGGAGCGCGACACGGTCCGGAATCGCATCCGCCATCGTCTCGAGAATGTCGGCGAGTTGGATGTGACGCGTGGTCATGTGGCAATGCCCCCGGTGTCTGAAGCCTCGTCAGATCGTAGCGATCCTCTGCGGTGCTACGTTCCGGCCCCGAGGCTGAAGAAGGGGGTTCGAGATGCGATTGACAGTGCTCGGCGGAGGGTCGTGGGGTACGACCGTCGCCAACCTCGTCGCCAGACGTCACGACACGATGATCTGGGTACGCAATCCGGATGTCGCGGCGGAGATCCGCGAGCAGCGCACCAACACGCCGTACCTACCTGGATTCACGCTCCAGCCTGCATTGCGGGCCACTGACGATTTCGAACTCGCCGTCCGCCACGCCGAGATGTTGATCGTCGGCGTGCCGACTACGGCGGTGCGCGAGACGATGGAGCGCGCCAAGCTCTACATCCATCCGTGGATCCCGATCGTCAGCCTCTCCAAGGGGCTCGAACGCGACACTCATCTGCGGATGACAGCAGTGATGACCGACGTACTGCCCGGCCATCCGGTCGCCGCCCTCACCGGCCCGAACATCGCCCGCGAGATCATGGCGGGGCAGGCGGCGGCCAGCGTCGTCGCCACCAACGATCTCTCCGTCGCCGCCGCGATCCAGCGCATCGTCAACACCGGCGTGTTCCGCACCTACATCAATCACGATGTCGTCGGGTGTGAGCTCGGCGGTGCACTGAAGAACGTCGTCGCCATCGCCACGGGAATGGCGCAGGGCCTCGGCGTCGGCGACAACACGCGGGCGATGGTGATGACACGCGGACTCGCCGAGCTGACCCGCCTCGGCGTCGCGATGGGCGGTGAAGCCGCGACGTTCGCCGGCCTCGCTGGAATGGGCGACCTGATGGCGACGTGCATGAGCCCACACAGCCGGAACCGCACGGTCGGCGAGCTGCTCGGCGCGGGGAAGTCACTCATCGAGATCGAGGCGGAGATGAACATGGTCGCCGAGGGGCTGAAGACGACGGTGATCGCGCACCAACTCGCTGAGGAGTACGGCGTCGAACTGCCGGTCCAGGAGGAGATCTACAAGGTGGTCACCGGCGGTGAGACGCCGACGAGGGCGTACCGCGGCCTACGGATCGACCCCGGCCACGAATCCGACCCCGGCTGAGAACGACCGGGTCTGCGGGAGTCTCAGGCGCCGGACGCCGATCGAGTCCTCGCGGCGTCGAGCATGGCGATGTGCTCCGCCACCTTCGGGTCCGACACGATCGATTCGAGCGTTCGTCCGATCGGGCGTGCCCAGTTCGGTCGCTCGGACGACGCCGAGCCGGGAATGTTGACCGGCGCCGATTCGAGCCAGAGGTCCTCCAACCACACGATGACGAGCGGGCTGGCCGACCGACCGAGGAACTCGAGCAGGAGCGGGAGCAGCTCGTGCGCATCGACCCCCAGGGCGCCGAGCGCCGTACCGAGCGCGCGGCGGGTCTCGACTCGATGCCCGCGCTCCTCGACGGCCGCATCCGAGCGAAGCAGGCCGAGCCGAACGCGCTCGTCGATGTCGACCCCCTCCAGCCAGCCGGCGAACAGCGGCGTGTCGTGAGTGTCGATCATCGCGACCTCGGTGCTCGATGGTCCGACCAGCGCACCGTTTGCCGCGGCATCGAACTCGGCGAGGTACGTCCCGTGGATGCCGTGGCGATCCAGCGCCCGGTCGATCGTCGGCGGGACCGTGCCGAGGTTCTCCGCGATGAGCTCGCAGTTGTTGCGGTGCGATTCGAGGCAGAGGACGGCGAACATCTCCTCGACCGGGTACTGCACGTAGGTGCCGTCTGCCAGCCCCATGCCGTCGGGGATCCAGTACAGCCGCTGCATCGCCATCACGTGATCGATGCGGAGGACGTCGGCGAGGGCGGCCTGGTGCGCGATGCTCGCTGCGAAGTACGCGTGGCCCTCTGCTGCTGACCGTTCGGGATGTACCGGTGCGAATCCCCAACTCTGTCCGCTCGGGAACCCGGCGTCCGGCGGTGCACCAACGGACATGCCGTGAGCGAACAGCTCGGGTCGCGACCAGACGTCGTACCCGTCGGGATGTACCCCCACCGCGAGATCCAAACCGAGTTGGACGCCCGCGTCGTCGAGCCGGGTGCGAAGCCTTCCGAACTGCTGTCGGAGCGCCAGTTGCGCGGCAAGGTGGAAACGCCTCTCGTCGGGATCGACATGCTCGGCGTCGAGATGTCCGGCCCGTTGTGCGGGTGGCCACGCCCGATGGTCGCGACCCAGCCGAAGCTGCGCGCCGCGGAACAAGGCGTAACGGGCGAGCTCGGGATCTGCCGCCCGGTCGGCGACCTCGATGTCCTCGAAGGCGGCGCGCACCTCTGTGTCGGCCACCGTCACGTCGACCAGCCCGGGATCGGCGACGGGGACGTTGGCGTCGCCGAGATCGAGGGCGAGTTCGCTCCAGAAGAGCCGGCTCACCGGCGAATACGGGCTCGGCTCCACCGGTGGATCGTTGAACGTGGGGAGGAGCGGCAGCAGATTGACGAGCGAGCCCCCGACGGTTCCGACCCAGTCGCAGAGCGCGGTGAGGTCCGCGACGTCGCCGACGGACCGGCTCCGCGAGGTGCGAAGGGCTGCCAGCTGCGCGCCGACACCCCATCGGCGTCCGGTCGCCGGACCTCGCCAGGCACGCTGGGGCGCGGCGATCACGCTGGTCGAAGACGACCGCCGTCCGGCATCGATCCGAATCCGGTGATACCCGAGGGGCAACGGTGTCGGGGTCCGAATCCCGGTCGGAGTCGGCTCCGGGGAGAGGACCGTGCCGTCCTCCAGCACGATCTCGACGTCGGTGATCTCGTGGTCGAGATCGATCGCGAGCACGCCGTTCCACGCGACGACGACCTGCGGCACGAGCTCGGCGGATCTCGCTCCGCGGAGCTGGTGGAGCGCGGGCCCGGCGTCGGGGGCTGCGGCGATGGGAGCACCGAGGGCGGCGCAGACTGCGATGAGCGTCTCGTTCCCGACGTCCACGCGGCGGCCGAGTCCGTCGACATAGCTCGTCGCGACACCCATCGTGGTCGCGAGGTCGAGCACGGCGCGCGTCGAGTCAGGCATCGGGCGGGTCGGCTGTGTCAGACATCGGGAGCGATGAACACGACGGCCAGCGGTGGCACGGTCACGCTGAGGGAAACGTCGAAGCCGTGGGCCGACACGTCATCGGTCTCGAGTTCACCGTTGACGACGCCGCTCCCACCGAACGCGAGCTCGTCGCCGTTCGCCAACTCGATCCACCTGCCTGCTCGCGGCACGCCGATCCGGTAGCCGGTCCGCGGCACGGGGGTGAAGTTGCACACGACCAGGACGGACCGTTCATCGCCGGCGTGGCGCAGGAACGCGAGCACGCTGTTGTCGGCGTCGTCGCCGATCACCCAAGAGAACCCGGCGGGACTCGAATCGGCGCGGTGCAGCGCCGGCTCGTCGCGGTAGAGCTGGTTGAGGCACGTGACCCAATCGGCGACCCCAGCGTGGTCGGGATCGTCCAGCAGCGCCCACGGGAGCTCCTCCTCGTGGCTCCACTCGGTGTCCATCGCGAACTCCGAGCCCATGAACAGGAGCTTCTTGCCCGGCTGGCCGAACTGGTAGCCGAGGAGGACGCGGAGGCCGGCGAATTGCTGCCAGCGGTCGCCGGGTTGACGCGACAGCAACGAGCCCTTCCCGTGGACGACCTCGTCGTGAGAGAGCGGGAGCACGAAGTTCTCGTCGAACGCGTAGACCATGCGGAACGTGATCTCGTCGTGGTGCCAATGTCGGTGGACCGGGTCGTTGTCGATGTACCGGAGCGTGTCGTTCATCCAACCCATGTCCCACTTGAAGCCGAATCCAAGGCCGCCGTCATCGGTCGGTCGGGTGACGCCGGGCCACGCGGTCGACTCCTCGGCGACCGTCATGGTGTCCGGGTGGTGGAGATAGACCTGACGATTCAGTTCCTGCAGGAAGGCGACGGCGCCGAGGTTCTCGCGACCGCCGAACTCGTTCGGGATCCATTCGCCCGCGCGGCGGGAGTAATCGCGGTACAGCATCGATGCAACGGCGTCGACCCGGAGCCCGTCGGCGTGGTAGGCCTCGAGCCAGTGCCGGGCGCTCGACAGCAGGAAGCTGCGCACCTCGTGACGGTCATAGTTGAAGATCGCGCTCTTCCAGTCGGGGTGGAAGCCCAATCTCGGGTCGGCGTGCTCGTAGAGGTGTGTCCCGTCGAAGCGGGCGAGCCCGTGGACATCGGTGGGGAAGTGACTGGGCACCCAGTCGAGCAGGACGCCGTACCCGCGTTGGTGGAGCAGGTCGACGAGATACATCAGGTCCTGCGGCGACCCGTACCTCGCGGTCGGAGCGAAGTACCCGAGGGTCTGGTAACCCCACGAGCCGTAGAAGGGGTGCTCCATCACCGGCAGCAACTCGACGTGCGTGAAGGCCATGCGGTCGAGGTGATCCGCGAGCTGGTGCGCGAGCGCGCGATACCCGCCCGGCTCGTACTTCCACGACCCGAGGTGCACCTCGTACGCGGAGATCGGCGCGTCGTGCGCATTGCGCGCTGCGCGGGTGTTCATCCACTCCGCATCGCCCCACTCGTAGTCGAGTGTCCAGATCCGCGACGCGGTGGACGGTGGCTCCTCGGTGGCGGACGCGACCGGGTCGGCCTTGTCGCTGACGCTCCCGTCCTCGCCGACGACCCGGTACAAGTAGCGCTCGCCCCTGTGTGCACCGCGGACGCGTCCGCTCCAGATGCCCGAGTCCGAACCGACGAGCGGTAATCCGGACCAATCGTCGAAGTCGCCGATCACGCTCACCGAACGAGCTGCCGGCGCCCACACACGGAACGTGCAACCGGTCTCGTCGAGATGGGCGCCGAGCACATGGGCCAGGCCATCGTGCGTACCCTCGTTGAACCGCCAGAGATCGAGCTCGGCGATCGGAGCGGCATCCTCGATGCTCACGGGTCTCACCACGACTTCACCATCATGTCCTCAATCTCACCGTCACGTCGTCACAATATGGGGCATCCTGTTGGGATGCTTGAAGTGGCGTCCCGTCCGAAGGTCCTGAGCATCGTGCTGGCCGGGGGAGAAGGGAAACGGCTGGCCCCGCTCACGCTCGACCGGGCCAAGCCCGCGGTGCCGTTCGGCGGCCACTACCGGCTGATCGATTTCCCGTTGTCGAACCTCGCCAATGGCGGCTACCGCAAGATCGTCGTGCTCACCCAGTACAAGAGCCACAGTCTCGACGTGCACCTGTCGCGCACCTGGCGACTGAGTACGTTTCTGGGCAACTACGTCACGTCGGTTCCCGCGCAGATGCGACAGGGCCCCCGCTGGTTCCTCGGTTCCGCCGATGCGATGTACCAGAACCTGAACATCCTCGACGATGAACGGCCCGACTATGTGTTCGTGTTCGGCGCCGACCACATCTACCGGATCGATCCCCGCCAGATGCTCGATCATCACATCGATTCGGGCGCCGGGGTCACCGTCGCAGGCATCAGGGTGTCCAAGGACGAGTCCGATCAGTTCGGTGTCATCCAGCCGTCTGAGGGGTCGAAGATCGGGGCGTTCGTCGAGAAGCCCCCGCCGGACGCTGTCGACGGCCTGCCCGACAATGCCGACGAGGTCCTCGCCTCGATGGGCAACTACGTCTTCACAGCCGATGTCCTCGTCGACCTCCTCCACGAGAACGAGGCGTCGCAGGACACCGGCCACGACATCGGCGGCGACCTGATCCCGATGATGGTCGCCAAGGGCGACGCGCACGTCTACGACTTCACGCACAACCAGGTGCCAGGCCAGCTCGACCGGCCGCACTACTGGCGCGACGTGGGCACGATCGACAGCTATTTCGACGCGCACATGGACCTCATCGCCGACTTCCCGGCGTTCGACCTCTACAACGAGGAGTGGCCGATCTACACGCTCGGGCGGAGCCTGCCGCCGGCCAAGATCGTCAGCGACGGCGACCACGGCTCCTCGACGGTGCGCCGCTCCCTGCTCAGCAACGGCACGGTCGTGTCCGGCGGCACCGTCACCGACTCGGTGCTGTCACCAGGCGTGCGCGTGCATGGCAGCGCGGTGGTCGAGAACTCGGTGCTGCTCGACGACGTGACCATCGGCGAAGGGGCGCTGGTCAGGAACGCGGTGCTCGACAAGAACGCCGTGGTCCCGCCAGGTGCCCGAATCGGTCACGACAGAGCGCAGGACGCGCAGCGCTACACCGTGTCCGAACGGGGGGTCGTCACGCTGGCGAAGGGCGCGCGCGCCGTTCTCGACGACTGACGAGCGCGACGGTCAGGTTCGGCGGCGTCGAGAGCGTCAGCGACCGATGTCGGCGTACAGCTCGAGGTGGCGTGCGGCGGGTGCCGACCACGACCAGTCCCGGCCCATCCCGCGCGCCTGGAGACCTCGCCGACGGCCCGCGTGCCGTACCGCTCGTACGCCGCGATGCAGCGCGTCCACGAGGCCGACCGAGTCGACGGTCCGGCTGACGAAGCCGGTCCCCAGGGCGCGGTCGCGGTCCGCATCGACCACCGTGTCGTGCAGGCCGCCGACGTCGGTGACCACCGGGATCGATCCGTAGGCCATCGCCTGCATCTGCGCCAGACCACAGGGCTCGAAGCGGCTGGGCATCACGAAGAGGTCGGACCCCGCGAAGATCCGGTGGCTGAGCGCCTCGTCGTAGCCGTCGAGGAACCACACGCTGTCGGGGGTGTCCTCCGCAGCCGCCGCGAGTCGTCGGGACAGCTCGGCGGAGCCGGCCCCGAGGACGACGAGCCGGGCGGGCATCGTCGGGAGGAAGCGGAGTGCGTCGAGCAGCAGGTCGATGCCCTTCTGCTCGACGAGGCGCGTGACCATTCCCGCGATCGGTGTGGTGCTTGCCGACCAGCCGGCGACGGCGGCGAGTTCGGCGCGGCACCTGTCGCGGTGGTCGAGGCGGTCCCGATCGAACGTCGTCGCGATGTGGTGGTCGATCGCGGGATCCCACAACGACGTGTCGATGCCGTTGCGGATGCCGACGAGCCGGTCACCCAACGCCGCCAACCGGCCATCGAGCCCCATTCCCGCCTCGGGCGTCAGAATCTCGGCCGCGTAGTTGGGGCTGACGGCAATGACGCGGTCGACGAGCTCGATCGCTCCGGCGAGCGGATTCGTCGCGTCGTACCATGCGAACCGGTGCGCGTCGACCGGGAGGCGTTCGAGCCAACCCCGGTGCGTGACGCCCTGGTACCCGAGTGTGTGGATCGTGAGCACGGTCGGCGGACGATCGTGCAACATGCCGACCGCCGCCGCGGTGTGCCAGTCGTTCAGGTGGAGGATGTCGGGCCCGGTCGCGGTGGCGAGCGCCGCGACGACGGCGGAGAAGCTCATGAACCGGTGGTCGTTGTCCGGCCAGCCCTGGCCGTCCTCGTCGACGTACGGGTGTGGCCGCTCGATCCCCGGCACGTGAACGAGTGTCAGATCCCCGGCAACCGCGTGACGTCCGCGACGCACTCGGACGTCGCCCACCCAGGCCGGCACCGAGACATGGACGGCGACCTCGTCTGCGAGTTCGATGCCGTTGTAGTCGGGGAGCACGACCTCGACGTCGGCGCCCTCGGCGCGGAGCGCGTGAACGAGTCCGGCAGTCGCCTCGGCGAGCCCGCCGACCCGCACGACCGGGGTGAACTCGGCCGTCGCGAACAGCACCCTCACGATCAGGCCGCCGCCCGGTCGGTCCCGTCGAGTCGTCGCAGGACGACGACCGCCCAAGCGCTGAGCTCGATCACGGCGTTGCTCACCAGCTCCGTCACCGGCGCGGCAGTCGTCGGCGATGCGACGTGGTGAGCATCCGCTGTGTCGAGCTCGACCACCCATCGGCTGCCGCCGAGACCGTTGGGCACGACGAAATCGATCGGATCGGCGTCGGCGTTGAACATCAGCAGAAAGCTGTCGTCGTCGATGCGTTCGCCTCTGGGCCCGGTTGTCGTGATGGCGTGACCATTGAGGAACACCGCAAGCGAGCGAGCGTACCCGACGGCCCAATCGTCGTCGATCATCGGTGAGCCGTCGGGACGGAACCATTCCATGTCGTGAACGTCGGCTCCGTGGATCGGTCGTCCCTCGAACCACCGTCGACGCCTGAACACCGGGTGTTCTCGGCGGAACCCGGTGATGCGCTCGACGAACTGCAGCAGCTCGTGGTCGCCATGGTCCCAGTCGAACCACGACACCTCGTTGTCCTGTGCGTAGGCGTTGTTGTTGCCGCCCTGCGTGCGCCCGATCTCGTCGCCGCCCAGCAGCATGGGAACGCCCTGTGAGAGGAACAGCGTCGCGAGCATCGAACGACGGCGGGTCGCTCGGACCGCCAGCACAGCCGGATCGTCGGTCGGACCCTCGCACCCCGAGTTCCAGGAGCGATTGTGGGACTCGCCGTCCCGGTTGTCCTCGTTGTTCGCCTCATTGTGCTTGTGGTCGTAAGCGACGAGATCGGCCAGGGTGAACCCGTCGTGCGCGGTGATGAAGTTGACGCCACGCAAAGGCCCGGCGTCGAAGATGTCGGAACTGCCGGTGAGGCGTCGCGCGAGGGTTCCGCCGCCGTGTCCGTCCTC
>JASJHI010000298.1:0-4543 GCA_033791105.1 Acidimicrobiia bacterium | reverse complement strand
TACAACATCTTCTCGCTCGCGGTCGCTCCTGCCGAGGACGATGGGATGAGCCGCATCACCATCGTCGTCGATGTCGAGTCGACGCCGCTCGAACAGATCACCAAGCAGCTGTTCAAGCTGATCGACGTGGTCAAGATCTCCGAACTCGACCCGCGCCGGTCGGTCGAGCGTGAACTGCTGATCGCCACGGTCAAGGCCCCCGACGAGCAGCGCGCGAAGGTCGTCGAGCTGGCCACCATCTTCGAAGGCAAGATCATCGCTGTCGCCGAAGCGGTCCTGACCGTCAGCCTGGAGGGTCACCCCGACAAGCTCGACGATTTTGAGGAATTGCTCGCTGGCTATGGCATCGTGGAGCTTCAGCGCACCGGTCGCGTCGCGCTGCCGAAACTCGATCGTGGCTCGCGCGTGCGTGCCGTCAAATCCACCCCCACCACCGGAAAGGCAGGCTGACATGGCCGTCACCGTCTATTACGAATCCGATGCGGACAGCTCGATCATCCGCAGCAAGAAGGTCGCCGTCATCGGGTACGGCTCGCAGGGCCATGCCCACGCGCTGAACATGAAGGAGTCCGGCGTCGACGTCGTCGTCGGACTGCGCGAGGGATCGTCCTCAGCGGCGAAGGCCGAGGCGGCGGGACTCCGCGTGATGTCGGTTGCCGACGCCGCCGAGCACGCCGACGTCATCATGTTGCTCGCGCCGGACACTGAGCAGAAGCGGATCTACGACGAGTCGATCGTCCCCCACTTGAAGGAAGGCGACGCGATCGCGTTCGCCCACGGATTCAACGTGCGCTTCGGTCGGATCAAGGCACCCGAGGGCGTCGACGTGATCATGATCGCGCCGAAGGGCCCGGGCCACCTGGTGCGTCGCACCTACACCGAGGGTGGCGGCGTGCCGTCGCTCATCGCCGTCGATCAGGACGCGACCGGACAGGCACGTGCGGTCGCGATGTCCTACGCCGACGCCATCGGTGGAACACGCGCCGGCGTGATCGAGACGACATTCACCGAGGAGACCGAGACCGATCTGTTCGGTGAGCAGGCCGTCTTGTGCGGTGGGCTGACAGCGCTGGTTCGAGCCGGCTACGAGACGCTCACCGAAGCCGGGTACGCCCCGGAGATGGCGTACTTCGAATGCCTGCACGAGGTGAAACTGATCGTCGACCTGATGTACGAGGAGGGGATCGCGGGCATGCGCTACTCGATCTCCGACACCGCCGAATACGGCGACCTCACGCGCGGCTCGCGCATCGTCACCCCCGAGGTGAAGGCCGAGATGAAGAAGATCCTGGACGAGATCCAGTCGGGACAGTTCGCCGACGAGTGGGTCGCCGAGTCCGAGTCCGGGCGCGTGAACTACCACCGGCTGCAGGAAGAGGGCAAGCAGCATCCGATCGAGGAGGTCGGAGGCCAACTGCGTGCGATGATGCCGTTCATCAGCGCCGGCAAGCAGAAGGTCGCCGACGCCTCCGGAGGCTGATCCGCTGGCACACCGCACCGCAACGGAGGCGCTCGGCCGATGACAGCCGCTTCGACGGCGTTCCTCGCGCTGTTCGTGGTCGTCGCGGCCGCCAACTGGTGGAGTCGCTGGTCAGACGATGCCCGCCTCGAACGTCTCACGAAGCCGACCGCGCTCGTCGCGCTGATCGGGGTCGCGCTCGCGCTCGATCCGGTCGACCCGACGGTGCGGACATGGTTCGTCGTCGCGCTGGTCTTCTCGCTGGCGGGCGACGTCTTCCTGCTCGGTGGAGACGAACGCTTCGTGCTCGGGCTGGCGTCGTTCCTGCTCGCGCACATCGCCTACACGGTCGGCTTCATCGTCGCCGACGATTGGCGCTGGATCGGATTCGCGGTCGGTGCCGTCCTCGTCGGGGTGCTGGCACTCACGGTGGGATCGCGAATCGTCGCAGGCGCGCGACGCTCGAGCGCGGCGCTGGGGCCGCCGGTGGTCGCGTATCTCCTCGTGATCTCGGCCATGGCCGCCGCGGCAGCAGCTGCCGGAAACGGCTGGGCGATCGTCGGCGCCGCGCTGTTCGTCACATCCGACTCGCTGCTCGGCTGGCGCCAGTTCGTGACACCGGCCCGCTGGATGGCGCCGGCCGTGATGATCACCTACCACCTCGGACAAGCGGGCCTCGTCATCTCGCTCGTCTAGAAACTCGACTGTGATGGTCGGGATTCGACGAACTAGCGTCGCCCGCCATGACTGATCAGTGGGGATTCGAGACCAAGCAAATCCATGTCGGGGGCGATCCCGATCCGGCCACCGGGGCCAGGGCGGTGCCGATCTACCAGACGACGGCGTACGAGTTCCGCGACACCGAGCACGCCGCGAACCTGTTCGCATTGGGCGAGGTCGGCAACATCTACACACGGATCATGAATCCGACCCAAGGTGCACTCGAGTCACGCCTCAACGCACTCGAGGGTGGATGCATCACCGCAATCGGGCTTCCCGGCACGCTGGCGACCGCGTCCGGTCAGGCTGCCGAGACGATCGCGTTCCTCACGCTCTGCGAGTCCGGCGACCACATCGTGGCTTCGCCGTCGCTGTACGGCGGCACATACAACCTGCTCCACTACACGCTCCCGAAGCTCGGGATCGACGTCAGCTTCGTCGAGGACCCCCACGACCTCGCCCAGTGGGAGGCGGCGATCCAGGACAACACCAAGGTGTTCTTCGGCGAGACACTCCCGAATCCCAAGAACGACGTGTTCGACACAACCGGTGTCGCGGATGTCGGTCACCGCCACGGCATTCCGCTGATCGTCGACAACACGGTCGCCACGCCCTACCTGTTCCGGCCGCTCGAGCACGGCGCCGACATCGTCGTGCACAGCCTCACCAAGTTCATCGGTGGCCACGGCACCTCCATCGGCGGCGCGATCGTCGACGGTGGCACGTTCGACTACGGAGCATCGGGCCGGTTCCCGAACTTCACCGAGCCGGATCCGAGCTATCACGGTCTCGCCTACTGGCCGGCCCTGGGTCACGGCTCGTTCATCTTGAAGGCGCGGGTCCAGATGCTTCGCGACATGGGGATGGCGATCTCACCGTTCAATGCGTTCATGTTCCTACAGGGCCTGGAGACCCTGAGCCTGCGCATGGAGCGCCACTTCTCCAACGCCCAGAAGGTGGCGGAGTACCTCGACGCCCACGACCAGGTCGAGGTCGTGCGCTTTGCCGGCCTCCCGTCGAGCCCCTGGCACGAGCGGGCCAAGGAACTCGGTGGCGGCAAGGGCTACGGCTCGGTGCTGGCGTTCGAGATCAAGGGTGGCCACGAGGCGGGCAAGAAGTTCGTGGAGGGCCTCACGCTGCACAGCCATGTTGCCAACATCGGCGACGCCCGCAGCCTCGTCATCCACCCGGCGAGCACCACTCACAGCCAGTTGACCGCAGAGGAGCAGGTGGCGTCGGACGTGACATCGGGCCTCGTGCGTCTGAGCGTCGGCCTGGAGTCGATCGAAGACATCATCGCCGATCTCGATCAGGGCTTCGCCGCCACCTGATCCGACCGGCGGGCGCCGCGCCGCTCCTCTCGGTCAGTCGTCGTCGCGGAGGTCGTCGAGGAACGCCTCGAACTCTGCACCGAGGTCGTCGGCCGACGGGATCCCGGCCTCCGCGCGCCGGTCGAACTCGGCCTCCAGCATGCGGACATACATCGACAGTTGGTCGTCGTTGGCGATCACCTCGTCGTGGACCTCGCGCCAACTCGCCACCTGGTCGCCGAGGTCGGCCGAGGTGGGCACATCGAGCACATGGCTCAGGTGGCGGACCAACGCCGCCACGGCCTGCGGGTGCTCGGCGTTCATGAGGTAGTGGGGGATCCCGACGCGCAGCGAGATCGAGGGGATCCCGCGTTGTTCCAGCTCGGCATTGAGCACGCCGACGACGCCGGTCACGCCCTGGTACGAAGGTGCGACGAGACCGAGCCGCCCCGCAAGGTCGGCGTTGGCGGTGCTCCCGGTCACGTGGGGCACACGGGTGTGGGGGATCGCCTCGGAGGACGAACCCACTGTGACGATCGCTTCACAGGCCAGCGCCTGGGCGACGGTGATGATGGCGTCGACGTAGGTGCTCCAATACAGATGCGGCTCGACGCCGATCAAGCCGACGACGTCTCGGTGTCCGGGATGCCGTTGGAGGCTGAATTCGTTGGCCGGCCACACGATTTCGCGAACGCCGTCGTCGACGGTGGTGTGCGGCCGTTGCTGGGTGAAGTCGTAGAAGGGGTCGGCATCGATGGCGCCGACGATCACCGACGTGCTGTCGTTGCTGAAGGCCGACACCGCGGCCGTCGCCGCTCCTGCGA
Organism: Acidimicrobiia bacterium; assembly: GCA_033791105.1. Classification (GTDB taxonomy): domain Bacteria; phylum Actinomycetota; class Acidimicrobiia; order Acidimicrobiales; family Ilumatobacteraceae; genus JASJHI01. Next base: position 230 of record JASJHI010000298.1, on the reverse strand, counting down.
CGTCGAACCACCCCTCGAGCGCGACGAGCATCACAGGGCGGTCGAGGGTGCTGAGATCGTCGCTCGCGAACTCGAGGACGTCGGTGACGTTCATCGGAGGAAGTCTGCCAGCAGTGTCCCCGGCTCACTCCCGTCAGCCGACCTGCGGGGTGTGTCAGCTGAGCTGTCCGACGACGTGGTCGACGCAGTTGGTCAGCGCCTCGATGTCGGATGGCTCGATGGCGGGGAAC
>JASJHI010000297.1:0-19014 GCA_033791105.1 Acidimicrobiia bacterium | reverse complement strand
GAACACCCGCTTCATCGCTCCCGCACCCGCGGAGGCTGCAATCTCACGAGCCAGTTCGACCGCCGCGACGACACTCGCGCCGGGTTCGACCAGCCGGTCGACCAGGCCCAGCCGGGCCGCCTCGCCGGCCCCGACGATGCGCCCCGTCAGACACAGATCGCGGGCCACCGGACCGGACACGACCGTGGCCAAGAGGTCGATGGCTGCGGGGATCGCCATCTTCACCTGCGGCTGGCCGAACGTGGCGTCGGAAGCCGCGACACGGAGATCGCACATCAGCGCGAGGTCCATGCCCCCCGCCACCGCCGCGCCCTCGATCGCGGCGACGAGCGGCTTGGTGAAGTTGAAGACCGCATGGTGGTAAGTCGTCGCATGGGCGAAGACCTCCGCGGCATCACCGGCCGCAGCCAGCTCCTTCAGGTCGAACCCTGCGCAGAACGTGCCGCCCGCACCCTGGAGCACGACTGCGAGCACATCATCGTCGACCGCGAGATCGGCGAGCACGTCGACGAGTCGCTGCCGCAGCTCGGTGTTCAACGCGTTCCGGGCCTCGGGGCGCGACAACTCGAGCACGACCACACCGGCGTCGTGGCGTGTCGTCTCCAGAACATCGGCGCTCATGGTGCGTTCCTTCCACTCGCTGTCTACGATCGGCACAACTATAGTGCCGATCGGCTATCGCCGAGCGAACGGAGCAACCGTGACCGACAGCCCCGAAAAGTCCCGCGTCAGCCCGGTCGACCTGACGATCGACGACGAGATCGCCGTCATCACGATGACCGCAGGAGCGAGTCGCAACGCGCTCTCGCCCGCCCTCCTCGCCGGCCTGAACCAAGCCCTCGACAAGATCGAGACCAGTGCCGACGAACCCGATGACCTGGTCCGGTGCGTCGTGCTCACCGGCACGGGTGACGGCTTCTGTGCAGGCGCCGACCTGTCGGCCGGCGACGGCGCCGACCTGCTCGACGACGACGGGCAACTCGACCTCGGCATCGGCCTCGACCGCACGTACCACCCACTTCTCCTTCGACTCCGCGACCTTCACTGCCCGTTCGTGACAGCGGTCAATGGGGTCGCCGCCGGTGGCGGAATGAGCCTCGCGTTGATGGGCGACATCGTGCTCGCTGCGGAGAGCGCGACCTTTCTGCAAGCGTTCCGGCACATCGGACTCTCCCCCGACATGGGTGCCACATTCCTGCTGCCCCGCCTCGTCGGATTCGGCCGGGCGATGGAGCTGTCGCTCCTCGGCGAGCGACTCGACGCGGCGACGGCACTCGACTGGGGCCTTGTCAACCGCGTGACGACCGACGACGAGCTCATGGAACGGACGATGGAGATCGCATCGACGCTGGCGACCGGACCGACCGTCGCGTTACGGCGCACGCGCGAGGCGATGTGGCATTCGGTCGAGTCGACGTACGAGCAACAATTGGCGGTCGAGCGCGAGAACCAGCGGGCGCTGGGTAACACCTCGGACTTCGTGGCCGGTGTGCGCGGCTTTCTGAAGAAGGAGCCCGCGCGATTCGAGGGGCGCTGAGGGATCGATGTACTATCGGATACGACCCGTAGCCAATCGGAGATTCTCGATCCAATGCACAACCCGACCCCATTCAGGAGAACGAGCATGCACGTCGGCGTCCAGATGGTCTTCCAGTCGTATGGTTACCCCGACGACGTCACCGACGGCCAGGTGTACCGCGAGGAGATCGAGCTCGCTCAGCTCGCCGACGCCGTCGGATTCGACTCGATCTGGCCGGTCGAGCACCACTTCGAGGACTATTCGTTCTGCCCGGACAACGTCGTGTTCCTGGCGAACATGGCGGCTCGCACCTCGCGCATCAAGCTGGGCACGGGAGCCGTGATCATGCCGTGGAACGATCCGCTCCGCGTCGCGGAGAAGATTGCGCTCCTCGACGAGTTGAGTGAGGGCCGCGTACTCCTCGGGATGGGTCGCGGACTCGCACGACGTGAGTACGAGGGCTTCGGCATCGCGATGGACGAGTCGCGGGACCGCTTCGACGAATCGGCGGCGATGGTGATGGCAGCGCTCCGTACCGGCTTCATCGAAGGTGACGGTCGGTACTACCCACAGCACCGGGTACCGATCCGGCCACGCCCGACCCGCTCGTTCGAGGATCGCACGTACTGCATCGCCATGTCCGACGACTCCGCGATGTCGGCAGCGGAACTCGGTGGTCGCATGGTGTGCTTCAGCCAGTCGCCGTGGGACGTCCAGGTGCTGCGGATCGATGCCTACCGAGACCGTTTTCGCACGACGCACGGCACAGAGCCGGAACCGCCGGTCACCTGCGACTTCACCTACTGCGACCTCGACGCGGCGAAGGCCGAGGACGTCGTGCGCGAACACATGGTCGGCTACCTCACCAGTGTGCTCGGGCACTACGAACTCGCCGGTGACCACTTCAGGGGGATGTCCGGCTACGAGTCGTACGGACGAGCGGTCGACGCGGTCCGGGCGGCCGGCGTCGAGAAGATGGCCGACATGTACCTCGACGTGCAGGCGTGGGGGACGCCGGACCAGATCCTGGAGAAGCTTGCCTATCGGCGCGAGATCATCGGCGAGTTCGATCTCACCGCCTGCTTCCGGTACTCGGGCCTCACGCTCGACCAGTCCAGGGCGTCGATGACCTGCTTCGGCGAAAAGGTCCTGCCCGCGCTCGCCGGCCGACCAGCTGCGGCATGAGCGCCGGGAGCCCCGAGTCCGACGTCCGTACGATCGACCTCGGCACGCACACGACTCGGGTCGCCGTCAGCGGCGACCCGTCCGCCGAGACGGTGTTCGTCTGCCTCCACGGGCTCGTCGACGACCTCGGAATCTGGGATCGAATCACACCTGCCCTCGCCGAGCGCGGCGCGGTCGTGCGCTACGACCAGCGCGGCCACGGTGAGGCGGGCTCGCCTCCCGGGCCGTACTCACGTGACGACCTCGCCACCGATGCTGTCGCCGTGCTCGACGCGCTCGACATCGATCGGGCGACTCTCGTCGGCCATTCGATGGGCGGGATCATGTCGATGACGGCGGCAGTGAACCACCCCGAACGCGTCGGGGCGCTCGTGCTGATCGGCACGACCAGCGCGGCCAACGCAAAGGCCGCTGCCTGGTATTCGAAGATCGCGCAGGCGGGTGTCGACGAGGGTGCCGACGGGCTCGCCCGGACGATCTACGGCACCGGCAAGCAACGCCGGATCCGCGGCGACGCGATCGGCATCGCCGAAGTGACGCGCACCCTCGAGGCGCTGCACACCGATCCGTTGACACCACGGCTCGCCGAGGTCGAGTGCCCCGCGCTCCTCGTCGTCGGCGAACACGACCCGATGGGCGTGAGGGCCACCGAGATCGTCGCGAATGCGATCTCCGACTCGACCGTCGAGTTCGTCGACGGCGTCGGTCATTGGGTCCACGTCCAGCAGCCCGCCGCGGTCCTCACGGCCTACGACGAGTGGAGCGGTCGATGACGCCAGAGATGGGGCACGATCGAGTTCGTCGACGAACTGCCGAGCGAGGACGCGGGCACGACCGACAAGCGCCGCCCGCGCGATCCACACTGCGTCGGCCACGACTCGAAGTTCTGACACACGACACACAGGAGATATCACGTCCATGAACACCCGCGATTGGGTCGAGACATCCGCCTACGGCGCCGGCCTCGGCGTTCAACTGAAGGAAGCGACCGCCGAGTCGGCGACGCTGCTGCTGCCGTTCCGAGAGGCGAACAGCAACCCGGGCGACGCCCTCCACGGGGGCTGCGCGGCCTCGCTCGGTCTGATCGGCGGACAGGTCGTCGCCCGTACCGCGCTCGGCGACGATTTCACCTCGTTTCACACGGCGGCGTGTCACGTCAGCTATCTCTCGGCGGCGCTCGGCGACGACGTGACGGCCACGACCACTCTCCTTCGCCGGGGCAAGGAGATGTGCTTCGCCGAGACGACGGTGGCCACCACCGAGGGCAAGCCGATCTCCCACATCACCACGCTCGTGCGCGGCCGCACCGGTGACGAGACCGTCGATGGCCCCGACACGGTCGGCGACAGCGGTGGTTCCGATCCGGGAGTGATGGGTCCGCACGTCGGCAAGATGCCATTCACCAGTGCCCGCCAACTCGATGTCGAGCACATGGTCGACAGCGAGTCGCGGATCGTGATGCCGCTCGGCGACGCCAATGGTGATTTCGGCGGTGGCTTCCACGAAGGCGCCGCGCTGGCGCTACTCGACACGACCGGCGCGATGGCCGCTTGGGCCGAGACCGGCCCAGGTGCGTTCAAGGCGTCGACCGCCGCACTTCAGGCGCAGGTCATCGGCTCGCTCGGCGGCACCGACCTCGTCGGCTACGGCAAGGTCGCCGCCCGCGATGAGGAACTGTTCTGGGCCGACGTCGAGGTCGCCGATGCCAACACGCGGCGCATCCAGGTCCGCGGCACCGTCGTCTACCGCATCATCACCTGACACTCCCCGGCTGGCTCACTGCCGACGGAACGTGGCGCCCGCCCCCAGGGAGAAGGAGGAGGGTCAGATGTTGATGACGTTGGTGACGATCGGGGGCAGTTCGTCCTCGGGCAGCAGGTAACGGGCGAGCAGAATCGTCTCGGTCCGGCCCTTCGTGTCGAGCCAGTTGCCGGTTCCCGGATCATCGGGCCCGACGAGCATTCTGATGCTGCCGTCGGCTTCGCGCTCGGCTTGGGCGTCGTTGATGCAGACCGATTGCCCGTCACGGAACTCGGGTGATTCGAGCCACCAATTGTTGAGATGCACACTCCAGTAGCGACATGCCGGCGGCGTGAGGTCGAGTTCCATGGCTTGACCGGGCTCCAGCTTCACGTAGCAGAGTTGGTAGTGATTGTGCGGCGTACCGGCCATCTCCGAGACGAGGTCGGCAGCGGCCTCGTTCATGATGTTCGGGCGGGAGCTCAACTGCTCGGACAGTCGGATGGTGGCGCCATTGCCCCAATCCAGACCGAAGTTCATCAGACCGAGGGCCCACTCGATGGCGCCCGCGTCGGGTTCCGGACGGTGGCCGGGCTGGGGCGAGGTCTGCGCGACCTCGAACGTCGCTTGCTTGCCGTGATCCCGATCGTGGCAGTACTCACGGATCACGACGAATGCGGCATCCGAGCCGAGGTCGAGGTGATTCGGTTCGCCGGCCGGGCCCCCGACCGTGACTTCGAACGTACCGTCGGCGGCGATCTCGAGTTCCCCGTCGTGCAGGTCCGCGACGACGCGATCCTCGACCGCGGCCCGATAGGCGGTGAACGAAATGTACGGCGACTCACCGCGCGTGCCGCTGACTCGGTACACGTTGCCCGCGGCCACGTTGAACTGCCGGTAGATCGTGTCCGGGCAGTCGGCGAAGACCTTCCGCGTGGGTGACTCCGGGGAGAAGAACTCGGGCTTGCTGCCGCGGGGAAATTCCAGCATCTGCTCTTCCCTGTACGCCACCTGTCGCAACAGGAAGCGCAGCGCGTCGACTCGGTCTGGATCGGTCGGCGCCGACGCCAGCATGTCGAGGCCCATCATCTTGAGTGCGTCGGCAAACTTCCCCCAAGCCTCGGCGAGGGCGGCTTCGTTCGTGTCGACCATGTTGTCTTCCGTCATGGTAGACAACTGTATACCAATAGGTAGTCGACTGTCTACATATCTGTCATGATGTCTGTATGACCACACGACGAACGGCCGGCGAGATCGTGGAGGCCGTGACGAGCGCCGCCGGACGCTTGCTCCTCGAACGCAGTCCGTCCGCGGTCTCGATGCGCGACATTGCCGCCGAGGCCGACGTCAACCTCGGCCTCATCCACCGGTACGTCGGCTCGAAGGATGACGTGATCGCGCTCGTCCTCAGCCGACACAGCTCGCAGGCTCGCACGGCCCTCCGCGACATCCCCGAGGGCGCGGTGCTCGAACGCGTCGCCGCGGTGATTGTCGATCGGCCGGGAACCGGTCCACTGATCGCAGGCCTCATTCTCGACGGCGTCGACGTGACCACCCTCAAGGGCGACTTCCCGCTGCTCGAGCAGCTCGCGCACGATGGAGCGGAGCTGCAGGCCGCGATCACGTACGCGCTCGCACTGGGATGGGAAGTGTTCGGCCCATCGCTGCTCCAGGCTGTGGGCGGCGATTCCGACGTCGTTCCCTCCCGCGACGAACTCGTCGGGGCGCTGACGGCAGCCCTCACCGCCGTTCACTCCGGGCGCTGACCGGCCGACAGCCGTTGACGATGCGGGCATCCCGCCGACCGCGCGCCTGAGCAGCGGACCACTTCAGCTCAGCTTCAGGCGCGTCCGGTCAATCTCCTCGTAGCCACTCGGCATCGAGTCGGGTGGATCGACGACAGGAGTGATGACCATGAAGAACGCCACTGCAATTGCAGCGTCCGCGGGGCTCGTCCTCGCGGTCGCCGGAGTGTCCGGCGCGATGTACGTCTCGGCGGCGCAGGATCCGGCGTCGGGAGAAGTGCCGCCCGCGACGGAAGTGATCGTCGAGTACATCGACGAGCAGGGCAACGTCGTGCCGATCGAGACCACCGTCGCGGAGAGCGACACGACGCCGAATTCGACGACCGAATCGTCCGCCGCCCCTGAGAACAGCGACGAATACCAGGACGACGCCGACGACGACCACGACGAGTACGACGACGACCGCGAGGACGACGACAACCACGAGGACGACGACCACGACGAGCACGAGGACGGCGACGATGACTGAGCGTCCACGCAGCGGCACGAGTGGTGCGCGGATCCTTGCGATCGGAGTGAGTGTCGCGGCCGGCATCGGCATCATGGGCGCGATGGCGAGCGGTGCGGCGGCCGACGAGCAGCCGCCGCCCTCCCCGCGCACCCAACGCGTGCTCGTCATCCAGCAGCCCGCCCCGATGCCGGCCCCAGTCGGTTCGGGCGCCACGGTCGGCTCCGACCCCGCATCCACGACCGCGCCGATCGAGGTGCCTCCCGCGACGCTCCCACCCGCTCCCCCACCGATCGCGGTCGTGATCGAGTCGGCTCCGGCCGAGCCCGTCACGACGACCGAAGGGAGCTGACCATGCTCGAACATCGTGGTCATGCGATGGGAACGACCGCCCACGTCGTTCTCGTCGGCGGCACACCCGATCTGATGGGCACCTTGATCAGCCGCCTCACGGAACTCGAGGCGCGCTGGAGTCGGTTCGTCGACAGCAGTGAGATCAGCCTCCTGAATGCCGAACCGGACAGATGGCATCTCGTCTCTCGTGAAACGGCACTGCTCGTCGCCCGGGCGCAGACCGGCTGGGAACTCACTCGCGGCGCCTTCGATCCGACCGTGCTCGACGCGGTCGAGGCACAGGGCTACCGCACGCGATTCGATGGTCTGCAGAGCGCGGCAATCGCGGCTGGGGCAACGGCACCGTCCGTCGGGTGCTCCGAGCTGCACGTCGACGTCGACACGGGCCTGGTCCACCTCGGCGAGGGCACACGATTCGATCCCGGCGGAATCGGCAAGGGGCTCGCCGGCGACCTGCTCGTCGAGGAGGCGATCGCCGCCGGCGCGGGCGGTGCGCTGGTCAACATCGGCGGTGACCTCGCGTGCGGCGGATCGGGGCCCGGTGATGGTTCGTGGGACGTCGAGGTGCGTGTACCCCACCGCAGCAGCGGCGCTCCGACCGTGATCGCCCTCGACCGGGGCGGCGTAGCGACGAGCACGACATGCAAGCGTCGCTGGACCACGACCGACGGAACTGAACGGCACCATCTCGTCGACCCGCGATCGGGACACAACACCGTCGGTGTCGCCTCCACGACGGTGATCGCGGCGCACGGCTGGTGGGCCGAGGTCGTGGCGAAGCAAGTCGTCGTCGACGGCGTCGACGCACAGGTCGATGTCGGCCGAGCTGCCGCGCTGGTCGTCGACGACCACGGTGACCGGCACTACATCGGCGACTTCGAGCGGTACGTCCGATGACCGAACAACTCTGGTGGTATGTCGCTCGCTCGAGCGGGATCGTGTCGCTCTTCCTCGCCGGGGGCGCCGTGATCTGGGGCCTCCTGCTTTCGGGCGGGTATCTCGAACGCAACCCCACCAAGAAGTGGCTGCTCGCCCTGCACCGCTGGCTCGGCGGTATGACCGTGGCGTTCACCGGCGTCCATCTCGTCGGCCTCTGGCTGGACGGATTCGTCGACTACGGCGTGTTCGACCTGCTGGTGCCATTCGTCGGCAGCAATCCGCCCGGCCCGCTTCCGATGGCCTGGGGCATCATCTGTGCCTACCTGTTGTTGGCAGTTCAGCTCACGTCGGTCATGATGCGACGCATGCCCCGACGCTGGTGGGGCCGCATCCACCTCCTGAGCTACCTCGTGCTGCTGACCGGGATCGTGCACGGCATCACGGCGGGAACCGATGGATCGAACATCGTCTTCCTCGGCGCCACCGCAGCGATGGGACTGACCACGGTGTTCCTCACGACGTACCGGGTGCTCATGCGCCGACCGCGACGTGCCCGAACACCGAGCCTGGCCACCTGATGCGCATTCTGGTCGTCGAGGACGAACGCTCGATGGCGAAGTCGCTCCAGAAGGGTTTGGAGAGTGAGGGCTTCGCGGTCGATGTCTCGTTCGACGGCCAGGACGGGTTGTGGCACGCGCGTGAGCACCCGTACGACGCGATCGTGCTCGACCTGCTCTTGCCCGAGATGAACGGCTACGAGGTCTGTCGGGCGCTGCGCGACGAGGAGAATTGGACTCCGATCCTGATGCTCACCGCGAAGAGTGGCGAATTCGACGTCGCCGAGGGCCTCGACACGGGCGCCGACGACTACCTCACGAAGCCATTCAGCTTCGTCGTGCTGCTCGCGAGATTGCGGGCACTTGCCCGAAGGGGTACCGCCGAGCGTCCGGCGTCACTCGCCCACGGTGGTGTCGTTCTCGAGCCAGCGGTGCGAACCGTGACACTCGGTGGCGACCTGGTCGAACTGACGTCGAAGGAGTTCGCCGTGCTGCACTTTCTGATGCGACGCGCCGGAGAGGTGATCGCCAAGACCGAGATCGTCGAGAACGTGTGGGACTTCGAGTTCGAGGGCGACCTGAACATCGTCGAGGTCTACGTCCGTTCGCTGCGCAAGAAGTTGGGAGCGGATCGGATCGAGACCATCCGCGGCGCCGGATACCGCTTCCGCGCCGATGATGATCCACGGACCGATGCGGACGCGGGGATGCCGGCGGGGCGGTGATCATCGTGCACTCGCTGCGGACCAGATTGACGCTCATCGGCGGGGCCGTTCTTCTCGTGGGGCTCGCGCTCGGGGGCATCGCCTTCGACCGGCTACTCGAACAACGCCTGACCGACAACCTCGACCAGACCCTGCTCGCGCAGGCCGCCGACCGGGCACGCACAGCCGACGCGGGGGCCGACACAGCGACGCTCGTCGCGACGATCCGCGGCGAGACCGCGATCGCAATCTTCGACGAAGACGGATCGCTCCTCGACAGCAGGAACCTCGACGACCCCCGCCAGGTCGCCGACGCCGCGCCCGGCGATGCATACACCGGTGTCGTCGATCTCCAGGAGGACGACGAGGTCGAGCGCTACTCGCTGCGCATCGCAGCCGCCCAGCCTGGAGCGACCAGAGTTGTCGTGGCGTCCGAGCTGCACCCGATCGACGATCCACTGAGCGACGTTCGACGGCTGCTGTTGATCGGCATTCCGCTCGTCGCGCTCGTCGGTGGCGGACTGATCTGGGTGCTGACAGGTCGGGTGTTGCGGCCGGTCGAGGCAATGCGTCGCGACGCTCAAACGATCGCCGACGGCGGCGACACCAGCGCCCGAGTACGTCAGTCGTCACAGACCGACGAGATCGGGCGGCTGGCCGCGACGCTCAACGACATGCTCGAACGGCTCGCCGAACGAACCGATGTGCTCCGCCGTTTCGTGTCGGACGCATCGCACGAGATCCGCAGCCCGGTCGCCAACATCCGCGCCCGCGTGGAGACGACCGATTCCGAGCCATCCGCAGATGAGTGGTCGAGCACACGCGCCGACGTCGTGAGCGAGGTCGAACGGGTCGAAGCGATCGTCGATGACCTGACGTTTCTCGCGAAGAGCGACGAAGGCCGACTCGGGCTCACCGTCGAGCGGGTCGAGCTCGACGATCTCTTGTTCGGCGAGGCCGCGCGCCTCCAGCGACGAGGTCGAGTGACGGTCGACGCTGCCGGCGTCGAGCCGCTGATGGTCGAGGGTGACCGGCCGCAGCTCGCGCGCGCCATTCGAAATCTTGTCGACAACGCCGAACGGCACGCCGGCTCGGCGGTGCAGCTCAGTGCGACCGCCGACCACGCCGGCGTCACGGTCACTGTCGACGACGACGGACCAGGTGTTCCTGCCGTCGACCGAGCGATCGTTTTCGAGCGGTTCGCTCGGCTCGACGACTCGCGGGGCCGGGCGACCGGTGGCACCGGCCTCGGTCTGGCGATCGTCAGCGACATCGTCGATCGACATGGAGGTTCGGTCACGATCGACGATGCCCCACTCGGCGGGGCTCGCGCCCGGATAACGCTGCCGAGGCAACCATGAACGACCGCGCGCCGGAGGCACCGCGCCCGGCGAGGTCGTAGGGATCTTGTGCGGCAGATGCAGGGGCCCAGCGCGGTCAACCAGCGGCCGCCTGGGGGAGGCGAGCCTGAACGGGTTCGCTACCTTCGGTCCATGACCTTCACCGGCATCCCGCCAGCAGCGCTCGTGTTCTACGAGCAACTCGAGGCCGACAACAGCAAGGCGTTCTGGCAGGCCAATCGCCAGACGTACCTGGACGTGGTGAAGGGTCCGGTCGAAGAGCTGTGCGAGGCACTCGGCGACTACGGACCCTTCCATCTGTTCCGACCCCACAACGATCTGCGGTTCTCCAAGAACAAGCCGCCCTACAAGGTGCACCAGGGCGCCTACGGCGAATCCGAGGGTGGCGCCGGCTTCTACTTCCAACTGTCAGCGCAGGGCCTGATGTGTGGGTGCGGCTACTACGCCATGGCCAAGGATCAGCTCGCGCGTTTTCGAAAGGCGGTCGACGCCGAAGCGACTGGCGCAGAGATCGCCGACATCGTTGCCGGATTCGGGCGGGGGTTCGAGGTCGGCGCAATCAGCGAACTGAAGACCGCACCGCGCGGCTATCCGAAGGACCATCCGCGGATCGAACTGCTACGACGCAAGGGCCTCATCGCGTCGAAGACGTTCGGGGCGCCGAAGTGGCTGCACACGAAGCAGGTTCCGGCGAAGATCTGCTCGACCTGGGACACCGTGATCGAGATGAACGCGTGGCTCGACGCCCACGTCGGTCCGAGCGAGCTGGAGCCCGAGGGGATGTTCCCGCGCTGACGTCGGTCGCGGAGTCAGCGGCCGACCGGCGCGCTCGGCGTGAAGGTGACCGGGAGGTGCTTGACGCCGGCGACGAGTGGAAGCCCGGCCGTCTGGATTGGCGTCGACAATCCTTGGACCTCGATGTCGGGCAAGCGGCGGAAGAGCTCGCGGAACACGAGCGCCACCTCGCGGCGAGCGAGATGCGCGCCGAGACAGAAATGCGGCCCTGGACCGCCGAAGCCGACGTGGGGATTCGGGTCGCGGCGGACATCCATCCGCTCGGGGTCGTCGAACACCCGCGGGTCGCGGTTGCCGCCGACGTAGACCATCACGATCTTGTCGCCGTCGTGGAAGTCCTGGTCGCCCACGTGCACGTCGCCTGTCGCGGTGCGGCGCATGAACGTGACCGGCGATGAGAGACGCACGATCTCCTCGACCGCCGAGGCCGTGACACCGTCGACGTCGTCCTGCCAGATGCGACGCTGCTCGGGGTTCTTCGACAGCAGGTCCATGCCGTGGCTGATCGCGTTGCGCGTCGTGTCGTTGCCCGCAGTCGCGAGGAGGATGAAGAAGGAGGCGATCTCGCCGGGTGTCAGCGCGCCGTCCTCGGTGGTGTTGTGGACGAGCTTCGTCGTGAGATCGTCGGCGGGATTCTCCCGCTTGAACTCGATCAGTTCGGTCATCAGATTGGTGAGCGCCATGCCCGCTGCGATCAGGGCGGCGATCGGGTCCTCGTCCGGCTTGATGTACTCGGGGTCCCCGCCGCCGAGGATCACGTTCGTCGCGTCGAGCACCGTTGTCACCTCGCTGCGCGGAATCCCCATCATGTCGCAGATCACCAGTAGTGGAAACGGCTGTGACAGCACCTTTACCAGGTCGGCTTCACCCTGCTCGCAGAACCCGTCGACCACCTCGGTACACAGCGCCTCGACCTGATCGAGCACCCCGGTCAGCTCGGTCGGCGTGAACGTGTGCGCAACGATGCGGCGCTGCTGGGCGTGGCGCGGATTGTCCATGTTGATGAAGCCGGTGAAGAACTCGAGCAGCTCGGTCGGCAGGTCGATGATCGAGGTGGCCCCACGCGAGGAACAGAAGTCGGCCGACCGCTTGCTCACCTGGAGGATCTCGGCGTGGCGCATCGTGACATGGACCGAGTCGCGCTGCCCGCTCAGCTCGTTGTCGAACTCGATCGGCACGAACGCGCCGATCTCGCGAATGTCGCTCATCTCGCGCATCCGGTCCTCGAGTGGCTGGTGCCAGAACTCGGGCGTGATCAATCGGTCGGCGGCGGTGGTCATCGGCTCTCCCTCGTGCAGCTGACCACGATCGTGGCACCTGGCGGGTGGTCCAGATGAATCCAGCGCTCGACCGAGGATCGGCGGGTCAGTTTCGGGCCAAGACGGCGACCATGAAGTCGGAGTCGTCGCGCAGCGGGCGCAGATCCCACGTACCCAAGCGCAGCTCCACAGTCAGTCCAGCCGTCTCGGCGTCGACGAGGAAGTCGCCGAACTCGTAACCACGATCGACACCGAATCCGACGACGATGCGCCCATCCTCGCGGAGATGTGCGCGAAGGCGTGTCAGGACGGCTCGGCGGGTGGCCACATCGAGGAACGGCATCACGTTGCCGGCGCTCACGATCACATCGAAGCTTTCCGGAACGCCGATCGAGGGCAGATCGAGCTCGGCCAGATCACCGACGATCCACCTCGGCCCCGGATGGTCGAGTTCGGCTGCTGCGATGAGAGCGGGATCGAGATCCACGCCCACCACGACGTGCCCCGCTTCCGCCAGGGCCGCCCCGACTCGTCCGGGGCCGCAACCAGCATCGAGAATCCGGGCACCGCGCGGTGCCATTGCGTCGACGAACCGGGCCTCGCCCGCCAGATCGACCCCGTCGGCGGCCATCATTCGGAAGCGCTCGATGTACCAGGCCGAATGGTCTGGGTTTTCGCGAATCAGTTGGATCCAACCATTGGTGTCAGGCATCGATCTCCTCGAGATCAGCCTACGGAGCGTGCCGTCGCGCGCCCAGATGGGCCGAAGAAGAAGCTTCGACCCCCGGCCCGGGTTGCGGCGTGCCGCGCGCCGGCACGCGATGGGCAATGATGCTCCTGTCGAATCGACCCAAGGAGATGGCCGTGAAGCAACTCACCGGACTCGACGTGAGCTTCCTGTTGATGGAGACGCCGAACACGTACGGGCACGTGAACGGTCTGAGCATCTACGACCGCCCCTCGGCCGAGTTCGACCCGTTCGCCGCGGTGCGCGAACGACTCGGCATCATGGTCGGTCATCTCGAACCACTGCGGCGCAAGGTCGTGGAGGTGCCATTCGAGCTCGACCGTCCGTACTGGATCGAGGACGCGGACTTCGACCTCGACTACCACGTCCGCCACATCGGACTCGCGCCGCCGGGCGCGGCCGACCAACTCGGCGAGCAGGTGGCGCGCATCGTCGGTCGCCGGATGGATCGTTCGCGACCGCTCTGGGAGGCATACGTCATCGAAGGATTGGCCGACGGTCGGTGGGCGTTGTTGCAGAAGACGCACCACGCGACCATCGACGGCGCATCCGGCGTGATCATGCTCAAGATGTTCACGGACCTCTCCCGCGACGCCGAGTACGGGTACGAGGAGCGGCCATGGACAGGCGAGGAACCGCCCCCCAACTCCGAGCTGATGCAGCGGGCGGTGCGCAACCTCGTCGCCAACCCTGCGCGGGGGATGCGACTGTCGCTGGGAATGGTCCGCGACGCCGCCGACGCGGCGGGCATCACGAGTGTCAGCGGCCTCGCCGCTCGGAGTCGAAGTGCGCTGAGTTCGGCCACTCGCCGCGCAGAACCCGCCTCGGACTCCCGTGCAAGCGTCAGCCTCCCGATCAGTTCGGCTCCGCCCACGCCGTGGAACAAGTCGGTCACGCCACACCGTCGGTTCGCGATGCGGTCGGCGGCGCTCGAGAACCTGAAGCGGCTCAAGGTGGCCACCGAGAGCACCCTCAACGATGTCGTCATGGCCGTCTGCGCTGGTGCCCTTCGTCAATATCTCATCGAGCACGATGCGTTGCCGGAGAAGCCACTTCGGGCGATGGTGCCCGTCTCGATCCGCACCGGCGACGAGGAGGACCCCTGGACGAACCGCGTGTCGGCCATCGTGGCCGACCTTCCGACCAACTGCGACGATCCGATCGAACGCATCGCGCGGAGCCGTGAGGCGATGAACGTCGCCAAGCGACAGTTCGACCTGATGCCCGCCGACGCGCTGGGCCAAGCGACCGACTACACCTCGCCGGTCGTGGCGGCCTCCGCGATCCGTCTCGTCTCACGCCTGAAGCTGGCCGACCGGGTCAACTTTCCGATCAACGTCGTGATCTCCAACGTGCCCGGGCCGCGTGAGCCGCTCTACTTCGCCGGCGCCAAACTCGATGCCTACATTCCGGTCTCGACGATCTCCGACGGCGTCGGGCTCAACATCACCGTGCACAGCTACCAGGACCGGATGGACTTCGGTCTGATCGCCGATCGGGAGTTGGTCCCAGATCTTTGGCACATGGTCGACCTGCACATCGACGAGATCGCACGACTCTGCGAGGCCACCGGCGCCGAGTGGGCCGAACCGCCACGGGCTCCGTCGATGCGGTACGGCGGCGACGGTGTCGATCCGGTACCACCGACTTCGACGGCCGTCGAAGAGATGATCGAGGCACGAGCCGCCCTCGACGCGCGAATCGCTCCGACCGACGCGACGACCAACGCGAAGAAGGACACGAAGAAGAACACGAAGAACACGAAGAAGGCGACACCGAAGGCCGACGCGAAGAAGGCGAAGAAGAAGTAGCGGCACCCGGCCGCAGGGTCGTTCTCAGTCGAGCCAGTCGAGGACGCGGAACTGCAGAACGTCGAGGAACGAGTCGCGGTCACCGGACAACTCGGTGTCGAGGACGTCCGTGCCGCCGACGAACCGATGAGCCAACAACTCCTTCGTCAGCGCGCAGTCATCGATCAGCTGCTGCAGCGAGTACGACGTCACGCCGGCGTCGACGAGCGCGTCGTGATACGTGCCGAGCAGACGCTGCTCCTCGTCGCGGTGCTCTGCCGTCAGCGCGGTCGTGATGAAGTACGCCACGTCGAATGCCGGCCGTCCCGTCGAGACGCCCTGGAGGTCGAGCACGACGATCTCGTCGTCGGGGCGGAACAGCAGGTTGTCGAGTCGGTAGTCGCCGTGCAGCACCGTCCAAGGTTCGGCGGCGAGCGCTCCGGCGATGTCGGGGGCCCTCGCCTGGATGTCGTCGAGACGGGCCATCAGGTCATCGCCGACGAACGTGCCGAACCGCTCCACGAACGCGTCCCGGTTGCGGAGATAGCTGGCCTGGAACACCCGCGACCCGCGGTCGAGCGGCCAGACCTTCGCGTACCCGTCTGGCACGTCGGTGCGCATCCAGTTGGCGGCATGGAATCGTGCGAGAACATCGAGCGCCTGATGCGCGTCCTCGACGGAACCACCGACCAATTGCGATGGCGGCCGGGCATCGGCGATGTCCTCGAGGACGAGGATGTACCGCCGCTTGCTCTTTCCGGCCAGCTTCAACAGCTGCGCGATGACCCAATTGATGCCGCCAAGCGGCAGATGGTCGAAGAGAAAGAGGAGTGGCCGATCGAGCCACGGTGCCGAATTGGGATCCATCGCGCCGTAGAAGAACGCCGGCAAGGGCAGACCGAGCGACGAGCCGAACCGCCGGTAGACGACGATCTCGCGTTCGTAGACCTGCATCGCGTCACCCACCGCGAAGTTCTCGTCGTTCAGAGTCGGGACCTTGACGATGACCGAATCCGGTCGCCCGACCACCTCGGGGGCATCGTCGGTCCAGGTGAGGTGGCACCGGATCACCTCACCCATGAAGCCGACGTCGGTACCGATCGTCTCGCACCGCACGTCGAGCACCGTCGCACCCATGCCCAGGACATCCGTGAACCATGCGGCGGTCAACTCCGGGCCGCGCTGGGGGATGTGCTGCGGCTCGGTCTTCTTCGGACGGGAGAGAAATCGTGGCTTTCGCATGGTGCTGTCGCTGCAACCTAGCCAGATGCGCTGAACGGGTCTGAAGGGAGCCGGCCCGTCGCTGCCGGCGCACTGAGATCGATCTGCCGGCGTCATTCTTCATTGTCCCCTTCGACGACAAAGAAGGAGGCCGGGGGCCATGGACGCGCTCCACAACACTGCGCAACAGGGCCCTCGAGGGCGGCCGCCCAATCACTCGACAGTCTTGTGGCACGGGCGTAAGTTGAACACGGCGCGGATGCTTCGATCCACGCCTCAAGGAGAATCATGGCCAGACCCATTTGCTTCGTCGTGATGCCCTTCTCCACCAAGGAGACGCAGTTGGGTCCTGATGCCCCCGGACCCAAGAAAGTCGACTTCGATGCGCTGTGGGAAAGGGCTTTTCGGCCCGCGATCGAGGCGGCGGGCTACACACCGGTGCGGGCCGATCAAGATGCCGGCGCACTCATCATCGTCGAGATGATCCAGCGGCTGGCAATGTCCGACCTCGTCGTGGCCGACATCAGCATCGGCAACGCCAACGTCTACTACGAGATCGGCGTGCGCCACGCCGCCCAGCGATACGGCTGCGTTCTGGTCTCCGCGAACTGGGCCCACGTGCTCTTCGACATCGATCAGATGCCGCGCGTCGTCTACACGATGGACGAGGGAGCCATCACCGACGCGACAGCCACCGCGATCCGCGCGCAAGTGGAGAGAGGTATCGATGCCCTCAGAGAGGGCGAGTCGCCCGTCTACGCGGCGGTGCCCGGCTTCCCCGAGTCGGCCAAGGACGATGTCCGGGTCACACAGTTCAAAGAAGACATGGAGAGCCTCAACGAGCTCCTGGGCCGCATCCGAAGCATCCGCCGATTGGTCGATACGGGGGACCAGAAGCGGGCCGCGCTCGAGCTGCGAGACGAGCTCGGACAGCAAGAAGTGCTCCAAGACGGGGTGTCCATCGAGGCGATGGAGCTCCTGCGCGACTGTGTCGGCTGGGAGGCGATGAAGGCATGGATCGAGGCCATGCCCGATCTGTTACGGACCCGACCCTCGATCCAAGAGCAGCTCCTGCTCGCGGTTTCGAAGTCCGGAGATCCGAAGCGGGCAATCGGGGCATTGGAACAGCTGATCGAGAGCGCCGGTGACAGCTCCGAGCGTCAAGGTCTGCTCGGCGGTCGCTACAAGAAGCTCTGGGACACCGAGATCGACGAGGCAAACCGCGCCGTGTACCTCGATCGCGCCATCGAGCATTACGAGCGGGGCATGATGCTCGACCTCAACGACTACTACCCGTCCTGCAACCTCCCTCGCCTGTACCGAGCCCGCCGCGAAGTCGGCGATGCGGATAGAGCTCGGCTGGCCGGGAGCATCGCGCTCAAAGCGGCAGAGAGGGCCCGGGCCCTCGACCCCGAGGATGAATGGCTGCGCCCCACCCTGCTCGGAGCTGCCTTCGATGCTCAGGACGTCCTGGGCGCCGAGAGCCTGGGTCGAGAGGTCAAGCGGGACCGGCCGGGGACGTGGAAGCTCGCAACAACGATCGTCGACCTACGAGTCAGCGCGTCGCAGGCCGAGGACCCCGACGTGGCCACATCGCTGGCGAAGACCTACAACGACCTGAACCGGCTCCTCCCGGATGCGCAGCAAAGCAAACCGCTCAACACATCGGTCGCCGCGACAAACGGCAAGAAGGCAACGGAATCGAAGAAGGGCAAGAGGAAGGGCAAGAAGAAGGGCAAGCAAGGCAGGAAGTCAGGAAAGAAGTAGCGAGAGCAGCGAACGGCATTGATCCTTTCGGCGCAGAAATTCCTCGCGAATCGCGATCTCGCGCTCCTCGACTTCTGACCAGTGGTTGGAAGATCGGGTAGAAGTCGGCCCCGAGACGCGAAGAAGCCCTGGTAGATCTTGCGATCCAACAGGGCTTCCCAAATGGTGGCGGGGGTAGGATTTGAACCTACGACCTTCGGGTTATGAGCCGACTCTGGGTCGTGTCGGGCTGTGACGGCCCGTGTCAGATTATGCCATCTAGCTGGTCTTTCGCGATATCGATATGTCGTTTCGTGACTGTGGATAACGGCTTGTGACGGGCAGTTCGTTAGAAGAATCGTTAGAAGTTGTGCGTGGATCGGCAACTTGCCTGAATCAAGCAAGTTGACGATCTGAGCAAATCGGTTCAGACTGGAAACCCAGCTCTCCTCGCGATCCAGACGATTCTCACATGGCACGCACACCAACTCCGAAGGTGATCCAGAAACTGCTCGCGAGCGCGGGCGGCGAGATCGCGGATCGACTCCCGTCGAACTGGCAGGTGTCGGTTGCGTCGCGGACGACCGACGGCGGGATCATCCGCTTCGTCTCCGCCGCCGGCGACTCGTTCGAGGTGCAGGCAAACGTCCGGCGACGGATCGACCCTCGGGCGGCCGCAGCGCTGCCCGACTTCGACGAGCCGACGATCGTGATCTCCGACTGGCTCAGCCCTCGAACGAGGACGATCCTCGACGATCGCGGTCAGAGCTATGCCGACACCACCGGCAACCTGTCGATCTCCCTCGATGAGCCTCTGGTCGTCATCCAGGCTGACGGGGCAACGCAAGACCCGGCCCCGCGTCCGAAGACGCTGAGCAGTCTCCGCGGGCCGCGAGCGTGGGC
>JASJHI010000296.1:0-8676 GCA_033791105.1 Acidimicrobiia bacterium | reverse complement strand
TCCCAGCGCTCACCGGTGTAGTCGACCGACCAGAGGACGAGCCCGGTCGGCGGCGCAACCTGCCCAGCGGCCTGGCGGTCGCGGGCGGCCAAGGTCGGAGCAACGGACGACGCCGCGCGCCGGCCGAGGCCGACGTCGACGAGCGTACCGACGATGCTCCGCACCATCTGATGGCAGAAGGCGCTGGCAGTGATCTCGAACTCGAGCATGCCGTCCTGCATCCTGGCCTGCATCCCGGCCTGCATCCCGGCCTCCATCCCGGCAACCCAGCGCGCCGTCGTCAGGCGCCGCACCAGGCTCGGCTCGGATCGGCCGGCGGGCACCTTCGGACGCCGACAGAACGAGCTGAAGTCGTTGTCGCCGAGCAAGTCGGTGGCGGCCGCGTTCATGGTGTCGACATCGAGCGGCGCGGCGACGTGCCACGAGAAGCGTGCGACGAGCGGATTCGGCGCTGGAAGGTTCCAGATCGAGTACCGGTAGGTACGCGATGCCGCGGAGAATCGGGCGGAGAAGCCGCGATCTGCCCACTCGGCTCGACGCACCGAGATCGCGGGGCCGCAGAGCCGGTTGAGGCTGTGCGTCAACCTACCGAGATCGGTGTCGAGGGGAATCGGGCCGCTCACGACTTGACCCCACGCGTGCACGCCGGCGTCGGTGCGTCCTGCGCCGACCAGGTCGACCGGTCGCCGCACGATGCGCTCGATCTCGGGGTTCAGCGTGCCCATCACCGTCGGCACACCCTGGGAGGGGGCAAACCCATGGAGATCGGTGCCGTCATAGGCCACCGTCAACCGAACGTTGCGGAGTGCATCCTCCGCCACGACGCTCAGACGAGTTCGATGCGCGCCATCTTGGCGCTGTCGCCGTGGCGTGAGCCCAGCTTGAGGATGCGGGTGTACCCGCCGTTGCGCTCGACGTAGCGTGGGGCGACGTCGTGGACGAGCTTGTAGGTCATCTCACGGTCGCCGAGGTAGCCCTGGATCTGACGGATCCGGTGCACCTGCATCGGACCCTCCTCCTGGGCCTTCTTGGCCTTCGTGATGAGCTTCTCGGCGATCGGGCGCAGGGCCTTCGCCTTTGCTTCGGTGGTGTCGATCGCCTCGGCGGCGAACAGCGACGCGGCGAGGTTGGCGAGCATCAGTCGCTGGTGGGCGGCCGAGTTACCGAAACTGCGGGAGCGGCGTGGAGTGGGCATCGTTCAGTCGTCTTTCGTGCGAACGTGAATCGTGTGGTCGCGGCGCTCAGCCGCGGAGGGTGAGGCCCCGCTCGTCGAGCTTGGCCTTCACCTCGTCGAGGCTCTTCTGCCCAAAGTTGGTGATGTTGAGGAGGTCGTCTTCGTTCTTGGTGAGCAGTTCGCCGACCGTGTTGACCTGCGCCCGCTTGAGGCAGTTGTTGGGCCGCTCGGACAGATCGAGATCTTCGATCGGGAGGTCGAGATCGGGTGAGCTGACAGTGGCGTCGACGATCTCGCCGAGCTCGAGGCCCTGGGGCTCGTCGGACATCGTGGCGACGAGGTCGACCAGCGAGCGCAGCGTGGCGCCGGCGGAGGCGAGCGCCTCGGAGGGACTGAGCGAACCGTCGGTCTCGATCTCGAGCACGAGGCGGTCGTAGTTGGTCGACTGCTCGACGCGGGTCGGCTCGACCTCGAACGCGACGCGGCGCACCGGACTGAAGATCGCGTCGATCGGAATGACGCCGATCGTGCGGTTGTCGTCCTCACGGTTGCTCGAGAGGTAGCCGCGGCCCTGCTCGACCGTGAGGTCGATGGCGAGGTGGCCCCTCGTGTTGAGCGTGGCAACGTGAAGTCCCGGATTGAGCACCTCGACGTCGGCGGGGAGCTCGATGTCGCCGGCGGTGACCACACCCGCACCGCGGGCATCGAGGCGCAGCGAGACGGGCTCCTCGGAGTGGGAGGTGAGCACGACGTCTTTCAGGTTGAGGATGATGTCGGTGACATCCTCGGCGACGCCGCCGATCGTGTCGAACTCGTGCAGTGACTCATCGAACCGGACGGTCGAGATCGCTGCGCCGGGGATCGACGACAGCAGCGTCCGCCGGAGCGAGTTGCCGAGCGTGTGCCCGAAGCCGGGCTCGAGCGGGCCGACCGCGAACTTCTGACGATCGGCCGCTTCCTCATCGAGGGCTTCGATCGTGGGGCGCTGCATGAGGAGCATTGGTGCCGGAACCTTTCAACGAATTCTTTGGGGGGTGCTGCGTTTGGGTGGCGTGGCGGACCGCGACGCCGGGGGACTACTTCGAGTAGAGCTCGACGATGAGCGACTCGCGGACGGGGACATCGATGTGCTCGCGCTCAGGGAGGCTGCGCACGGTGACTTCCTTGCCGGCGTCGCCGGACTCGAGCCAGCCGACGAGCGACCGGTCGAGCACGTCGATGTTGTGCTGGACGGTGATCATCTTCTGCGCCTTGGGCGACAGTGAGATGACGGCACCCTTCTTGCAGCGGTAGCTCGGGATGTCGACGCGCTTGCCGTTGACCTGGATCAGCCCGTGATTCACGAACTGGCGGGCCTGAGGGCGAGTCGACGCCCAGCCGGCGCGGAAGACGACGTTGTCGAGGCGCTGCTCGAGCATCCGGAGCAGGATCTCACCGGTGGGACCCTGGAGGCGGATCGCCTCGTCATAGGTCTTGCGGAACTGCTTTTCGAGGACGCCGTAGATGTACTTCGCCTTCTGCTTCTCCTGCATCTGCGCGAGGTACTCGCTGCCGGAGTTGCGGCGCCGGGTGCGACCGTGGGCGCCAGGCGGGAAGGGACGACGCTCGAGGGCCCGACGGCCCTTCTCGTTTTCGAAGATGTTGGTGCTCAGGCGGCGCGAGATGCGCACCTTGGGACCGGTGTAGCGAGCCATGATTCAGACGACCTCTCTCACCCGCGGCGCCGCTTGGGCTGGCGGCAACCATTGTGGGGAACCGGGGTGACATCCTTGATCGAGACGACCTCAATCCCGGTGTTCTGGATGGAACGGACCGCGGTGTCGCGACCCGAACCCGGGCCCTTGACCTCGATCTCGGCGCGGCGCATGCCGTGCTCGATAGCGGCGCGGCCCGCCTTCTCGGCGGCGAGCTGCGCCGCGAACGGCGTGCTCTTGCGGCTGCCCTTGTAACCGACAGCCCCGGAGGACGCCCAGGCGATGACGTTGCCCTCGTGGTCGGTGATCGAAACGATCGTGTTGTTGAACGAGCTCTTGATGTGAACGACGCCGGAGCTGACGTTCTTGCGGTCGCGCTTGCGGGGCCGACGACCGGTGCTTGGCTTGGCCATTACTTCCTCACAGCCTTCTTCTTGTTGGCGACGGTGCGCTTGGCGCCCTTGCGGGTGCGTGCATTTGTGTGGGTGCGCTGCCCACGGACCGGCAGGCCCTTGCGATGGCGAACACCCTGGAGGCATCCGATCTCGATCTTGCGCTTGATGTCACCCTGCACGTCGCGACGCAGGTCACCTTCGATCTTCAGGTTCTGGTCGATGTACGACCGGATCTGGTTGATCTCGTCCTCGGTGAGGTTGGAGACCTTCGTGTCGGGATCGAGTTCGAGGTCGGCGCACAGCGTCTGAGACGTGGGCAATCCGATGCCGTAAATATAGGTGAGCGACACCTCCAACCGCTTGTCGCGGGGGATGTCGACGCCGGCGATTCGTGCCATTTGTTGTACTCCTCAGCCCTGTCGCTGCTTGTGGCGCGGGTTGGTGCAGATGACCATGATCCGACGGTGCCGACGGATCACCTTGCAGTTGTCGCACATCGGCTTGACGCTCGGTCGTACTTTCATGGTTCTCTCTACTCGTGCCGGGTTACTTGTATCGGTAAGTGATGCGACCTCGGGAGAGGTCATAGGGAGTGAGTTCCACCTGCACCTTGTCGCCAGGGAGAATGCGGATGTAGTGCATCCGCATCTTCCCGGAGATGTGCGCCAGGACTTCATGGCCGTTGTCGAGTTCGACCTTGAACATCGCGTTCGGAAGCGATTCCTTGATCGTCCCCTCGAGGACGATCGCGTCTTCCTTGGGCTTTGGCAGGGGATTCTCCAAACCGTGGTTGACAGCTGAGAGCCCGGATGGCTCTCGGCGCGGACGTGATCGGCGGCCACGACCCGAGCATTGCCCGTGTGATGGTCACCGCGGCCTGCGAACAGACCGGCGTGCCATGCTAGCGGCGCTTCTACGGTTCCCCATGGGGTGATCCTCGCGATTTCTCGCCTGCTGTGCTATGCGGGCGTCGTGCCAGGATGTGCGGGGTCCAGCTACCGACCAGGACCAGCGTACGAGGGGAATCACCATGTCATCCACATCCCATGCCGGCACCTTCGAGACCGGGAGCGAGCACCTGCGCTACGGCGTCGCCGACGACGGCGTCGCCGTCATCACGATGGACCGCCCCGAACGTCGCAACGCGATGACCAGCGACATGTTGAGTGGTCTCGGGGCCGCGCTCGCCCACGCCGAGACCGACGACACGGTCCGTTGTGTGGTGCTCACCGGCGCCGGCGGCGCGTTCTGCGCCGGCGGCGACGTGAAGGGATTCGCCGCGGGCGGCGGCGCCGGCAGCGGGGGATCATCCTGGGACGCGGGCGTCCACGGCCAACGATTGAGCCATCGCGACACCTCCGCCCGCCTCTTCGAGATGCCCAAACCGACACTCGCGGTGCTGCCCGGCCCCGCAGCCGGCGCAGGTTTGTCGCTCGCCCTCGCCTGCGACATGCGAATCGCAGTCGACACCGCCATCGTCACGACGGCATTTGCCAAGGTCGGCCTCGCCGGCGACTACGGCGGCACGTGGTTCCTGACCCAACTCGTCGGGCCGGCAAAGGCGAAGGAGCTGTATTACCTCTCCGAACGCATCGACATGGCGACGGCCCTCGAGATCGGCATCGTCAACCGGGTCGAGACGGCCGACGAGTTCGAGACGGCGTGGCGGTCGCTTGCCGCCTCCCTCGCGGCAGGGCCACCGATCGCGTTCCGCTACATGAAGGAGAACATCAACCGTTCGGTCGACGGCGATCTGCGCACGGTGCTCGACATCGAGTCGACCCATCACCGCCACACCGGAACGACGGCCGACCACCTCGGCGCCGCCCAGGCCTTCGTCGACAAGCGTCAACCGGTCTTCGAGGGACGCTGAGTCGATTCGTGGACTTCTCGACCGACCCCGACCACGAGGCGATCATCGAGGCAGTCGATCAGCGCTGCGCCCAGTTCGACGACGCGTACTGGGCGTCGTGCGACGAGGAGCACCGCTTCCCCTGGGATTTCTACAACGAGATGGCGGCCGGCGGATGGATCGGCATCGCGATTCCGGAACAGTACGGAGGGGGTGGTCGCGGCATCACGGAGGCGGCGCTCGTACTCAACCGCGTTGCCGCATCCGGCGCCGGCATGAACGGGTCGAGCTCACTCCACCTCACGATGTTCGGACTCAACCCGGTCGTGAAATTCGGCAGCGACCAGCTCAAGGACGCCTTCCTCCCCCGCGCGGCGGTCGGTGACCTCCACGTCGCGTTCGGTGTCACCGAACCCGACGCCGGCACGGACACGAGCCGGGTCGCCACCCGCGCGGTCGAGGACGGCATGGGTGGCTGGATCGTGTCCGGGCGCAAGATCTGGACCACCAAGGCGCTGGAGTCCGAGGTCTGCCTCCTGCTCGCCCGCAGCGACGGCGAGCCCGGCAGCTTCGAGGGGCTCTCGTTGTTCCTCGTCGATCTCGATCCTGAATACGTCGACATCGCCGCGATCCCGAAGCTCGGCCGCAATGCGGTGGCGTCGTGCGAAGTGGCCTACGACGAATTGCCGGTCGAAGGATGGCGGCTCGTCGGCGACCGTGGCCGCGGCTTCCAACAGCTTCTCCACGGGCTCAATCCCGAGCGCATTCTCTTGGCCTCGATGGCCTGCGGGCTCGGTGAGGTGGCGATCCGCAAGGCGACGAACTACGCCTGTGAGCGCGAGGTGTTCGGCCGCCCGATCGGTGCCAACCAGGCGATCTCCCACCCGCTGGCGCAGGCCCACATGCAGCTGACAGCGGCCATGAACCTGGCGATGCTCGCCGGGTGGCGGTACGACAACGGCTTGGAATGCGGCGAGCACGCAAACACCGCGAAGTACCTGGCCGCAGAGGCGAGCTACTTCGCTGCCGATCAGGCCCTCCAGACCCACGGCGGTCTCGGCTACGCGAACGAGTACCACGTCGGGCGCTACTGGCGGGAGGCCAGACTCCAGCGGCTCGCGCCGGTCAGCCAGGAGATGACCTGCAACTACATCGCCCAGAAGGTGCTCGGGTTGCCCCGCTCGTACTGACGCAGGTTCGGTCGGCAGTCGTGCCGGCGCGCCGTTCGGATCGGCTACTGCTCAGCCGATGTCCGCGACCGGCTCCACCAACTGCCCGCGCATCACCGACTTGATCGAATCGACCGAACGGCGATACCGGCGCGCCGAGGTGCTCACCATCGTCAAGCCGGTCAATACCACCCGGATGAACTCGGTCACGAGCTCTCGGTCCTGGTCCTCGATCTCGCCCGTGGCGATCCCGACCTCGACCAGACCGAAGAAGAACTCCTCGCGCTCGCGGGCCTGGGAGGCGAGGCGATCGGCGATCTCGGGGTGGTATCGGATGTCGGCGCGCACCGTGCCGACGAAACGCGTGAGCGAAGGATCCTCCTCGTGCATCTCAGCGGCAGCGTCGAGGACCTTGTCGAACATCTCGAGGAACGTCGCGCAACCCCGGACCGCGTCGCGGAAGCGATCGTAGATGAAGCGCTGCGAATCGATGTCGACCATGACGTACAGGTCGAGCTTCGAGTCGACGTAGTGGTAGAGCGCTCCGGTCGTGATCCCGGCGGCCTCGGCGAGGTCCTTGTTGGTGACCCCGGAGTAGCCACCGTCGCAGAAGAGCCGGCGCGCGTTGTCGAGGATGGCCCGCCGGGTGTCGGCGGAATCGGACGCGGGTGGTCGGCCGCGCCGCTTCGCATTCGCCCCCTGTGTGACCATCTGGAGAGTATGACGGCGGCACGAGTCCGCGCTCCCAGCGGAGCAGACCTCGATGAGGCCATGCCCAGGGTGACGGTACGTTCTCGGAATGCGCTCAGCGAGGTACCCGTCGATCGTCCTGGCGGCGGTCGTCCTGGTCGCTGCCTGCGGTAGTGGAGGCGACGACGGCTCGGAGGGCGCGAGCGACGAGACCGACAGCATTACTCCCGACGACGAGGCGAGCGATGGGACGGGCGACAGGATCGACAACACATCGTCAGAGCGGGACGATCCATCGACAGAGTTCGGCGCGATCGACGGTGTCCTGGTCTCGCTGCTGTCACCCGATCTCGGCCTCTACGCCGTCGATCGTGACACCGGCGAGCACCGCGCCCTCACGCTCGATGGCGTCGAATACGTCGACCGCGACGTCCAACCGATCAGCGGCACATCCTCGGCGTTCACGGTGTCGCTGACCACCCGCGAGGGCCAGTCCTTCTCCCACGACCTCGGGCTCGCTCGGGTCGATCTCGATTCAGGAGGCACCGCGCAGATCGCCGGCCTCGGCGCCGACCGCGAGACGGACGATTCAGCGGACCTCACCGACTGGGAGGTGCTCGCTACCGACGACTCGGTCGCGTGGCTCGAGACTCGGGCGTTCACCGGCGAGGGCGCCGCATTCGTCGGATTCGACGCGGCGACAGGTGAGGAAGTTGCCACCTTCGATGACCTCGACTTCGAGATCACGACCGACGACGGATCGACCTGTTCCGGGTCAGCGGAGAGCCTGCTCGTGCTCGACGACGGCACGCTCGTCACGACGACGTCGGGGTGGCCCGCCGAGCTCGATCAGGCGACCGGCGACCTCGTGATGATGCTCGACTGGTGCGGGTTCGGAGTCGAGCCGACGCTCGCCGACTTCGTCAATCCGGCGGAGGCCGCCGACTGGTTCATCACCGAGGACGGTTCCGCGGTCACCGCCGAGGCAGCTGAATCGCGTCTTCCATTCATCCCGCTGCGCGCGGTTCCCTCCGGTGGGCGTGGATTGACGGCCGGTGACGGCTCGATCTGGTGGCTGTTCGTATCGAGCACTTCGGTTCCGAGCGGCGACGAGAGCATCTCCGCGTACACGGGGGGCGTCGTCAGATTCGATCCAGCGATCGGCGCGATCACCAATGTCTGGCCGCTCGGTGAGGCTGTCGCCACGTACCTCCCCGGAGAGGATGACGCCGACGACATCACAACCGTCTCGACGATGTCCTCGTTCGACCTCCGCTTCCTCGATGGCGCGTTGTGGATCATGGACCATCGCGACGACGCACCGTTGCGGCGCCTCGATCCAGCGACCGGAGAGATCACTGAGATCACGATCGACAAGGGCGATGTCGCCGACCTGACCGACGCCGAGATGATCTTTTCCGATCCCCTCGCGATCTGGCTCGACGTGACACGCAAGGTGGTCACAAGCGATGATGAGAACGGCCGCTCGACATCCGGGGCTCAGTTCATCGAGCGCGTCGACACGTCCACAGGCAGCATCAGCATCTCGGTTCCTGCGGCCGACATTCTGGGTTTCTGACTGATGGCCTGATCATGCCCCCCACCCCCGGCCCCAGCACCCCCCCCCCCCCACGCTAGCCCGGCGCCCCCGAGGGGCTTTGCAAAAACAGCCGAAAAAAGGAAGAGCACACCGCAAACAACA
>JASJHI010000295.1:0-7754 GCA_033791105.1 Acidimicrobiia bacterium | reverse complement strand
ACCCGTCAGCTTTAACAAAGCGGGAAGCGCTAGCGGTCGATTTCGCCGAGCGCATTGCCGGAGATCCACACTCTGTCACGAGTGATTTCTGGCAAACCTTGAAAGAAGAGTTCAGCGACGACGAGTTGGTCGAGTTGGCTTTCGCTTGCAGTATTTTTAACTGGGGCAACAAGTTCAACATCACGATGAACCTCGACTCCGAGCCCGAGTCCGAGTACCAGACCGGGATGGAGTACCGGCAGGACGAGATCGCGTGACAGAACCGCTCGAGGAGGTCGACCTCGCCGGCCTTGACGAGGTTCTCCTTGCAGAGCAACGTGGCGTGGTCATCGACTTCTGGGGCACGTGGTGCCAGCCGTGCCGTACGCTGCGACCACATCTCGAACAGATGGCGAGCGACCACGCCGATTGGTGGCGGTTCGTGGCCGTCCACACAGACGAACAGATGGACGTCGCCACGAAGTACGGCGTGATGTGCACGCCGACAATCGTCTTCCTTGATGGCGGAGTCGAGGTCGATCGGCTGACGGGCGCGGCCACCCCATCCGCGATCACCGAGGTGCTCGTCAAGCAAGCCTGACGCGAGCGACACCCGGCGCAAGCGCTAGACACAGGGCGTGCGTCACGAATCGACCCGGCTGGTCCTGACAATGGCTTGCGCGCTGGTCGCCATCGCCTCGATCGGCCTCAGCTCCGGCGCCGGCGCATCGGAGATTTCAGCCCGGCAATCCGATGGTACCGAGTCGAACGGACCGCGTGAATTGACCGCAACCGCGGCCACGATCCCCGCTGAGGCGACAGCGTTCCGGGCGGTCACGCCCTGCCGACTGCTCGACACCCGCCTCGACCGAACACAGCCCATCCAAGGAGGCGAGACGGTCCGTGTGCGCATCGAGGGCAGGTGCGGGGCCTCTGGTGAGACCACCGCCGCTGTGCTGTCGCTGACGATCACCGAGTCCGAGGGCCCCGGCTATGTCACAACCTTCCCGGCGGGTGCGTCGCGATCACAGACGTCCAATCTCAACTACCTCGCCAACGGGACGATCGCCAACTCCGCGATCGCCCCGCTCAGCGAGGACGGCGCGATCGACATATTCGTGTATCGCACGGCCCACCTCGTCGTCGACATCACCGGCGTCTTCGTCCCCGTCAGCGACAGGGTCTCCGCCGGCCGATTCGTGCCGACAACTCCTGCCCGCCTCCTCGACACGAGAGAGACAGGCCAGCGTGCTGCCGGCAACGTCGATGTTCCACTCCCGCCCGGCGTGCCATCTGATGCCACGGCCGTCGTCACGAACGTCACCATCGTCGACGCGGACAGCCCCGGCTACATCACAGTCCATGCGGGCGGCGGCCGGCGTCCCCTTGCGAGCTCCCAGAACGCCGACGCGCTCGATCGGACCCGTGCGGTCACCGTCATCGCACCGGTCAGTTCGAGCGGCTTCCAGGTGTATCGGTCGATGGTAAGCGACATCGTGGTCGACGTGTCGGGATGGTTCACCGGCCCGGCGGCGGCAGCTGACTCAGCCGGGCTCTTCCAGCCACAGGCACCCACCCGAATCCGCGACTCGCGAACCACTCACGACCCGCTCCACCGGGGTGGAACGATCGACGTCGGCGCGACCGACACAGGGGGTTCGTCGGGCGCGTCCGCGATCGCTGCGAACCTGACCTCGGTCGACGCGGTTGGGCCAGGCTTCATCACCGCCCACCCGGCCCGCACACCGCGACCCATCGTCTCGAACCTCAACCCGAGGTGGCGGGCACCGATCGCCAACCTGGCTTTGCTGCCGAGGTCGGCGCAGGGCATCTGGCTCTACGGTCACAGCGGCAGCCACATCGTCGTCGACGTCGTGGGGCACTTCCTCGGAGATCCGGTCGCCGTGAACAGCACCACGGGCGCGCCGGTGAACGAAATGCCGGCGGCCGGTGGCCGGGTCCTGTTCGTCTCCGATTCGGCGTTTGCGGGCATTCGATGGTCGAAGCAACTCGACATGCTGCAGGGTGCCACGTTCACGGCTGACCTCCAGTCGTGCCGGCGACTGATCGGGTTCTCTTGCCGCGGCCGGGAGGGGTACGCACCGAGCACAGCGGTCGACGCCATTCGATCGGCCGCGGGGCACTACGACACGCTCATCGTCACCGCCGGCTACAACGACTACGCAAGTACGTTCGAGGGCGCGGTGCACGAGGTTCTCAGCGCCGCACGGGCGAAAGGGATCCATCGGATCGTCTGGCTGACCTATCGAGAAGACGTCGGCTACGTGTCTCCCTACGGTGCGTCGTGGGCGGGCACGTTCGTCACCAACAACGCCACACTGCGGGCCATCGTCGCGTCCGGCGCGGCTCCCGAGATCGAGATCGCGGAGTGGCACGAGACGACCGCCGGGGCCCCTCGCGACTGGTTCAGCGGCGACGGTCTCCATCTCACGGGCGCCGGCGCGAGCGCTGCGGCGACCTACATCTCGCGCAAGCTCGCCCACCTCGAGCGCCGACCGTGCCCGGCGGGACTCGGCGGCATCACGACGCCCGGAGGCTGGTGCGCTGACCCGGATCTGGAGATCCAGTTCGACCTCCCGCCCGGCCAGTAGCCCTACGATCACAACGACCCGAAAGCGAGCTCCAATGACCGACCAACGTTCTCCTCCGGCACGCCCGATCTCGCCCCCCGACGACATCGAGAAGGTTCTGACCGGTGGCGTTCCGATGGGCCGCTGGAAAGAGGGACAACTCTTCGACGGCATCTCCCCGACCCCGGGGCTGCTCAGCGCGGCCAACTGGTTGCCGAAGACCGAAGAGCTCGGGCACGACGAGATGCGCATCATCTTCATGGGCACGTCGCCGATGGTCCGGCCAGGACAGGCGAACACCTCGGTGTTCGTGCAACTCGGCAACGGCGAGAACTTCATCTTCGACATCGGCGAAGGCGCGATCGCGAACTACATCGCGGGGGGCTTCTCGCTGAACGAGCTCGACAAGGTCTTCATCACTCACCTCCACGTCGACCATTTCGGTTCGCTGCCATACCTCTACATGTTCGGCGGATGGTCGGGCCGTTGGCACCAGCCGCTCCAGGTCTACGGACCCTCCGGCCGCACGCCCGAAGACGGGACCGCCCACATGATCGAGGGCATGCAGCAGATGCTCCACTGGCACACCGATGCCTTCAGCATCTTCCCGGTCGGCCAGGCGTGGAACATCGACGTTCACGAGTACGACTTCCGCGACAACGGTGGGATCATCTACGACAAGGACGGCGTCACCGTCCGCCATTGGGAGCGCAGCCACGCCAAGGACGGGGCCTCCGGGTATCGGCTCGACTGGAACGGCCTCAGCGTGGTCTGGACCGGCGACGGGCGCCCGAACCGCAACGATGTCGAGTGGGCGAAGGGGTGCGACGTCTACATCACCGAGACGCAGGCATCGCTGATGAACATCAGCTCCGGCGTGGCGGGGGTGCCCCCGGTGGTCGGCCGCTTCACGATCGACGCACACCACACGCCCGCGTATGCGGCGGGATACATGGCCAAGCTCATCGAGCCGCGGCTGCTGATGACGACGCACATGGACTTCGATCCATACCAGAACGACGAGACCGTCGTGGAGATCCGCGAGCACTGGAAGGGACCCTTCCATCTCGGCGCACCCGACGGCATCGTGGTCAATGTCACCAAGGACGACATCTGGATCCGCGAGGGAATCCTTCCCGACTACCCCAACAATCGTGCGCCACAGCAGGACTTCTCGAGTGGACAGTTCGTGATCCCAGCACCCGGGACGAGCCGGGCGAAGATCCAGAACCAGGCAATCCGCGACTCCGAAGTCGATCCCGCCGAGTACTACCCGGAGGGCTATCACCCCCAACTGCTACCGAATTGGCCGATCGACGACGATCTCGTCGTACCGGTCGAGATGCTCCCCGAGTCGATGCTCCAGAGTATGGGTCAGAACTGGCGATTCAAGCAGGCGTACAAGGCCGAGCAAGCTCGCCGCGAGGCAGCCGGTGACGGCTGAGCCGGCCGGCCCGAGCGACGCCACTTCGGACGAACCGGATCTCACCTGGCTGTTCGGTCCCGAGGACCAGGACGAGGCCCGGACGACGACACCGAAGGCGAAGGCGATGCCGGTCACCGTGCTCACCGGGTTCCTCGGCGCCGGCAAGACCACACTCCTCAACCGCATTCTCGCCGAGGAACACGGGCTGCGAATCGCCGTGCTCGTCAACGACTTCGGTGAGGTCGACATCGACTCGGAACTCATCATTGGTGTCGAGTCGGGCACGGTCAGCCTGGCCAACGGCTGCGTCTGCTGCGAGGTGCGCGACGATCTGATCGGGGCGATCGACTCGGTGCTCCGATCCGATGAGGAGCTGGACGCGATCGTCCTCGAGGCGAGCGGTGTTGCCGAACCGATGGGAATCGCGCGGACATTCACCGCCCCCGGCTACCGCGGCCGGATTCGCCTCGACGGAATCGTGGCGGTCGTCGACGCCGAGCAACTGCCGGCACAGGCGCAGGATCCCTCGACCCGCGACCTCGTGTTCGGGCAGATCGGCTTCTCCGATCTCGTCGTGCTCAACAAGATCGATCTCGCCGATCGAGTGCGGATCGACGAGGTCCGCGACTTTGTCCTCGCCCGACTCCCGTCGGTGCGGATCATCGAGAGCGTCCGCGCCGACATCCCATTCGAGATCCTTGTCGGTGCGCGACCCGAGAATGCCGACGAGGACCCACTCGCGAAGGCCGTCTCAGATGATGATTCGCACGGTGAATTCGATCCTGAAGGTGAGCGTCACGACCATCAGCACCGGGTCGGGTTCACCAGTTGGGTGTACCGACGCGACGGCACGTTCGATTCGGAGCGGATGGTGACGGCGATCGCCGAGATGCCCCCGTCCGTGTACCGGATCAAAGGGTTTCTGCACGACGCGGACGATCCCGATCGGCGTCAGCTCGTGCAGGCGGTGGGCATGCGCAGCGAGGTCACGCCGTTCGACGGCTGGCCCGATGACGACCGCCCGACGACACTCGTGATCATCGCCGACGAACAGCACGTCGATCGCGCCACGGTCGAACGCCTCCTCGACGCCTGTCGAGCCTGACCCAGAATTCGAGTCGGTGAGGTCGGTGCGCCGCGCGTGCGCACCACCAGGCTCACGAGATCGGCTGCCAGCGGAGGGCGGTGTGTGTGATCGTGTCGGCGACCAGCCACGCTTCGATCGCGTCCGCGGCGGGCGCGACGACGAGGTCGACGGCGCCACCTGGCTCGGCGGGGGCATCGAGCGGGGCGAGGAATTCGATCTCGGCGACACCGCGGCGGCGGGCTCGGCGCTCGGCCATGACCTCCTCGAGCGCGGCCCACTGAGCGGCGTTGTTGACATGGTTCAGCGGATCGATGTCGACGCGGCGAAGCGCCCACGACCGCGCGACCAAACCTCCGGGCTGGTCCAATGGCCTGGCGGGTAGCTGGAGACGCGGCGACACGCGTCGTCCACCGGCGGCTGCCCCGTAGACCGCATCGAAGTCATCGTTCAGCGCGGTGGGTCGTCCCGACTCGGGATCGATGCGCACCCACAGGCTCACGGCCTCGATCGCCGCGCCGCGAACGCTCGTGATCGACGTGCGGCGCTCCGCCCAGCAGCGTCCTGTCCCGGAGCAGAAGGTGGTCACCGACACCAACTCGTCGACCACCGCGGGTTCGCGCACCTCGATCATCGTGCGCCGCACCACCCAGGCGAATGTGTTGCCGAGCGGTGAGTCGACGACATCGTCGGTCGCCACGTCCTGAAGGTAACGGGCCGTGGCATCCAGCCTCAGCACTCCACGCGAGTCGACGTCGCCGAGCCGCACGACCCGCGTGCGCGTGACCACGCGACCACCCGTTCGGGGGTCGAGCAGCTCGGACGCGGGTGGAATCGCAGCCATCGGAACGGTGGCCGAGCTACTCGGCTGCGGCCTGCCCGCCGGCACGCCGTTGGAGTTGGACGATCCAGTCGTCAGCCTCGCGCCAACGAGAGTCGGCGTGCTCGCGCGCCGACTCCGCATGGTCGCCGGCCGCCGGATAGGAGCCCATGAACTTCACACCGCCCTGCTTGGCGTGGAGGTCGCGCATCGCGTCGGCGACCAACTCGTCGGAGACGTGTCCATCGGCGTAGACGATGAAGCAGTAGTCGCCGAGCCCTCCGGCCTTTGTCGGACGGCTGAACAGGTTGGACAGGTTGATCCGGCGGGCCGCGAACTCCTGCAGGATCGAGATCAGGCTGCCCGGCTCGTCGGCCCGCTGGTAGATGACCAGTGCGGTCTTGTCGTGGCCGGTCGGAGTCGGGATTTCGTCGCGCGATACGAGGATGAATCGAGTCTGGTTGTCGGCGTGGTCGGCGATGTCCTCCGCGATCAAGTCGAGACCATAGACCTCCGCAGCCACGCGCGGCCCGAGGGCGGCGCTCGGGACGTGAGTGCCCTCGGCGACAATGCGCGCGGCGTCGGCCGTGCTGTTGGCCGCGCGTAGTTCGACCTCGGGCAGCCGTTCGCGGAGGAAGTGATGGCACTGCGCGGTCGCGACCGGGATCGAGAGGATCTCGACGATGTCGCCGAGCGCCACACCCGCCGGAGCGAGCAGACAATGCTCGATGTCGAGGACGACCTCGCGAGCGATCAAGAGGTTGTGATCGAAGGCGAGCGCGTCCTGGCTGAAGTTGACCATGCCCTCGATCGAGTTCTCGATCGGCACGAATCCGTACTCGATGTCTCCGGCTTCGACCGCGTCGAGAACATCGGGAACCGTTCGGAACGGGATGTGGTCGGCACCCTCGAGGTCGTCGAGCGTCATCAGCGCCTGCTGCGTAAATGTCCCGGAGGGCCCGAAGTAGCCGACTCGACGTTGCATGCCGCGGCACGCTAGCGACCGCGGCGACGCCCGCGGGTGAGCCTTCCGGCTCGACAGCGCGAGCGTTCCGGCGTGCGGCGCGAACGTTGGGTGGTCGTGTTATGCCGCGTCGTCGTACTGCATCGCCAGCACGGCGTTGCCCGCCGGGTCCTCGAACGCGATCAGGTGCCCGACACCGCTGATCGTGAATCGCTCCATCACCACGCGACCGCCGGACTCCGCGACAGCTGCCGCGGTCGCTTCCACATCGTCGACCGCGAACGTGCACTCGAGTCCGTTCGTCGGCCGATCGAGGAGTTCGCGGCGCTCTTGCATCGCCCCCTGCACGCCGGGGGCCGACTCGGTACCTGTGCGGATCTGATAAAAGCCCGGCGGCCCCCAGGCTGTGAACGTCCAGCCGAAGATCGACTCGTAGAACCGCCGCGACGCCTCGATGTCGTCGGCGTTGATCGCGAAGTGGTGGAGGTTGGCGGTGACCGGTGCAGTGCTCATGGGCATCAGCATGGAGGAACCAGACTTGACGTGCTGTCGATGTTCCGGTCAATGTTGTCGAACATGCGTCAAAGGGATCGGCCGGAACCGCTGGTGCGCGGGTACGCCGTGACCCACCCTCCGGGGATCGTCGCCATGCCGACCCAGCCCGGATGGCAGCAGGTTGTGTATGCGTTGTCCGGTGTCGTCCGTGCGAGCGCCGACCACGAGACGTGGACGCTGCCGCCGCACCGCGCACTGTGCATCGGCGATGACCGCCGCATCGCTCTGTCGACGTCGCGGCGGACCGCGGTCCGGACGCTCTACGTCCACCGCTCACTCGATGCACTCGCCCCGACCGTGCGCATCGTCACCATGTCACCGTTGGCACGCGAGCT
>JASJHI010000294.1:0-6943 GCA_033791105.1 Acidimicrobiia bacterium | reverse complement strand
GACCCCGGCGAGCACGGGCGTGTGCTGCACGACGGGCAGCACCTCACTCGCCATCTCCACGACGACGTCGTTGGCATTGCCGTACGCCAACAGCCCGGCCAGCGAACCTCGGCCGGCCATCCGGTAGCGACCGGAGTTGTAGATGACGATCAGGTCGATCCCGCCGGCCTCCTCCCACTTGGCGGACAGCCCGGTCCCCGCGCCACCACCGACGATGGGGACACCGGCATCGACCATCCCGCGCAGGCGATCGAGTATCTCCGAGCGTGCGATGGCCATCAGTTGTCTCCGGTCATGATCTCGTCGAAGCTCGCCAGCACAGCAGCCGCGAACTCCGGATCGTTGATGTTGTGCGGTACCCGTCGGAGGACGCGGTCCGCCGTCTGGTCGACCTTCGCCTCGAGCGTGCTCATCAGCGCCTCGTCCGCTTCCGGATCGTGGAATGGCTGCCCTGGCGCGTCGATCATCGACACGCCACCCTCCGGAAGGAGGAAGCGAACAGGTCCCTCGCAGGCGTTGAGCTTGTCGGCGATGAAGGTCGCGATCTGGACGTTCTCGTCCGGCGTAGTACGCATCAGCGTGACCTGCGGGTTGTGCACGTGGAGATTCCGATCGGCGAACTGTGGTGGAACGGTCTCGAGCCCGCCGAAGTTGACCATGTCGACCGCACCGACCGAGCCGACGTACGGCACGCCGGTTCGGGCAATCGAGCCGATCCGGTCGGACCCGGCCGAGAACACGCCGCCGACGATCAGATCGGCGACCTCGGTGGTGGTCATGTCAAGGACGGCGCGGATCATCCCCGAGTCGACGAGCTTCTCCATCGAGCGGCCACCCGTGCCCGTGGCGTGGAACACGAGCGGGTCGTAGCGCCCCGCCAGTTGCTCCGCGAGCTGCGTCACCAGGGGCGTAGTCACGCCGAACATCGTGAGGCCGAGCGCAGGAAGATCACCCGTGCCGGGTGGAATCGGGTTGGACACCATGCCGATCATCGCGTTGGCCGCGTTGCCGAGCACGACGCGCGAGATCCGGTTGAGGCCGGCGACGTCGGTGACCGAGTACATCATCGCGATGTCGGCAGGTCCCACGTAGGGCGACACATCGGCCGAGGCGACCGTCGAGACCATCAGCTTCGGCACGCCGACCGGCAGCGCGCGCATCGCCGGTGTCACGAGCGCGGTACCACCCGACCCTCCCGCACCGATGATCCCGGCGATCTCGTCGGCATGTTGCCCGACCCAGTGCTCGAGCGCCACCGCCATCGCGCCGACCGCCTCACCTCGATCATCCGAGACGACCGCCCCGGGCCCGTCGGGATGATGGGCGGCCACCATCTGCGGCGTGATCTCGGCGGTCGAGTCGTGCGGCGTCGTGCCGACGTCGACGAGCGCGACATCAACGCCGGCGTCACGGATGATCCCCTCGATGTAGCGGAGTTCGTCACCCTTGCTGTCGGCGGTGCCGATGACGAGAACACGGCGTTGGCCGGTCATGTCGTCTCCCAGATGACCCGGTTCACCTCGTGCTCGAGGTACTCCTGGCGACCGGACACCGGCTGCGGGGCGAGATCGGCATCGGTGGCCTGATCCGCGATGCCCGCGAGGGTCGCTCCGTCGGCCGTGATCGATCGGCCCAGTCCTTCGTCCCAGCCGAGGTACCGGTCGCGACGGAAGCCTTCGATGGTGCCGTCCTCGATCAACGCCTCGGCGACCAGCAGCGACTGGGCCAGCGCGTCGATTCCGCCGATGTGGCCGTGGAACAGATCGGTGCGGTCCAGGCTCTGGCGCCGCAACTTGGTGTCGAAGTTGAACCCGCCGGTGGCCACGCCGTCGGGGCCGAGCCCGCCGGCGTTCAGGATCTCGAACATCGCGAGCGACAGCTCGTCGACGGAGTTCGGGAACTGATCGGTGTCCCAGCCATTCTGCGGATCGCCGCGGTTGGCGTCGATGCTGCCGAAGATGCCGTTGTCGATCGCGTAGGCGACCTCGTGGTGCAACGAGTGACCGGCAAGGGTGGCGTGGTTACCCTCGATGTTCACGCGGTACTCGTCGGCGAGACCGTAACGCTCGAGGAATCCGTGCACGGTGGCACTGTCGTAGTCGTACTGGTGCTTGGTCGGCTCCTGGGGCTTCGGCTCGATGAGCAGCGTGCCGGTGAACCCGATGTCGCGCTTGTGGTTCGCGACCAACTCCAAGAAGCGTGCCAGCTGGTCGGTTTCGCGACGCATCCGTGTGTTGAGCAGCGTTTCGTAACCCTCGCGACCACCCCACAGCACGTAGTTCTCGCCGCCGAGTCGGTGCGTGGCTTCGAGCATCGCCCTGACCTGCGCCGCGCCGTACGCGAAGACCTCGGGATCGGGATTCGTGGCCGCACCCGCTGCGAAGCGCGGGTGCGAAAAGAGATTCGCCGTCCCCCAGAGGAGGCCGACGCCGGTCTCTTCCTGCTTGGCCGCTGCGCGATCGACCATCGCGTCGAGATTCGCGCGGGAGGCCTTGAGCGTGTCGCCGGGCGGTGCCATGTCGACGTCGTGGAAGCAGTAGTAGGGCACGCCGAGCTTCTGGAAGAACTCGAACGCCGCGTCCTGCTTGTGTTCGGCGAGCGTCATCGGGTCGCCGACGTCGCTCAGCCACGGCCGATCGAACGTACCGTCTCCGAACACGTCGTTGCCCGGCCAGTTGAAGCTGTGCCAGTAGCAGACCGCGATTCGCAGCTGATCCTCCATTCGGCGGCCGGCGACGATGCGGTCGGGGTCGTACACGCGGTAGGCGAGTCCGGTCGGGTCGGCCCCGGCCGGCGCCTCGGAGGACGCGAAGCGCACCGGGACGGGTACATCGGTGAAGAAGTCGGTCATGTCATCAGCTCCTGTAGGCCTGGCGTCCGACGCCCTGGATCGGGATGCCCTGCGAGGCGAGGACCTCGTGTTGCAGGTGGTACATGTCGGCGGCGGCCTGGTCGATATGACGGGTGAACGCCACCGAGCCCTGGAGGATCGGAGCGAGCAGGTCCTTGTCCTGAATGCGAGCGGCCGGGTATTCGTGCTCGACGATCAGGGGTGTCGTGGAGAAGTCCATGTCGAGCAGTTCCCGGGCCGCGAGCTGGTGGTCCAGCCAGTCGACCGTACGGTTCTGCAGATAGGCGAGCGGGTCGTGCCTGGCGGTGCCCGGAAGTTCGTGTTCGCACAGCACGGTCTGCTTGGTCCACGCATTGGCGAGGTCGGCCGGATTCTCGGAGATCTTCCCGTCGACCCAGTCGCCCCGGCCGACGGTCTGCCCGCCGTATCCCCAGCCGGCGACGCCCTTGGAGTCGATGACCTGGCCCTTGACGTGCATGCCGGTGATCAGGAAGGGGTAGCCCTCGTCGCGCAGATACTGGAACATCGATCGGGTGTCCTGGCCCATGAGGATCGAGTGCGACGGGTCGTAGTGGATGCGGAACTGGTCGCCGACCCCGTTGCGTTCGCAGATCTGGTGGAGCGCGATCCACATACCGGGTACATAGCCGATGTTGTTGTGGAAGTTGTCGCCTGGGGTCCAACCGGGCATCGGGCATTGTTCGACCCGATACTGGAGCCCTCGATCCTTGGCGGCCTGCAAGAGTGGGACGAAGCTCTGTTCGAACTCGACGAGGTTCTCCTCCATCGACTTCGACTGGTCCCGGCCGATGAATCCGCACACCGCGGGCGCTCCCAGGAGCACGGCGGCATCCATCGTCGCCACCATGAAATCGTGTTTCTTCCGACGGATCGCAGGGTCCTCGTGGAGCAGGTCGTCGAAGTAGGCGACGTCGGCGATCTCGACGCCGGTGTCGGCGACCGCCGCCTGCACGCGCTTGGCACGGGCTTCGTCGAACGGTTCGCGGAGGTCGAGGGTATTGGCGACCGGGTCGAGCATCGCCTCGGCGGGAACGTCGGCGAGGGAGGGGTGCAGGGCGGCGGACAGTTCGATGCTGTCCGCGCCGACGTCGGCGGCGAACTGCAGCCAATCCTCGATCGCGAGGTCGGGGTCCGGGTCGCGCAGCTCCCGCGGGGTGAGTTCCTGGAGCGCGGCGGTGAGGACGCCGACCGACATGTATGTCGGGTCGAAGGACTTGGATTCGCTCATGTGTTGGCCATTTCTCTTCAGGCGGATGTGTTCAGTTCTCGATCGGCACCGGCCGGTGCTCGCGCGCCGACTCGATCGCGGCGTGCAGCACGCGCTGGGTGCGCAGTGCGTCGGCGAAGTCGGGCAGCGGTACGACGGGCGAGCCGCCGCCGATCGTCGTCAGGATGTCCGCGGCCTGGTTGACGAACGCGTGCTCGTAGCCCAGCCCGTGGCTGTCGGGCCACCATGCGTCGGCGTACGGGTGCCCGTCGCCGCCGCGGGTGACGTCGATCGTTGTCCAGCCGGCGGTCCGGCCGCCGCCCGATGCGTCGTAATACCCGAGCTCGTTCATCCGTTCGAAGTCGAACCGCAGTGCACCACGCTCGCCGTGGATCTCGAACCGGTTGGCATTGTGGTAGCCGGTGGCGAGGCGGGTCGCCTCGAATGACGCGAGTCCCCCACCGCTCATCCGGGCAAGAAACATCACCGCATCGTCGACCGTGCTGGCACCCTTCGCGCCGGCCGTCCCGGCACCGGAACCGGCGATCTCACCGCCGGCTCCACCGTCGAGCAGTTCGCGTTCCTCGATGAAGGTGTGTTCGATCGCTCCGTCCACACTCGTGATCTCCTCGCCGGTGACGAAGCGGACCGCGTCGATGATGTGGGCGTTGAGGTCACCGTGGGCACCCGATCCGGCCACATCACCCTGGAAGCGCCACAGCAACGGTGTGTCGGGGCCACCCCAGCTCTGCAGGTAGCAGGCGCGGACGTGGTAGATCCTGCCGAGCGCACCACCTTGCACGAGTTGGTGGGCGAGAGCGACCGCTGGGACGCGGCGGTAGTTGTACCAGACGAACGTCCGGCCAGGAGCCACCGCTGCAGCGGCGGCCATGGCCTCCGCGTCGGCCAGTGTGCCGGCCCGCGGCTTCTCGCAGGCGACGTGTTTGCCCGCTTCGAGCGCGGCGATGGCCTCCTCGGCGTGCACGTTGTTCGGGGTTCCGATGTCGACGAGATCGACCTCGTCGGAGGCCACCACCGCCCGCCAGTCGGTCGACGCGTTGGCCCATCCCCACTGGGATGCGAACGCGGCGAGCTCGTCGGCGTTTCGGCCCGCGACGGTGTGCATCACCGGTTGCGGGTCGACGTCGAAGAATTGGGCAACGTTCGACCAGGCGTTCGAGTGCGCACGGCCCATGAACTTCGAGCCGATGAGAGCGACATTGAGCTGTCCGGTCACGTCCGTTCCTTCCCGATGATCTGTCTCATGCGTCGACCCCGAGGTACTGGCGCTGCAGGTCGGGGTTTCCGGCGAGTTCAGCGGCGGTGGTCTCGGCTTCGATCCGACCGGAGACCATCACGAGCTGACGGTCGGCCATCGAAGTCGCCGCCCGCAAGTTCTGTTCGACGATGAGTACGGCGACGTTTTGCTGGACGAGATGGTGTACCGCCTCGATGAGCGTGTCGACGATGGTCGGCGCGAGCCCCTCGGACGGCTCGTCCATCAGCACCAGGCTGCCATTGAGCATCAGCGCTCGACCGACGGAGAGCATCTGCTGCTCACCACCCGAGAGCTCGGCGCCCCCGTTCTTGCGGCGTTCCGCCAGACGCGGGAAGAGGTCGTAGACGGCGGCCGCATCCCACGTCTTTCCGCGGGCCCCCTTCGCAAGCATGGCGAGGTGCTCGTCGACGGTGAGCGAGGCGAAGAGACGCCGACCCTGGGGCACGTAGGCCATCCCCTGGCGCGAGACCTGCTCGGGGTTCTGTCCCTCGATGCGGTTTCCCTCGAACTCGATCTCGCCCGCCGACGGCTTGAGCATGCCCATCAACGCCTTGCAGAGTGTGGTCTTGCCCATCCCGTTGCGGCCGACGATCGATACCGCTTCACGGCCCATCGAGAAGCTGAGATCCTCGAGCACCTGTGATGCTCCGTAGCCGGCGCACAGCCCCTCGACGCGGAGTAGAGAATCGCTCACGCTGCACCTTCCTGACCGAGGTAGATCGCATGGACCAGGGGATTATTGCGGATCTCGTCAGGTGTCCCGGCCGCGACTTTCTCGCCGTCTGCCATCACCACGACGCTGCGTGCGACCTTGAGCGCGACGTCCATGTCGTGTTCGATGAGGAGCAGAGTCGTCTCGGTCGGCAGGTTCTCGAGCAAGTCGATGAGGCGCTCGCGCTCACCTCGCGAGAGCCCGGAAGCGGGCTCGTCGAGCATGATCAGATCCGGCTCGGTCACCAACGCCATGCCCACCTCGAGCTGACGCTGCTGGCCGTGCGAGAGATCGCCGACCACCGAGTCGAGTTGTTCGGTCAGCCAGACATTCCCCGCTGTCGCACGGGCATGGGCACGCAGTTCCGCGTCGCGTTCGCTGCGCCACATCGACAGATGACGACGCTGCTTGCCGGTCTGTGCAAGATAGAGATTGTCCTCGACGGTCAGATCGGCGAACAACCGTGTCTTTTGATATGTGCGGGCGACCCCCAACTGTGGCCGCAGCCGCGACGGGAGCGCAGTGCAGTCGACCCCCTTGATGAGCACCCTGCCTTCGGTCGGTGTGATGTCGCCGGCGATCGCGTTGAACAATGTTGTCTTGCCGGCGCCGTTGGGTCCGAGGACCGCCAGTCGGTCGCCGCGAGCGACGTCGAGATCGACGTGGCTCACAGCGACCAAGCCCCCGAACGCAACGACCACGGACTCGAGCCGGAGCAGGGTCTGCCGGCCCTCGTTCGGTGCCGTTGCGTTCGGGTTCATGACGTCATCCTCGGATGTGTTGCTGGATGTGTTGTTGGATGGTGTGGTCGACGGGACTCAGCGCTGAGGCACGCCGTCGACGACGGGGATCTCGTTGCCCTGCCACGGGAGG
>JASJHI010000293.1:0-6470 GCA_033791105.1 Acidimicrobiia bacterium | reverse complement strand
ACCCCGATGACGTCGACGCAGCGATCGCCGAACTCCACCGGATCCATGCCGAGAGCGACGAATCCGACCCATCCACCTGACCGACGATCCCGTCGACGAAGTGCCCCAGAACGCCGGTTGCCGGGCGCGTTGCGAACCATCTTTCATCGGCACTCGGGGGATAGGCCAGGCGATCGGCTACAGGAGTCCGCGATCGGTCTGAGTCATCGCTTCCCAAGAGTGGCCGTCGGGGTCGCGGAAGTAGACACCTCGTCCGGTGCGATGGTTGATTTCACCAGGCTGTTCACCAAATGGGTCAGCGAAGTACTGAATACCGCGATCGTGAAGCCGGACCATGATCGAGTCGAACTCGTCGTCGGTCACGACGAACGACAGGTGATGTCGGAAGTCGCCTGGGAACATCTGCTTGCTACCGAACAGGATCTGTGTTTGCCCGACATCCACAGCGGCGAACGGCCCGTACGACTCCGGGTCCGGAAGGCTGAACATCTGTGCGAGGAACGATGCAGATCCCCACTTGTCCGCTGCCCCAACGACGAGGTGATCCAAGCCCAGCGTTCCCACGACGTGAACCCTAGTCGTCGGAGATTTCGGCCGAGGTGGGGTGGCCGACCTCGTTCCTATCGCCAGGAGAGGGGCACCTCGCAAACTGTCCTTGGACGGCAGTGCAGGGGACAAAGGACGAGTGGGGTAATCGGGCGAGGCGTCCACATGAGTTCTCCGGGTACGGGGCGCGTAGCGGTCCCGTTCGCGGTGGTGCTATGCGCTCGATCGTGGAGACGTGACCAGGTGGGGCACGGTCAGCAGCTCGGGGGCCTGCGGTGCCTGCACGCACCAATCCGTCGAATCTTCTTGAGAACGTCACCCTCCAGGACTACTAGCTCGTCAGTACGAGTAGGCGATGCAACCCTCGCCCTTCAAGGGAGAAACCATCATGACGAATCGAATTCTGGCGGCCACTGTGATTCTTGGTGCGCTGGTTGCATCGGGTTGCGGCGATGACGGAGATAGCGATGGGGATATCGCTGCCTTCTGCGACGCAGCCGATCGCATCGAAGAGTCAGATCCGTTCTTCTTTGTGGACGACCGCGATGGCTACGAGAAAGCAATCGACGAGATGGAGGCAGCGATGGATGATGCCCGGTCCAACGCGCCCACCGAGATCAGCGACGAGGTTCAGCAAGCTGCTCAGGACATGCACTCGGTGATCGCCGCTCTACGCGGAATCGATGATCCTTCTGACGAAGCCGAGGTCGACGCAGCCCTTTCGGCACTCGACGACACCGCTGCTGCCGTTGTCACCGGGGGCTCGGACATAGATGCGTACCTCGCTACGAACTGCGACAACCGATCGGGTGGAGACTCCGAGTAGCGGTTGCGCTCCCGTGCGCCGCTTGCTGATCCAAGCACCCCCGATGTTGGCAGTGAGCGGGCGGCTGGCGGACCCCGGTAAGCCCTTCCGCTGAGCTGTCACCCAACTGCTTGGCGTCAAGAGTCACCCTCCGCGCTGGCTGCCCCAGAACGCCGGTTGGCGGACACGTTGTGGACCGTCCTTGAACGGCGCGTTGGGGATGGCCCTGATCCCGTCGGCGTCATAGGCTGAAGATCGTTGCCCGGGCTAGGGGGTGTGGGTATGCACAGGATTCTGGTGAGCGGGTGCCTCAATGGCCGCCCGATCCGATTCAACAGCACGAACGTGACGATCCAGTCCGAGATCTGGGAGCGGTGGGAGTCTGAGGGTCGGTTGGTGGCGTTCTGTCCGGAGTTGGCGGCGGGCTTCCCGGTGCCGCGCGCGCCAGCGGAGATCGTTGAGTCAACAGCTGCGGTGGTGTTGCAGGGTCGGGGCCGCGTTGAGGAGGACAATGGGACTGACGTGACAGTCCTGTTCGTCGAGGGTGCACGGCTCGCTGTCCAGCGGGCCGCAGATGAGGGCTGCGTGATGGCGGTGTTGACCGACGGGAGTCCGTCGTGTGGCACGACCTACACCTACGACGGAACGTTCTCCGGTGGAACTGTCGTGGGCATGGGCGTGACAGCCCAGCTGCTCGCCGACCAGGGACTCCGGGTGTTCCCCGAAGACGAACTCGACGCAGCGGACCGCTATCTGCGGTCCCTTCACGACTAGCTCGATCAGGGGTTGGCAAGCGCAATGTAGGGGAGGTCCCGATAGCGCTCGTCCCAATCGAGGCCGTAGCCGTAGACGAACTCGTCGCCGATCTCCAGGC
Organism: Acidimicrobiia bacterium; assembly: GCA_033791105.1. Classification (GTDB taxonomy): domain Bacteria; phylum Actinomycetota; class Acidimicrobiia; order Acidimicrobiales; family Ilumatobacteraceae; genus JASJHI01. Next base: position 4,245 of record JASJHI010000293.1, on the reverse strand, counting down.
CGTGGTAGTCGGGCTCAGCGTCCGGTGACCGCCGACTGGTCTTGCTCACCAACGCAACCGTGGCGACACGACGTGGTCGCTGAGCCGCGACCAGTGCCGACAACTCCTTCAGTGTTCTGCCGGTGTCGATGATGTCATCGACGATCAACACGTCGCGGTCAGTCACGTCGAGATCGAGGTCGCCGTGGACCGTGAGGGACTCGCCTGGTGTGAAGCCATCGTCGTAGGACGAGGCTGTGAGATAGGCAAGCTCGGTCTCCGTTCTCATCGCCCGAACCAAATCACTCGCGAAGATCACAGCGCCCTTCATGACCACGATCACCACCACGCCGTCGTCGCCGTGAGCGTGGTCAATTCGTGCCGCGACTTCGTTCACCTTCTCGGCGATCGTGTCGGCACTGAACAACACAGTGTGCGGGCGTGACATCGACCACCTGTCTACCGCGTCGCCACGTTCCCGATCACCACACTGCCCCCGAACGCCGGCTCCGGTTCACTTCGCGTACTGCCTTTGAGGGGTACCTATGAGACGGTCTCGTGGGCGAGGAGTTCCGCGCGCAACTGAGACAGCGTGTCCGGGCTGACTCCGGCAGCAGTGGCCCACTGCTCCATGGAGCCGAACCTGTTCTCGATCTCGTCCAGGCTGGCGTCGATATAGCTGGGCTGCTGAACCATGAACGCCTCGGCGTTCGTCATGTCCACCTCGCTCTCATCGACACCCCTCGCGCGCGCGGCGATCGTGCGGAGCTGCGCGAGACGTGCCCCGACCTCATCATCTCGGAACGTGTTCGAGAGCAGGTAGTCCTCGCGGACCGTGTCCCACGGAACTCCGAGCAGCGACAACAGGATCGCCGCCCCGGTTCCGGTTCGGTGGATCCCGTGGGAGCAGTGAAAGACGAGCGGGCGACGCGCCGGGTCCGCCACCAACTCCAACAGTTCCCGATACCGGTCGAGTCCGTCGCGAACAAGCAGCCGGTGGATGTCCGAGTTCATCTCCGGTGGGAGCGCGGCGAAGTCCCCTGATTTCAAGGCATGGTTGGCGTCGTTGGCGAGCCTCGTCGCAGTGTCGCTGTCGATGGGAAGCGACACAGAGGTGGCGCCCTCAGGGAGACGATCCTTGCCGTAGAACTCCACGTCGTCCTCAGTGAGCAGGTTCACCACCGTCCGGATGCCGAGACCGGCGAGGCGGTCGACATCCGCGTCGGACAGCTTCGTCAGCCGCCCGGACCGATAGATCTCCCCGGAGCGGATGCGGTGCCCATCGGTCGTCTCGTAACCGCCGAGGTCGCGGAAGTTCGACTGGCCGTCGAGATCGATGTGTCGCCCGATCATCACTCCGCCGTGCGCCGTGCAGTCTTCAACTCCATTCACAGGAGCATCTCAGAAAACCACTCTCGCCGATCGACTCGGCCACCTCACCGGGGCGACGAGCCTTGGAGCGGCACGTCCTCTGTCAAGGAGCTGACGGGGCGGAGAGCCTCTCGGCCACTCACGACGAGCCACGACACCTGCCCCAGAACGCCGGGTCCGTGACGCGTCCCCGAGCCGCACGCCCGAGCGGAGCGACGACGCGCCGCGCCGGCCTACGATGTGAATCGGCAGGCCATCACGAGCCCGTGGTCTGGCATTCGTGAGAGAGACATTGACTGTCGGGCTTGGGGGAGTCGAGCAACGGCGATGAACAGGGAAACCTTCCGTGAGTATCTCGAGGCGCTCGACAACGTTGATGCCGAGGCGTTGACGACACGCTTCTACCACCGCGATTTCTCAACAGAGATGGGTGGCGAGACGTTGGATCTCGCCGGACTGTTGGACTTCGAGAAGTCGCTGAAGTCCGTTGCAGATCTTCACTTCGAACCGGTTCAAATCGTCATGGATGAATCGGGTATTGCGATGGATGCCGTCAGGACGCTTCTCGTGCTGCAAGACGGGGAGGTCCCGATCATCGGTCCGGCGCGCAAGGGTGACCGTTGGGAGATCCACCTCAACGTGTTCTACACGCTTCGGGATGACCGGATCTCCAACATCAAGCCCAACGTGATCTCGGTGCAACAGGCTGAGTAGATCTCACCCAAGACGGCCGGCTGGGAGTGCCCCCGATCGCCGGCTTGAGGACACTTCGCGAACTGCCCTTGAGTAGGCACTTCGGGGGCGCCGATGACCACGATGGAGCCTTGGTGATGCGGGGGTTGAACCAGGGCCTTGACTTCGTCCTCTATTCCGCCCCGACGAGCCGGCAGAAAGTGGAATCGGATGGCCCTCGCCGGCTTGGCGAGGTTCCCAATGTCGGACAGAGGAGGAGAGATGAAGAAGATGTTGAGCATGATCGTCGCGGTGGTCGCCGCCGGAGCGCTCGTCGCCGCACCGGTGAACGCTGGGAACCAGAAGCCTCTCAGTGGCCCTCTGGAGCTCGAGTTCAATGGGGTGGTGTGTCCTCAGACTCACGCTCCACCGTTCCTGACGTGGGCCGGCACCGTTGAACTCAATGGCACCACCTACGGGTTCGCGGACTTCCCCACAGCACCTTTGATCGAGGACGGAAAGTTCATCTACTTCGAGGAGTACTGGACAATGTTCAGCCTCGAAGAGCATGAGGCGGTGACCCCCGAGATCGCCTGCGATCCCACACGCGTGGTGCTCGCAGGTGTCAACGACGGCTGGGGAACACCAGGAATGACTGCCAAGGCCGACGGCACGGTCACCGAGGTTGCAGACCCTGGTCCGTTCGAAGATGTCGCTCCCGGAAGCAGGATGTTCTGGCGAGGCAGGGTCGTCGGTGAAACAGGCACCGAGTTCTTGGCCACGTTCCACATCAAGCCGTTGCGCTGACGAATCAACGGTGCACGAGACGGCAAGGAAGACCCTGCAGTCTGTGGTCGGCCACGGCGAAGGGGCTGGAAATCCCACGGCGTCGAGCGCGCAATAATCGCGTTGAGGAACGCCACTGACCTGCCCCCGGCGCACGCGCCCCAGATCGCCGGCTGTGAGGCGCGTTCTTGGTCAGCCGCTGGTGACGAAGGCGACGACGACGTAGGCGGCGTGGCCCCTGTCGAGGTTCTGGCGTCGCCGGTCGTAGATCGTCGTGGTCCGGGGATCGGCATGACGAGCGGCCAGTTGGACATCGCGCAGCGGGACACCGGCGTCGAGGGCGGCCATGATGAACGCGGCGCGGAGCATGTGCGGATAAACGTGGCCGAGCCCTGCTCGTTTGCCGATCGAGCGCACCCAGCGATGAGCGGTCCGTCGATCCAGCCGGTTCCCGTCCCGACGTCGCAGGATCGGCCCCTCGGTGCGTTCACCAATGGCGAGGTCGATCGTGCGAGCAGTACGCGGGACGAGGGGGATGGTGGCGGGCTTGTTCCCCTTGCCGACGATCCGCAGCGTGCGGTGACCGTGCTCAAAGGCAAGTGCCTCGATATCGGTGGCACAGGCTTCCGAGACCCGCAAGCCGTTGAGACCCAGCAACACCGCCAGTGCGGCGTGGGCGTGATCGTAGTGCTCGGCGGTGAACAAGAACCGGGCCAACTCTGAACGGTCCATGCCTCGCCCCTTGGCCGGTTGCACCTTCGGACGCCGGACGTACTGAGCCGGGTTGACGGTGATGCGGCCGTCGAGGTGGGCGAAGCGGTAGTAGCCGCACACCGTCGACAGTCGCCGGTCGATCGTCGATGCCGCCAGCCCGCGTTGCTCCATTGCTGTTCGGTACAACTCGAGACGGACTCGGGTGGCGTCGAGCACCTCGAGGTCACAGTCGGTCGCCCACTGGAAGAAGCAGCGCAGGTCATAGCGGTACGCCTCCAACGTGCGGCCTCGGTAGCGGGCCAGAAACGCGGCCGCGGCGAGTTGTGCCTCGCCGGGCCAACCGCGGAGATCGCCCGCCGAGAGCGTGGTCGGTGTGGTGAGAAGTGTTGTCATTATGTCCCTCCTTCATTCGGGAGGAACCACACTCCACTTCCAGGCCGCGCCGACTAACCGGCGTTGTGGGGCAGGGCGCGGCACGCAACTTCAATGAGGTTCGCGCCACATAGGTGTCACCGGCGGCGCCCCTTCGGGAAGTGGCATAGGGTCGAGCGCGACGAAGCCGTGGCGGGCGTAAGAGGTTTCGTTCTTCGGCTTGCTGTTTTCGAGGTAGCTCACTGCCGCTCACGCGGCGTTGCAGAACCTGAACGTTCAACCGACGTCGTCCCACCACGGCACGATGAACTCGATCAGGTCGAGGTCGTGGTTGATCAGACAGACGTGCCC
>JASJHI010000292.1:0-3030 GCA_033791105.1 Acidimicrobiia bacterium | reverse complement strand
TGATGATCGTCCTCTTCGCCGTGGCGATGAGCCTGTTCGGCGTTTCCGTTGCGTGGTTCACGGTCGTCCTGGCGGCCGTCTTGTTGGTCGGCGTGCTGATGCTTCGCCCGTTCCTCGAGAACTTCTCGGCCGGTCTCCTGTTGGAGGTGCGCAGCCCGTTCGCGGTCGACGACGAGATCGAGACGAACGGCCACGAGGGATCGGTCGAGGCCGTCAGTGGCCGGACCACCGTGCTGCGCACCCGCGACGGGCGGCGCATCAATATTCCGAGCACCGACGTCCTCAGCAACAGCATCACTGTGTACACCGCGTACGACAAGCGCCGGTCATCGATCACGCTCGAGATCGCCTACGACGCCGACCTCGAGACCGCCGAGAAGGAACTTGTTGCCGCTGCATCGTCGGCCGAGGGGGTACTCGACGATCCGCCACCATCGGTGCGTGCCAGAGGATTCGAGAGCGGCACGTACGAACTCGAGCTGAGATGGTGGCACGGCTCCGGGTTGGCGGACGAGTCGCAAGCACTGGATCGTGTGGTCCGCAACGTGAAGCGGCAACTCGACGCCGCCGACATCGCGATGCCGTCGCCAGAGCGGATTGTGCGCCAGCCCGATCTACCTCAGGATTGAGCCGCGGTCGTCGGCGTCCGAGCGCTCAAGGTTGTCCCGAGAGGAACTGGGTGTAGCGCGCACGTACGGCGAGCACCTCACGGGCATCGTCGCGCACGCCTGTGAAGTAGGTCTTCTGGAGTTCGGCGTCGGTGAAGATCGAGACCGCGAACTGCATCGCCGAGAACACCCCGAGGAGCGTGGCCATCAGGAGTGTCTCCTCGGTGATCGCATACTCGCTACCGGCGAGCGTGAACGCCACGATCGGATTCCAGTCCGCGTCCTCCAACCGGGTCCACTGGAGGATGGTCTCCCGACGTACGACCAGCGCCCCGACAGCGACCAGCGCGAGCGTCACCACGATCCCGACGAGGACGAGCTGGACCGCCATCGTGACCGAAAGCAGAAGTTTGACCTCACCTTGACCGATCGTGTCGAGCAGCTCAGGCGGCTCGGGGAGATCGTCGGGCAGCGGCAGGTCAGGGGCGGTCGTCGATTCGGCCACCTCGTGGATCTGGCTCCAGCTCGTGAACGTGGACACCCCTGCCAGCGCGTCTTGGGCTCGAGAAGCCACGAACGCGGCCGAGAAGGCGATCAGGGAGACCACGACAACGGTGAAGCCGAGTGGCGTCGCATCGTGGGCGATCTGCCAGACCTCCGCGGTCATGAACAAGAAGAACACGAGCAGCAGCATGATCGGCATCACCTGGCGCATCGGTGCGAGCATCTGGCGTCGACCGGTCCTGATCTCGTGGATCTCATGGCGGATGACGGGGATGATGTTGTAGTACTCACCGAGCATCGCGAGGACGAACACGACGACGTTGGTCGCCAGTAGACCGACGACCAGATTGTCGCGACCCTCGAATACGAGTGCGATCGCCGCCGGTCCGAGCGCAAAGGCTGCGGCCGCGATCGAGGAGAGCCACGCAGGCAGCCGCCATGTGCGACGAGGCCGTCCTCCCATCACGAGAATCAGCAGCAGGAGCAACCCGGCCGCTGTGAGCAGGAACACCCCGTACAGCATCGACCCGCCGTAGTCATTGCGGAACAGCAGGGTGACCGCCTCTGCGAGGAGTACCAGCACCAACAGCGGGATGGCGCGGTTGAACAGCACGAGCGGTCGCGCATCGTGCTGCGACGCGTAGGGCAGACCGCGTCGCTGGAACCAGCGTTCGGTGTCGTCGATCAACCGCCGGCGGTCGACCTGCTGCATCAAATCCCGCCTCGCCTACACCAGCGGCGGTCGGGTATCCACGTTCATCCGGGCGGTCGGTTCGGCGGCGAGTCGGGCGGGATCGATCGGTTCGCCGGTCACCTCGTCGATCCCGTACGTGCCATCGTCGACGCGTCGGAGCGCCAGGTCGATCTCCTCGATCTCCTTGTGCGCGTCTTCGATCGCGCCGAGATTTGTGGCCGCAATGGTGGTGTCGGCGCCCGGATCGCCCCCCGTCGAATCGATCGCGCCGTCTTGGTCGCGTTCGTGTTCGAGGGTGCGGAGTCGCCCCTCGGCGAGCTCGCGTTCGGCGGCGAGTCGGGATCGTGCCTCATCGGCAGTGGCACTGTCGGCATCCATCTGATGTGCTCCTTTTGTCTGCGGCGACCGCGATCGGTTGCCGTCCTGCCCGCGGCCGTCCTGCTCGCCGCCGTCCTGTCCGGTGCTGTCGTGCCCGGTGCCCGCGTGGTCGGCAACGTAGTGGCTGACGGCGTCGTCGACCTCGAGGAAGATGTGGTCCTCGCCGATGCGACCGAGCAATCCCGACCGGTCGAGCATGTCGAGCACCGGCTGGCGCACCCTCGCCCACAACCCCTCGATGCCGGCGGCGTCGAGCTCGTCGAACAACTCACCGAGCTGTTGGGTTGCGGTGGTGTCGATGTCGGAGATGCCCTCGGCGTCGATCAGCAATGCGTGGTCGGGCGGATCTGCTGTCACGAGCCGGTGCTTGACATCGCTCGCGAAGAATGTGGTGTTGGCGAAGAACAACTCGTCGTCGACCCGGTAGATCAGTAGGCCGGGGATGCGATGGGCGTTGGCATGGCGATCGAGATCACGGTAGGTGTCGGTGCCTTCGACCAGCCCGAGTTCCGCGGTGTGCGGCCTGACCAGGCGTGCCAGCGCGACGATCAGTGACAGCCCGATGGCGAAGGCGATCCCGCCGAGCATCCCGAGCACCAGCACCGCCGCGACGGTGGTGACGCCGAGCCAGAACTCCGATCTCCTGACACCCCAGAGCGTTCGAAAGTCGCGGATGTCGAACAAGCCGAGCCCGGCGACGATGACGATGCCGGACAGTACCGCCAGCGGCAGTTGCTCGAACAGGCCGGTGAGGAACAGCAGCGTGATGAGCACCAGGGCCGAACAGATCAGCCCGACTAGATTGGACTTGCCGCCCGAGTCGCGTTGCACGAAGCTGCGCGACTG
>JASJHI010000291.1:0-4285 GCA_033791105.1 Acidimicrobiia bacterium | reverse complement strand
CGTCGGCGTGCCCGACGAACGATTCGGTGAGCTCGTCACACTCGTGTGCTCGGTGTCGGCACCGACGACCGCGGCCGACGTGATCGCAACCGTCAAGGGATCGATCGCCGACTACAAGGCACCACGCCGAGTTGTCTTCGTGGACGAGGTCTATCGCGCGCCCAACGGTAAGGCCGACTACCGCTTGGCTCGCGAGCAGGCCATCGAGGAAGCGTCCGGCTGACCGACCGTCAGGCGTCGGGCACCGTGACGAACTCGGCGATCAGTTCCGCGAGTCGATCGGGCTGATCCCAGCAGACGAGGGCCTTCGCATCATCGACCAAAACGAGTTCTGCACCCGGAACTTCGTCGCGCATGCGCTCGGCGTTCGCCCGGCTGAACGCCTTGTCGTCGGCGCCCCACACGATGAGCAGGGGAATGTCCGCCGTGCGGAGTGCCTCGGCCGCCCTGTTCGTGTAGTCCGTGCTCATGCCGCGGATCGCCGCGCGGGCATCGCGGGCGATCGCCGGGTCGGCGCGCAGGGCCGCGGCCCATCGTTCGACCTTCTCGCCGTCGACGTCGTGGGTGAGCCAGCCGAACGTGATCGGGAGCCGCCACAGCGGTTTGATCCTGAGGATCTGGGCGAGGACCTGGATGCCGCCCGGCACAGCGGCAGCCAGCGGAATGCTGAAGAAGATCTTCGGCGGGAATTCGTCGTACATGTCGCAGTCGGTCAGCACGATGCGCCCGACGCGCTCGGGATGGTCGGCGCCGACGACCTGGCAGATCGCCCCACCCGTGTCGTTGCCGACGAGCGTGACGTCGTCGAGGTCGAGCGCCTCCATCAGTTCCGCCAGCGCTCTCGCCATGCCGGGTGTGGTGAGGTCGGCGCCCTCGTTCGCGGGGAGCCGATGGCCGCCCATCGGCATGTCCGGCACGATGCAGCGATAGCGATCGGAGAGTCGCGCGACCACCTTGTCCCAATGGTCGCCAGCGGCAAGGACGAGGTGCACGAGGAGCACCACCGGCGCGGTGTCCGGTGAGCGGCCGGGCGGCCCGATGTCGCGGTACTCGAGGTCACCGAGATGGGTGCGTACGCTCCGTGCCTCGGGCCATGTCGTGGCTTGTCCGGTCATGTTCGGCACGGTACCGGCGCGCCCGCGCTCGATCGATGACGTCCCACGTCATCCCGAGGCGCTGTGTCAGTCGGCGACCCAGCTGACGGCTTTGTCGTACTCGTCGTTCTGGAACGTGCGGACGTGGCCGTGCAGGACCCACTTCATGACGTTGAGACCGGTGCGAATCGCTCCGTCGTCGGTGACGACGGCACCGCGGTGGAAGTGGGTGTGCCGGATCTCGTCGGTGAGGTCGCCCCACGCCCCCTCGCCGAACCCAGTGAACTGGTCGCCGAGGTGGAGCACGAGGCGAAGATCGCCGTGCGTTGCGTCGATGCGCTCGACCTCGGGTTCGATGATCGAGGTGTAATCGGTGATCGTGAATTCCCCGACGGCGCGCATGCCGATGACTCCGGCGGGCAGATTCTCGATCCGTTCGATCACCGGCGCATCGTAGACCGCGCCGTCCGCTGCTGATCGGGTTGCCGCTGCGTGATTCGATGAGCACGTGGAGGAAGAACGGCTCGACTACTCACACCTGGCCCATGCCAACGACGTGGAGCCATCGGTCGGTCATCGCGTCTTGCGTGACGAGTGCCCGTTCCATCGCGAGGCGACGCACGACCCTCCGTTCCACGTGGTCAGCCGTCACGAGGACGTCTTCGGTGTCTTGACGGATCCGGGCGTCTGGCGCAATGGGTACGGCGTCGGGATCGATCCGCAGCCCGGCGGTGTGCTCGGCACCACCGATGACCCTGACCATCGCCGCCAGCGGCGGGTGCTCCAGGACAGCTTTCGACCAGCGGCGATCGCCCGCCTCGAAGATGAGGTCGAGGAGATCGGCGATGGTCTGTGGCAGCGTGCCTTTGCCGAGGACGGCGATGGCGATTTCGTTCGGCTGTTCGCCTTTCCGTTCCCCGCCGTGGTCATCGCCGCGCTGCTCGGCGTGCCGGTCGATCGCCGTGACGACTTCGGTCAGTGGTCGGACGACATCGTCAACAGTCTCGGTGGCGCCGATCATGCGCTCGCGGAGGAGGCGAACCGCCACATCTTCGCACTTGTCGACGAGTTGGTCGCGGAGCGCACGAGTCTTCGCGAACATGACGCCGAGCTTCCCGACGACGTCCTGTCGGTGATGACCGTGGCCAAGCTCGAGGGTCGGCTGAGCCATGGCGAGGTCAGGCGGTTGAGCCAGCAACTCCTCGTCGCCGGCCACGAGACGACGGCCAGTCTGATCTCGCTGATGCTCTACCGCTTGATCGATCACCCGGAACTCCTCGAACGGCTACGCGGCGAACCGGACCTGATCCCATCGGCGGTCGAGGAATTCCTCCGCTACGACTCACCCGTGCAGGGACTGTTCCGCGTCAATCCCGAGCCGGCGATCGTTCAGGGCAACGAGCTTCCCCCGCAGTCGCGGGTGCAGGTGCTGTTCGCGTCCGCGAACCGCGACGAGCGGGTCTGGGAGGCTCCCGACGAGATCCGGCTCGACCGGCACGGGCCTGGCAGCAGACCGCACCTCGCGTTCGGCTGGGGGATCCATCACTGCATCGGCGCGTCGCTGGCGCGTCGCGAAGGGCAGCTCGCGCTGCGCTGGATCGTCGAACGGTTCGAGACGGTCGAGCGGGTCGGGGAGGTCATGGTCAATGAGCCGTTCATCCTGCGCGGGCTGACCACGCTTCCGATCCGGTGGACGTTGCGCCGCTGAGACGCGCCGCTGAGAGGCTCCGCACCGCGAGCGCGTACGGTCGGTGACATGACCGATACCTCCGAAGAACTCGACGACTACGAGGACGTCTCCGTCTACACACTCGAGGACGACGTCGAGCAGGAGATGCTGCAAGCCCAGAACGAGTGCACGTTCATCTGGTCGAACAAGGAGGGCTGGCCGGTTGGCGTGATCATGTCGTACGTCTACCGCGACGGCAGATTCTGGCTGACCGCGACGAGCCAACGAGCACGCATCAGCGCGGTCCGCCGCGATCCCCGCGTCTGTATCGTCGTCACGTCGACCGGCTCGAAGATGGTGCGGAACAAGACAGTCACCTACAAGGGGACCTGTACCGTGCACGACAGCCGCGAGGTGAAGGACTGGTTCTATCCAGCGCTGTCCGCGGCACTGCAGGGTCATGACGAGCAGCGGCGAGCGGTGTTCCAGCAGTTTCTCGACTCGCCGCGTCGTGTCGTGCTCGAGGTCGAGCCCACGCAGCGCATCGGGTACGACGGCGCCAAGATGGGTGCCGCAACCGAGGCATGGATGGCCGCTCACGCCGACGAGGTGCTCGGCGAGGCGGGCTCATGAGCGAACGGCTCGGGCTGTCGGCCGACGAGGTGCTCACCACCACGCGGGCGGTGCGCAAGCGACTCGACCTCAGCCGACCGGTACCGCGTGAGGTGCTCGTCGAGTGCATCGACATCGCCCACCAATCGCCGACGGGATCGAACTCGCAACGATGGCGGTGGATGATCGTCACCGATCCTGACAAGCGGCAGGCCATCGCCGACATCTACCGGCGCAACTTCGAAGAGGCCTACAGGGGGCAACTGCCGCACGAGGCCGGCACGCAGAACGCCCGCGTCAACGCGTCAGCGCAGCACCTCGTCGATCATCTGCACGAGGTGCCGGTCCACGTCATCCCGCTGTTGGCCGACCGGATGGGCGAAGGCACACCGTCATGGCGGCAGGCATCGCGGTGGGGCGGCATCCTGCCGGCGGTGTGGAGCTTCATGCTCGCGCTCCGCGAACGTGGGCTCGGGTCTGTATGGACGTCCCTTCACTTGCGCAACGAACGCGACGTTGCCGAACTGCTCGGCATCCCCTACGACGACTACAGCCAGGCGGGGCTGTTTCCGGTCGCGTACACGATCGGGACAGACTTCAAGCGGGCGACCCGTCCGCCGGCCGAGGAGTTCATCAGATGGGACGAGTGGTCCTGAGCGAGACCGTGGCTCGAGTCCCGCTGTTCCGCGCGGTCACTCGGCGAACGTGACGTCGCCACGGCGAAGGACCTCGGCAGTGACCTCGATCGAACGTAGGTAGTCGTCCAGGGTCCGCTGGCGCGGCTCAGGTACGACGTGCCTGATGCCGATCTCGCGGTAGTGGTCGAGTTCGGCGAGGATCTCGTCGTGGTTGTCGATCAAGGCGTCCCATCGGGTGCGCATCGAGATCGCGAACTCGGACTCGGGCCGCT
>JASJHI010000290.1:0-3274 GCA_033791105.1 Acidimicrobiia bacterium | reverse complement strand
GCGGTCGACCAGTGTCCACTGCGCGGCGAGCAGCGCCTCATCCGCGGGGAGGAGATCGGACCGGGCCGCCAGGAACACGGCACACGCTCCGCCCTCGAGGAGCGCCAGGTCGACTGCGGCCGGCGAATCCATCAGCTCCTGTTCGGTCTCCCAGCCGACGTGGCGCGCCATCTCCCTGGCGATCTCGACCGCGCTGAGCGGATCGGTTCGGTGCAGATGGCGGACGGCCTTGCCGTAGAGCCAGGCGGCCCGCATGTCGAGCGGATGCTGCTCCTCACCGAGGTGACAGGCCTTGTACTTGCGTCCCGACCCGCACGGGCACGGGTCGTTGCGGCGGGCCATCGCCTTGGGTCGCTGGGCGAAGGGGAGGACCTCGGCCAGGAGATCGAGATCGGGCGAGGAGTGGGTGAACTCTCCGTCGTGCTCGGCCAGATGGTCGAGTGTTCCGGCCCGCTCCAGCAGGCGGCGAGCGGTCGGCGCGTCGCCGCGATCGGCAGCGAAGCCGGCGGCCTCGAGAAGAACCAGCGGGTGGTCGGTATCGGACACGACCTCATCGAGCGCGCCGATCGCCTCCGGGACGCGACCCATTGCGTCCAGACACCGCGATCGCAACCACGCCACGCCTGGCGTCGCCTCGCCCAGCGCGTCCACCAACGCGTCCGCGAACCGGAGGATCTCGTCGGACGGGATGCTCGCGGAGTGGCTCGCCCAGAACGCCACCGCCACGTCCTCGTGCTGCTCCAGGATCGACGCCAGGAGTGCCGCCCCGGCCGCGCGCTGTTCCGCGTCGTCGCCGAGCGCATCCGGCTCGCCGGCGAGAATCACCCCCGCCGCTCCCCCCAGCATCGCCAGGAAAGCGGCCTCGTCGTCGTCCAGGTCGAACTCCCACATCGAGCGGTTGCGACCCTGCCAGGTGGACAACCGCTCCCAATCGAAGCCGGCGGGGGCGACGAACGGCCCACGACTCTCGAGACCAGCAGCCTCGAGCAGGGTGCCGTGCCGCGGAGGCTGGTCGTCGATGAAGGCACCCCGGTCGGCCACCAGCGACTCCATCGTGGCCTGCTCGCCCATTGCGAAGGTCAGCTCGACCGGCTCGTCGGCGATGACGTCACCGTACGACTCGGTCTTCGAGGCGAGATCGAATCCGGCACGCGTTGCGTCGACCTGGCGAGCCGTCGCCGACGGCTCGTCGCTGCACGCCGACCAACGCAGGGCGCCGTCGACGATCTCGACGGACGCCAGCCCCCCCGCGAATGGCTCGAGCCAGCCGGGCGGTCCGAACACGACGTCGGTGTCGGCGCCGTCGAGGTCGATCCCCTCGACTCGGAGTGTGCCCAGCTCGAGGCCCTCGTCGTCGACGAGCGAGACCTCGTCGGCGATCAACCACCAGGTGAGAATCGCAAGGTCGACGTCGAGCCGGACAAGATCCTCCCGAGCATTCTCGGCGTCGACGGCGATCGTCCAGCAGGTGCCCTCGAGGAGCGCCGGAATGAAGACCATGCCGTCCCCAACCTGGGAGAAGCGCGCATCGCGCTGGGTCGCCCGCTGCAGGCGCTCCTCGGGATCGGCGCCGAGATCGAGGCCCGCCGCGACGAGTTCGTCGGCGATGTCCTCGTTCTGCCGAGGAACCGGCGAGCGGGTGAGGGCGAGCGCGAGAGCGTCAAGGATCGAGGCATCGGAGGCGAGCACACGATCAGCTTCGCGGATCGCGTGACGGCCCTCCGCCTCGAGTGACTCCGTCGGCAGAGGCCGTTGCCCCCATGTAGGGGACAGGGGGCCGGCCAGCGTCGCCATCGAAGAGCGCGCTGACGAACGGTCGACGCGCCTCGGCCATCTCGCGGCTGTAGTCGAACAGGTTGCAGCACATCGGCGACACCACGATTGGAAGAGTCGGTGGCGCGCCGAGCGTTCGAGTCGGACGCCACCTTCAGCGATGGCGAGTCCCACGGTTCCATCGGGCCGCCTGTCGACCGTGCCACCGATACCCCTCGTCGGCTGTCAGTAGGACCCCGCACGATTGTGAGCCGCTTGCGGAGTGCTGTGCCATGTGTGTCGGAGCCGCGGCAGACTCGGTGGATGACTGCCGTCGAACAGAATGAATCTGACCTCGCTGCTGCCGACGTGGCGTGGGACATCGACACGATCCTTCCGGACGGGATGACGGCCGATGACCTGTTCGACCGGGCTGACGAACTCGCCGACGGGTTGACCGCGCTCCGCGGGCTGGTCGGGACGCTCGGTGCAGGTGGGCTGGTCGAGGCGATGAACACGATGGCTGAGATCGCCGAATTGTCGACGCGCGGCGGCTACCACGCGATGCTCGCGTTCACGACCGACACGACCGACCCCGCGAGGGGTGCAGCCGTGGCGCACGTGCAAGAGCGCGAAACCGCGGTCCAGACCAAGCTCATCTTCTTCGAGCTCGAGTGGGCGGCGGCCGGCGACGAACACGCCGCGGTGATCCTCGCCGATCCCCGTCTCGACTTCTGCCGCCACCACCTCGCGACGATGCGGCTGATGCGGCCGCACCTGCTCACCGAACCCGAGGAGACCGTCCTCGCCGAGAAATCGCAGACCGGTTCGTCCGCTTGGGTTCGCCTGTTTGACGAGCTCACCTCCGCGATCGAGGTCGACCTTCCCGACGGGTTGCCCGACGACGTCCCATCAGGCGCAACCGTCCCGCTCGCCCAGGCGCTCTCGCTGATCACCCACAACGACAGTGCCGTTCGCGAGCAAGTCGCCGGAGCCGTGACGACCGCACTCGAACCCGGACTCCGCACCCGCGCCTTCGTGTTCAACACGCTGCTCCTCGACACGTCGATCGACGATCGGATGCGCGACTTCGGCAGCTGGGTCTCGTCGCGCAACCTCGCCAACGAGGCATCAGACGAATCCGTCCAGGCGCTCGTCGACGCCGTCGTCGCCAACTACGAGATCCCCCAGCGCTGGTACCGCCTCAAGGCGCAGGTGCTCGGCGTCGACAAGCTCGCCGACTACGACCGGATGGCCTCCGTCGCCAGTGACGAGCAGCAGATCGGCTGGACCGAGGCGACCGGCATCGTCCGCGATGCGTACCGCTCGTTCTCACCCGAGCTCGCCGGCGTCGTCGACCGCTTCATCGACGAGAACTGGATCGACGCTCCGCTCCGCCCCGGCAAACGCGGCGGCGCATTCGCCGCACCCGTCACCCCGAGCCATCACCCCTACGTGTTCCTCAACTGGACCTCGAAGCCACGCGACGTCGCCACGCTCGCCCACGAACTCGGCCACGGCC
>JASJHI010000289.1:0-3905 GCA_033791105.1 Acidimicrobiia bacterium | reverse complement strand
AGGAGACCGAGGCCAATCACTGGGGCAAGATGATGTTCAAGTGGACGTACTGGAACGTCCTGCTCCCGGGCCGCGACCTTCCTCTCCCATCCGCCATGTCGATGGCCGGCAAGGAGCCAACGGAGGTGTCCTCATGACCTCCCTCGACAACCCGCTCGATGTCACTCCCGACGACTCCCGATCCGACGTCGCTCGCCTCGAAGCGAAGAACGACCGCCTCACCGACCACGTCGAGGTCCTGACGCGCGAGGCTGCGCTGCAGGCGCGACAACGCGAATCGTGGGACGAACTCCGTACCGACGCGACACTGGTCGCCGGCGAGGCACTGGCGATCGCAACGCACGAACTCGACGACTTGGTGGCCACCACCGATCTCGCCGACACGGTGCGGCTGCTGCGCCGTCTCGTCGAGGTGGCCCCGACGCTCGACCGGGCGCTCGTGGCGCTCGCGCAGCTTGGTGAGTTCGTCGACGACGCGGCGCCGCTCGGTGCCGACGTCATGACGATGCTCACCGATCGCCTGGTGATGGCCGAGCAGAAGGGCTACATCGACTTCGCTCGTGCCGGGGCGCGGGTGGCCGATCGGGTGGTCACCGGTTTCGATGCCGACGATCTCGATCACCTCGGCGACAACATTGTCGAGATTCTCGGTGCCGTCAGAGAGATCACCCAACCGGAGCTGCTCGCCCTGCTCGGCCGCATGGTCGACGCTGTGCGTTTCGAGCAGGAAGTCGTGGAGAACGAGTCCAGCGAACCGCCGAGCCTCTGGTCACTGGCCCGGCAGAGCCGCGACCCCGACGTCCGCAGGGGAATGGGGCGAGCGCTCGAGACGCTCCGCGCCGTCTCCCGCAAGACCGGCCCCGCATTCGACACTGCGACCGACGGGTCGGACGACGCATCGCAGGCCGATAGCTCGGCCGCCGACACACCTACACAAGGAGACACCCGATGAGCAACGTCACGACGATCGCCGGACACGAGGTCCACGTCGACGAGGAAGGGTTCCTGACGGTCTACGACGAATGGAACGAGGACCTCGGCCAGAGCTTGGCCGCGGCCATCGGGATCGAGGAACTGACCGACGAGCATTGGGAGGCGATCCGATTTCTGCGCAGCGACTACGTCGATCAGCAGGAAACCGCAACCCTGCGCCGCGTGTCCACGATCGGTGGGATCCCGACCAAGCGGCTGTTCGTCCTGTTCCCCAAGAAGCCAGCCAAGAAGATGGCGTACATTGCCGGGCTCCCCAAGCCCCGCGGTTGCGTCTGAGAGGAGTTGTCATGACCACGACAAAACAAGCTGCGCCGGAAGTCGTTCCCGACTTCGGTGACGACGAGGTCGATCGGAAGATCTGCTTCGTTTGTTCCAAAGGCACGCTCGACATGGCGTACCCGGCACTGATCATGGCCAACGGTGCCCTGAACGAGGGCGTGGAGACCCACATCTTCTTCACGTTCTGGGGACTCGACATGATCACCAAGGAGACGATGAGCGATCTCAAGTTCACGATCCTCGGGAACCCGGCCACGCACATGCCGCAGGGCCTCGGTGGCCTTCCTGGCATGACGGCGATGTCGACCAAGATGATGAAGAAGCAGATCGCCGGGCAGGATGTTCCGGAGATCCCGGAGTTCCTGGAGATGCTGACCGACATGGGGGCCCAGCTGTGGGCGTGCAAGATGTCGGTCGACATGATGGACCTCGACGAGGACGATCTGTTCGATGGCGTCATCGACGTCATCAACGTGAGCGAGTTCATCGAGATGTCGGCAGGAGCTCAGGTCATCTTCGTCTGACGCGGACCTGGGTCACGCCCTGACGCCTGGGCCCGATCGAGCGGTCAGTCGGGCGAGGTTCCGCAGGCCATCGTCAGGATCGCGGGCGCGTGATCCACGAACAGCATGTGCCCGGCGCCGGTGATCGCGTTCAGCGACGCGCCGGGGATCAGGTCCACGTACCGTTGGCCGTGGGCGAAGGGGACGTTGACGTCCTCGTCACCGTGCCAGAGGGACACCGGGGTGGAGATGTCGTCGAGTTCGAACCCCCACGGGCGGGCGAACAGCGCGAAGTCCTGCGCAGCCGCCCTGGCCCGCGTCGGGTGCCGAGTGGCGATGTCGACGAGCATCGCCTCGCGGATCTCGGGCCGGGTGATGATCTCGACGTCCGCCGGCGGCAGCGGATTCGTCATCTGCTCGATCAGGCGCTCTTCGGGGAGCAGCCGTCCGACGATGTCCAGCGCCGCGAACGGCACCCGCAACAGCGACGGCGCCCGTCGTGCGAGCGCGGCGAGCATCCGGTTGAACGGCATCATGCCCTCCGAGTCCTCTGGCGCGTTCAGCGGGCCGACCCCGCTGACGATCGCGCAGCCCGTGAGCCGTTCGCCGAGTGCGTGTGCGGCGACGGCCGCGTGTGGCCCACCGCCGGAGATGCCGACGACGCCGAAACGATCGATCTCCAGCGCGCCGGCGACCGCGGCGACGTCGTCGGGCCAGCCGGTCAGCGTCCGCGACCGGTCGAACGTCGAGTGTCCGTAGCCCGGTCGATCCGGCACGATCAGCCGCACTCCGCCGGCGAGCGCCGCCGGGTGCAACGGTTGCGCCTGGGTGTGTGAGCCGGGCGTCCCGTGGAACGCGAAGACCGGCGCGCCGGATGGATCGCCGTATTCAGCGAACGCCAGGTCGCGGCCATCGTCGAGGCGGAGCACGCGGAGTTCCAGTCGGGCGACCATCAGCCCATGATGGCACCGGCTCTCGGCGGACGGTGCGAGATCGCATCGATCATGCGGTGTCGACGGTGGCGGTAGGGTCCGGCGGCGTGTCTGCAATCGTGATGGATGGTGCCGCGCTGCGCGACGAGATCGTCGCCGGCCTTCGTGCGCGCGTGGAGGCCGCCGGATCCCCGGAGGTGTGTCTCGCGACGGTGCTCGTCGGCGATGACGCGCCGAGCCAACGGTACGTGCGCAGCAAGCACAAGAAAGCGGCTGAGGCGGGACTCGCCTCGCGCCACGTCGATCTTCCTCCGACGGCGACACAGGCTGAGGTCGAGGGCGCGGTCGCGGTCCTCGTCGCCGATCCCGCCGTGCACGGCATCCTCGTGCAGCTCCCGCTGCCCGAGGGGCTCGATCCGGAGCCGGTGATCGATCTGATCCCTCCGGAGAAGGACGTCGACGGGCTGACCGAGCGTTCGATGGGTCGACTCGTTCGTGGACGTGCAGGCCTCGTCGGCTGCACCCCGCTCGGCGTGATGCGCCTGCTCGGCAAGTACGACGTGCCGATCTCGGGCACGCGAGCCATCGTGATCGGCCGCTCGACGCTCGTCGGGCTCCCGCTCTCGCTCCTGCTCAACCGCAAGGGCATCGATGCGACGGTGACGATGGCGCACTCCCGCACGTCCGACATGGCGGGAGCGGTTCGTCAGGCCGACATCGTGGTCGCCGCCGCGGGCCAGGCCAGGATGATCACGGCCGACATGGTGAAACCCGGCGCCGCAGTGATCGACGTCGGCGTGTCGCGCACCGAGTCCGGCATCGTCGGCGACGTCGACTTCGACCCTGTCAGCGAGGTGGCCGGCTGGATCACCCCGATGCCCGGTGGCACGGGGCCGATGACGATCGCCTGCCTGATGGAGAACACCGTCACCGCAGCCCAACTCCAAGGCGCGTTCCCTCCCGACGCCTGAGCAAGAGACCCGGCTGCCATGAGAATCGGGCGACCACCCGGCCGCGCATCTGATCGGGATGGGTCGACGGGCGCGCGGAGTTGACGGGGACGGTAGGGTGATGCCACTATGGATCTCGTGCGAACTCACCTCCGCGCCCTCGTAGTACTCATCCGGTAGCACGCCGGTCACATCGCCGCGCGTGCTCACGACCTCCCAGACGGGGGGTCGTGTTGTTTTTAGGCGCC
>JASJHI010000288.1:0-20320 GCA_033791105.1 Acidimicrobiia bacterium | reverse complement strand
CGCGGTGGGAGCCTGCTCTGGCGCAGCGGTGGTCACCGGCTCGTCCGATTCCTGGGCTGCGGTCGTGGTCGGTGTTTCGTCCGATTCCTGGGCTGCGGTCGTGGTCGGTGTCTCGTCCGGTGCCTCAGCGACCGTGGTGGTCGTCGTGCCCTCGTCGACTCCGGCGGTCGTGACGGGCTCGGTCGTGACTGGCTCGGTCGTGACCGGCTCGGTCGTGACTGGCTCGGTGGTGACCGGCTCGACGGTGGAGTCGGTCTGGGAGACCTGTCGCCCGGTCGGGCCTCCGCCGAGTGGCGGCATCTTGAACTGCAGCGGCGAACCGAAGAGCAGGTCGACCGACTGACCGGTGGCGATGAGCTTCCAGCCGCTGCCTCCGTTGACGTCGAGCTGACGCGTGCGGAAGTACTGCAGGGCGGGGGAGCGACCGGTGCCGGGTCGGGCTTGCCAGCCCGAGGGATCCCATGCAAGGGTCAGCGACCTGAATGGCCCGCGCATCATGCGGGCCCCTGCGGACATTGTGGCGTGGGCGGGGGTGGAGAGCAGTATCGGCGCCGACCACGCGACTGCTCCAACGGTTGCCGCGCGTCCCAGTGCGGCCCTTCTCGAGAGCCGCCGCTCCTGTGTCAATCCGGTCATGTGTTCCGCCTTTGGCCTTTCCGCTCGATCTCTCTGATCCGCCTGATCTTTCCGGTTATTGTATGCGCGCACTGCCCGCATGGCAACGACCCGCCCTCGTTGTTGTCATCGGTCGATGCGGACGTGAAGTTGAGGGATTTCTCGAGCCGCAGCCCCGGGTGTTGTCGCTCCGCCGCTCGGCGCTGGGACAAACCCGATCAGCGGAGCGCGGCATCGATCCATTCGGCGCGCTGCTGCACCGACCCACCGCTCATCGTGAGCAGGCGCGGGCCCTTGCTGAGCGACGCGGCGGCCTCGAGGCCGCTCTGGCGTCGGGAGCCGGGGACGAAGCTCTCGCCGATGAGGCGCGCCACGGCGGTCGAACGCGAGGCTGGTTCAGGGAGGAGCGGCCCCGCCTGGGACTCGAGGAAGACGACCATCGTGCCAGCCGTTGGACGCTTGTCGAAGAGTCGTTCGGCTGCGACCGGGACGTGGACCGTTCCATCGGGGAGTACCGGGCCACTCGAACGGACGAAGCCCTTCGAGTGCGTGAACGTGAGGCCGCCGACCTGATCGAGCGAGTTGAGCGAGTGCTCGTCGAGTTTGAGCGGCCGAACGAGCCAGTCGACGGGTTGGCCGGTTGCATCGATCTCGACCGCCTCGTCGGTGAGATACGACGCGCCGAGCTCGAGCAGTGCGGCCGCGAGCGTGCTCTTACCCGCTCCCGACCGGCCGGAGATCAGAACGATCGTGCCATGCAACATCACCGCCGCCGCGTGGAGGACCAGCGCATCCGTGCGGGAGTGGACGCCGCGTCTCGTGACCTCCCACATCGTCTGATGAACCAGTTTCCCGAGATCGTCGGTGCGGAACTCGGACTCACCGTCGAGGCGCAGCACATGGTCGCCGGGGCTCTCCTCGTCGAGCGTGATGCGCGCCGGGATGTTCGACCGGGCTTCGGCCCGCATACAACCCATGACGTCGACCGCCACGGCGGCCGACGCACCTCGAGCGTGAACGTGAAGTCGAACGCCCGGTACGTGGTCGGCACGGAGGTGTCGCCGTTGCCATGGCGCGCCATGGGGGTGCTCGATGTCGGGGCCTGTCTACTTGTGGGCATCGTGGTTCCGGTGCAGAACGTACCTGGACGCACTCGCCCGTCCGCGCAGCGTCGGCACGCCTGCGATCGCGGTGAGGCTGCGCAGGCGTGATCCGGCGAATCGGCCCGAGTAGGCACCGGCGAGAATCCGGTCGCGCGTCGACCGGGGCCGTTTGCGAGCCCAGTCGGTCAGCCGAGGTATCGGGAGCGCATCGGGGAACCAGCCGATCGTGGCCCGGACAGCTTCGGCGAGGAGGTGGTCGCAGCCCCACTCGATCGAACGCTCGATCGCCTCGTCGGGGTCGATGCCGCCACCGCGTGTGGCGATCATGCACATGTCGAGACCGCTGCTGATCCGCCTCGAGGGTGACAATGACATGTGGATGGCGCAGTGGAGGAAGCGGTTGAGTCGCGGCATTGTGGTGACCTCGATGTCGCCGACGGCCATCGGTTGCGGGCGATCCCAGAGACGTTCGATCGGGAGTCGCGTTCCGTAGTAGCCGAGAGCGAGTGTCCGGTGGACGTCGATCACGACCTGCTCGTCGTTTTCCAGGGCGACGCCCTTGCCCAAGTGTTCGTCGAAGCCGGCGGTCGGTTCGGGATAGTGCCGCCGGAAGCCGGCCTGTTCGAGGACAGCAACGCTCGCGGCGATGTCGCTTCCGTGGACGAGCACGTCGATGTCGCCGAAGTGGCGGTCGCCGGGATCGTCGTAATCGAGGTGGGCGATCGCGACGCCCTTGATGACCCGCGTCCCGATGCCCGCGTCGCGTAGCGCGGCGATGGCCGCGCCACCCCGCGACTCGAGTGTGGTGGCGCTCATCGATGCCGCGAGCGCCCGGCTGCGCAGGATGGCGTCCGCGTCGTGGTCGAGCACCAGGCCACCCTCGAGCACCCCGCGCTCGACCAGACCGAGCAGCCACTGGCTCTCACAGTTGCTCACCTCGATCGCGTCGAGCGTTCGGGGGCCCTCGTCCCGCCAGCCGTGGCGAGCAACGAAGAGCGCAGCGTCTCCGGGCGCCGATCCCGAGATGGTCGCGATGTGGGGCTCGATGGCGGTCGTCACAGCGGGGTCCGCCGAATGAGGTCTGCCTCGATGAGCAACTCGAGCGCCTGTACGAAGTACTCGTCAACGGCGTCGATGCCGACGGACCGCGCGAGTTCCGCAGCGGTCTGCGGCTGGTCCAATGCCTCCCAGACGACTCGCGTCGCTCCGCTGAGCTGATGCACCGGAGCGGTCCAGCCGGTTCGGCACACGACGCGCACATCGTGGGCGACACGCGTCGCAGCGCACTCGCGTTGCAACACCGACGGATCGTTCGGCGCGGCGTTGTCGAGCGTCGGGGGCACGTCCTCGATCCTAGGTTCGAGGCCCATCGATCACCGTTCCGGGTCGCATCGCGTCTATCGTTGGGTCCGATGGAGGAGTGGCTCCGACGGCGTGGTCACATCAACTGGCTCGAGGTCGACGGCGACGTCGTGGCGGTCGACGGAGTGACCGGCGAGGTGCACTTGCTGCGCGGGTCCGTTGCGGTCGTGTGGCAACTGCTCGATGGCGAGCCGCTCGCGGGGCTCGACGAGCTGGTCGCTGAAACGTTCTCGATCGCGGTCGCTGATGCCGCGGCGGGCATTGTCGAGGCGGTCGCGATGTTGCACCGGGCGGGCATCATCAACGAAGTCGGCGCGGGAAACCCGGTCGCCGTCGGAGCATGACGGACGGCGACGCGTCACGGTCGTTCGACCACTTCGCCCACCGTCACTCGATGGCTACGAGGCCGGCTGGAGCCGACGTTCGGGGACTGCCTGCTGCGGCTCACCGTGCTGGGCGCCGGCGAGCGTCCTGAGCGCCAGGCCGCAGGTGTCCTCGTCGAGATCGATGGCGAGACGACCGAGGCGGTCGACACCTTCCTCGAGCGTGTCCTGCGGGATCGCCGATGATGCCACGCTGCTGATGGCGGGGTGCGACGTCGGTGTCTCGTTCTCGTCCACGGCGGTGAGCACCTCGGCGAGCTTCTCGCCCGGGCGCATTCCCGTGACCTCGATCTCGATGTCGACGCCGGGATGGTGACCGGCCAGCCGGATCATGCGCTCGGCAAGATCATAGATCCGTACGGGCTCGCCCATGTCGAGCATGAAGACCGAACCGCCGTCCGCCGGCTCGGCGATGGCGCCTGCTTGGAGGACGAGTCGGACCGCCTCGGCGATCGACATGAAGTAGCGCTCCATCCGGCGATCGGTGACCGTGACCGGGCCACCGGCTGCGATCTGCTTCATGAACGTGGGAACCACGCTGCCGCGACTGCCGAGCACGTTGCCGAACCGGACGGCACAGTAGGCCGCGCCCGCTGGAGCGCGGGACACGACGAGCTGCTCGCCGAGGCGCTTGGAGGCGCCCATCATCGACGACGGGTAGACCGCCTTGTCGGTGGAGATGAACACGAGCCGCTCGACGCCGACCTCGGACGCCGCATCGAGCACGTTCGATGTGCCGACGACGTTGGTGAGTGCGGCCTCGGTCGGATTCGACTCGAGCAATGGAACGTGCTTGTGCGCAGCGGCGTGGAAGACGACCGTTGGGCGGAACTTGTTGAACAGCGAGAGGATCCTGCGGCGTTCGCGGATGTCGGCGAGCGCCTGCACAACGTTGGCGGTCGGGAGTTCGCTGGCGATGTCGTGCAGGTGCGTCTCGTCGTGGTCGAGCAGGACGAGGAGCGCGGGGTCACAATCGGCGACCTGCCGGGCGATCTCGGAGCCGATCGAGCCTCCGGCCCCGGTGATCAGGACGCGTTCGCCGACCAGCATGGCGCGGACCGCATCCATGTCGATCTCGACCTGATCGCGACCGAGCAGGTCCTCGATCTGAACGTCGCGAATGTCGCGGAGGGATGCCCCGCTACCGAGCGACGACGAGAGGTCGGGAGCAATCTTCAGCGGGATGTCGGCGCGCTCGGCGGCGGCCGCTGCGTCGCGCAGGTCGTGCCCGTTGTCGTCGCCCTCGGGGAAGATCAGGACGTGTGCGCCGGTGGCCATGACGGTGTTGGTGAGGCCGTCGAGGCCGCCGACGACGTCGATGCCGGCAAAAGAGCGGCCGTGGAGCGACCGGTTCTGATCGACGATCGCCACGGGGCGGAAGCCGGCGCGCGGGTTGCGCAGCATCTCGTTGACGAGCCGGGCGCCGGCATCGCCGGCGCCGACCACGACCGCACGCATGCCGGGCTCTCCGGATGCACGTCGGAAGGAGAACAACCGACTCTGGAAACGCAGGAGGGCCATCAGGAAGGTTGCGACGATCGCGCCGGTGACGATGACCGAGATCGGCACGTCGCGCGACTTCCACTCGAAGAGCACCAAGATGCTGGTGAGGGTGAGGCCGGAGAGCACCAGGCGCCGGGCCTCGAACAGGCTGGCGTGCTTCCAGAGCTGGCCGTAGAGGCCCCACGCGAGGTTGCAGATGACCGCCAGGCACACGGCGACAGGAATGAACGCGATGAACTTCGACCAGCGGTCGTCGGGTACAGCGCCGTCGAACCGGAGCAGCAGCATCGCTGCGAATGCAGCCGTGGTGAGCGCTGCGTCGAGGGCGACGATGATGACGTCGCTGCGCACGCGCACGGTGCGCGCGGCGAGGCGCGCCCAGATCAAGTTTTCGGATGAGTCAGCGGCATTGCCGCCTGTTCGTCCTGCCGATTCGTTCACCGCTCGTGTCCCCTTGCCAGGTGGATGGTCTGCTCCTGCCCGGCATCTTGCCGGTCAGGTGTCCGTCCGCTGCCCACGTGTTCATCGGCAGTTGGGGGCAGGAGTTGAGCGGATTGTCAGAGAATCTCGCCGGTGAATTCGTGTCCGCGCATGACGTTCTTCGTGTCGAACACGGCGGCGGCGTGTTCGGCGATTGCGATGGGATCGAACTCCTCGTGGTCGACGAGCACGACGACCACGTCGGCGTCGGCCAAACGCTCGGCGTCGAAGTCGACGAGCGGGAATCTCACGGCCTGCGAATTGACGTCGGCGATGTGGGGGTCGCAGAACGTGACGTCGGCGCCACTCGCCGCGAGCCGGTCGGCGACGTGCACGCTGGGACTCTCGCGCCAATCGCTGGTGCCGCGCTTGTACGCGAGTCCGAGGAGCAGGATCTTGCTGCCGTTCACGCTCTTGCGCTGCTGGTTGAGCATCGCCGTGATCCGTTCGTGGACGTAGTCGGGCATGTGCTCGTTGACATCGTTGGCCAGTTCGACGAACCGGAACGTGTGACCGAGGTGCTGCTTCACTCTCCAGGCGAGGTAACTCGGGTCGATGGGAAGACAGTGGCCGCCGACGCCGGGGCCGGGTGTGAAGCGCATGTAGCCGAACGGCTTCGTCGAGGCTGCGTCGATCGCCCGCCACACGTCGACGTCGAGGTCTCGCGCGAACATCGCCAACTCGTTGACGAGGGCGATGTTGACGTGACGGAACGTATTCTCGAGCAACTTGACCAACTCGGCCTCGGCCGGGGAACCGACTGGCACGGTTTGGTCGACCAGCGCGCCGAAGAACGCATCGACCGTCGCGAGCGACGCGTCGTCCACGCCGCTCGTCACCTTCGGGGTGTTGACGAAGGTGTGCGTCGTATTGCCGGGATCGATTCGCTCCGGTGAGTACCCGAGGCCGTACTGGCCGGCGCTCAGACCCGAGAATTCCTCGAGGATCGGTGCGACGAGTTCGCTGGTCGTTCCTGGATAGGTGGTGCTCTCGAGGATCACGCATGCGCCCGGACGGAGGTGCGCGCCGACGTCGGCCGCGGCTTGTTCGATGTACGTGAGGTCGGGCGACCCGTCACGCAACGGTGTCGGCACGCTGATCACCGCGATGTCGAAGCCGGCGAGGTCGTCGGTGTCCGTGCTCGGGAGATAGCCGCCGTCGAGGGCCGCGCGCAACTCCTCGTCGCTCACGTCGCCGACGAAACTCGTCCCGCCCTGGAGCGCGCTCACGCGTTCGATCGAGACATCGAATCCGACGACGGAATATCCGACTCCGGCGGCCCGCATAGCGACCGGCAGGCCGACATATCCCTGTCCGATCACGACGACCCGCGCGGTACGCGCACGCACCCGGTCCAATACTTCTTCCACGCTGACTCCTCCGTTTGCGCCCGGTGGCGCTCGCTCGGCCGCTCCGCCGGGCGACTCCCGACAGTGAACACGATCGCGACGAGATCCGGCAACCGTCGCAGGGTCGACGTATTCGCTGAGGGACCGAATGGTCCGGCAGACTGCCGGGCGTGACAACCGCGCATGACCCACATCGATCCGACGCCGACCGCGCCGTGCTCGAGAACCAGTTCGGGCTCGCCGATCGCATCGTCGACGAGGGCTCCTTGGGCCGCAGCATCGAACGGTTCCGGGAACGGGGCATCGTCCTGCCGCGGTTCGGGCAACTCGCCGACCCGACCACGTTCGACCAGGCCGCGCTCGTCGCCGACGCCGATCCGCAGGGACCCGACCCACGCAATCTGTGGCGGGTGCACTGGCACAACGATCTCGCCGGCGGTGCGGTCGAACTGCCCGAGCATGTCGTACTGCCGTCGGAGTTGACAGGGGTCGAGAGTCCGATCGTCGTCGTGTTCGGTGATCGGTTCCCGATGATCACGGCACACAAGGTCCTCGCCGCTTACGCGTGCCTCGCGCCGCGGGTCGTGACAGGTCAATTCGATCCGACCCGCCACCGAGCGATCTGGCCGTCGACCGGGAACTACGCGCGCGGAGGCATCGCGATCAGCCGTCTGATGGCGAGCCGTGGCGCGGCGATTCTTCCGGAGGGGATGAGTCAGGAACGGTTCGACTGGCTCGACCGGTGGTGCTCGGATCCAGCGCGGGACGTGATCCGCACTCCGGGCACGGAGTCGAATGTGAAGGAGATCTACGACGCCTGTAACGAACTCGCTCTCGAACCCGACAATTTCATCCTCAACCAGTTCTCGGAATTCGGGAATCATCTCGGCCACTACGAGGTCACTGGCCGAGCCCTCGGGCGGGTCTTCGAATCGGTGCGCGATGCCTCGGGTCGCGATCTCGAGCTTGCCGCGTTCACGTGTGCGACCGGCTCGGCAGGCACGATCGGCGCGGGCGACCGGCTCAAAGACGACTACGGCACCCGCATCGTGGCCGTGGAGGCGCTCGAGTGCCCGACGATGCTCGAAAATGGTTTCGGTGAGCACAACATTCAGGGGATCGGCGACAAACACATCCCGCTCATTCACAACGTGATGAACACCGATGTCGTCGCCGCGGTCTCCGACCGCGCCACGGACGAACTCGACGTTCTGTTCAACTCCGATATCGGCCGCCGATTCCTCGTCGAGCGAACGTCGGTCGCACCCGAGATCGTGGACGCGCTCGCCCACTTCGGTCTGTCGTCGATCTGCAACACGCTCGCCGCAATCAAGACGTCGAAGCTGCTCTCGCTCGGTGCCGACGACGTGATCATCACCGTCGCCACCGACGGAGCAGCGATGTACCCGAGCGAGCGGGCCAAGGTGCTCGCCCAGAGGTACGGCGGTGACTACGGCCCGGCCGATGCAGCCGAGGCGTATGGCGAGCACCTCGCCGACGTGTCGGTGGGCGACATGATCGACTGCACCGAGGTCGATCGCCGGAGGATCTTCAACCTCGGCTACTACACGTGGGTCGAGCAGCAGGGCACCCCGGTCGAACTCTTCGAGGCTCGCCGGTCACAGGACTTCTGGAGCGGGCTGCGACGCTACCTCGGCGTCTGGGACGAGATGATCGACGACTTCAACAGACGCGTCGCCGGATGACGGGGCGGTCTTGAACGCGTCCGGCTGGCGATGTGCCGTGTGCGGAGCCGAACGGAGCATCGCGGACGCCTTGCCGTGGCGCTGTCCCAGCGCGACACCGCAAGACCATCATCACGTGCTGCATCTCGTGTCGGACGAGTCGGCTCCATGGCACGCCGACCGACCTTCACAGACGCACTCGCCGTTCGTCACGTACGACGAGCGGTTTGCATGGGCCGCCTACGCGGCGGCTCACGGTGTGTCGCTCGACGCCCGACGCTCGCTCGTCGAGGAACTCGACGACGCCGTGGCCGAGGTCGAGGGAGCATCGGCCGGCAGGGGTGATGGATCGACGGGTGTGGGGTTCCGGCCGACACCCTTGGATCGGTCGGACGAATTGTCCGCAGCGTTGGGATTCGGACCCACCGGTGGCGTCTGGGTGAAGTACGACTCGGTCAATGTGGCGGGCAGCCACAAGGCCCGCCACCTCTTCTCGATCCTGCTGCATCTGCGGGCGGCGGAACTGATCGGACACCTCCCGACGCGGCCCCCCCTGGCGATCGCGTCCTGTGGGAACGCGGCGCTCGCCGCTGCCGTTCTCGCCCGCGCGGCGCGGTGGCCGATCGACGTCTATGTCCCCGAATGGCTGAGCGAGGCGACCGGCGCACAGCTCTCGGCGCTCGGTGCCACCGTGCACCGCTGCGCGCGCAGCGACCGTGACCCGGTCGGTGACCCGGCGATGCTGCGGTTCAGGGAGGCCGTCGAAGGCGGGGCGATTCCGTTCACCGTGCAAGGTCCCGAGAATTCGCTGTGCCTGGACGGTGGGCGCACGATCGGGTGGGAGATCGCTGATCAGCTCACCGGTTCCGGCGCCCCCCGGGTCGACCAGATCTACGCCCAGATCGGCGGGGGAGCGTTCGCCACGTGTCTCGGTCGAGGATTGCGTGAGGCCGGCCTGAGCCCGCGCCTCTACGCCGTGCAGGCGGAGGGATGCGCCCCATTGGCCAGAGCATGGGAACGTGCGTCGAGCCTCGGCGGTGGTCTCGTGGTCGGCGACGCCGCACTGGGCCGGCGCTGGTCGATGTTGATGACCACGTGGGACGACCCGCATTCGCTGGCCGATGGAATTCTCGACGACGAGACCTACGACTGGCTCGGCGTGTTCGACGCCATGCGGGCATCGGGTGGAGCGCCGGTCGTCGCACCGGAGTCGGACATCGCCGAGGCGCACCGGCTCGCGAACGAGGCCGGGTTCGACGTGAGTGCAACCGGATCGGCGGGCCTCGCCGGCCTGTTGGCGAATCGGGCGGCCGTCGCGGCCGACGATCGTGTCATCGTCGTCTTCACCGGTGTCGCGCGCTGAGGCAGCGACGCGCGCCCGGTCGCCGTGCCGAGCAGGCAACCGTAGCGATCGGTAACATGGCGCCACGTTTCGACAGTCGATTCCGAGGTGGGCCCGGGCGGGCGCCATTGCTGCCATCGTCGTCGCCGGGATCGGCGTCGCCGGTTCGTTCAACGCGCCACTGCAGGCCCAGTTGGCGGAGCCGCCCATCGAGATCTCCGAGGGTCCCCTCGACGTGGCCGGCGCCGCGGTCGGGGCCCGCTCGCTGACGATCTCCGACGACGGCTCGGTCGTGGCCTACGACTCGGGATCCGCCACAACCGACAACCGCGTGACTGTTCGCGACCTCGTCGCGGCGACGACGCCACTCGATGTGGTCGGTGCACGCCCGGCACTCAGTGCCGACGGCTGCACGGTGGCGCTCTCGAACTCGGTCGACGATGCGGGCGTCGTCACCACCACGCTGTCGGTGCACGACCTCTGTGGTGACGAAGCGACGCAGGTCGTCGGATCGGCACCGGGGACATCGGCCGTGGCTCCTGCGCTCTCCGCCGACGGTTCCGTCGCGGTGTGGTCGCCGGACGGCAGCATCACCCGCTACGTCGATGCCGGCGCGGGCTACGCGGCGGACCCGACGTTCGAACCGGTGATTCCGCCAGGCCACGCCGTCGGCGTCAACGTCGACGTGTCTGCCGATGGAGCCATCGTCGTCTTCGAGGTGCTGCCAACGGGTGGCACCTCGGCCGAGGGCGAGGTGTGGGTCTGGGACGATTCGACGTCGTCTGCCGGGGTGATCGGCGGACCTGGCTCTCATCGCCCCACCGTGTCGGCCGACGGTGCGCTCGTCGGGCTCGAGTCGAGCGACGCGGGTCTCGCTGTCGGTGTGACAGCGGCACCCGCCGCGCCGTTCGTCGCGGTGTACGACCGCGACCGTGATGTGGCCGTCATCGTCGCCGACGAGGCCTGGAGACCGGCACTGTCGTCGGACGGTCACCATCTCGTCTACCGAACCGTCGACGATCTTCGCGTGGCCCGGTGGAGCGAGGGTGCACCATTCGGCTCGATCGGCGACCGTTCGGTTGGCCGCACACTCGTCGCCGACGATTCCGCCGTTGCGAACGCGCCACTCGCGACGGTTTCGGCGCACGGACGTTGGGTCGCGTTCGACGGCGACGACGGGGCCAACATCACAGAGGACGACAGCGATGACACCGGCACGCACGTCTGGATCTCCGAGGAGCGTCCGGCCGGCGGTGGTGCGGATGTCGACCTCGGCAGCGTCGTGGCCGGCAACGCCTTCGACACCACGGTGACGATCACCAACGAGTCGGCTGCGGGCGCTCCCCTGGACGGGGAGGTCACTGTCGACTCGCCGTTCTCCGTCGTTTCCACCAGCTGCGCGGATCCTTCCGACGACGTGGTGTTCGTCCTTCAGCCGGGCGCATCCTGCACGGCTCGCGTGCGCGCGCTCACCTCGAACGCCGGCACGATCACCGCCGAGGTGGCTTATCACGTGGCGGGTCACCCAGCGGCCTCGCTGACCGTCGGTCTCAGCGGCACGGTCACGCCAGCACCCACCACGACCCCGCCACCGGCGTCGACCACCCCGGTCGCATCCACCGTGGCGCCGCAGCCGACCCTGCCCGTGGGCACCGCGCCGAGCCGGCCACCGGTGTTCACCATCCCGCGCAACTCGGGTGGCTCCGGTGGGTCGGGTGGCTCGGGTGGATTCCCGTCGTCGGGCGGCGGGAGCAGCTCGTCGTCGACGGGCTCCTCCGAGTCGGCGACAACGACGGTCGTTGCACCATCGCCGGTGTTCGATCCGCCGACGTTCGACTTCGCTCCCACAATCGTCGAGGCCGGTCGACGCACGGCGACGATCGTCCTGCTCAACACCACCACGGAGACCGTCTCGGTCGTCGATGTCGGCATCGATCCGGCATCGGCAGCGGCGTCGAGCTACTCGGTCGACGCGGTGGCGTGCGTCGGCGTCTCGCTGCCCGGCGGCGCTTCGTGCGCGGTCGAGGTCACGTTTGCTCCGCTCGATACGGGTGACCTCGCGTCGGCCGTGCTGGCGACGCTCGACGACGGATCGATCGTTCGCGCCGAGCTCTCCGGTCTCGGTGCCGAGCCCCCCGTCCTCACCGTCGTGCCCGGGGTGGCGTCGACCGGACAGGTCGTGTCACTGATCGGGGCCGGCTACCCGGCGGGCGCCATCGTCGAGGTGTCGTGGGACGGAGCGCGGGGAACCGAGATGGTCGAGATCTCCGATGTCGGCGACCTCGCACACACCCTGATCGTGCTCCCGCACACGCCCCGTGGTCCGACCACGGTCACCGTCCTCGGACAGGACGCGCTGTTCGGTGACGTCACCGCCGAACTCCTGGTGACGAGCAACTCGAGCCGTCTCGGCTCGCTGATCATGCGGCGATCGAGCCCGATCCGCAACTGACCCACGCGCCGTCGCGCCTCGGGCGTCAGGATGCTTCGTCGACGAAGCCGAGCAGTGTGGTGCCGACGAAGCATTCGCTCTCGCCGGGCCCTGGAGCGTCGCAGATCAGTTCGATCGCCACGGTGCTACCGCCGTCGAATTCGAACGGAGCGACGAAGTGGAAGTCGAGGTCGCGGAAGTTGGCCAGCTCGGATTGCAGCAGGATCTCGCCATTGCGGAGCAGCGACACGGTTCCGACCGCGCCGGTCGGGTTCTGGAAGACGACGTCGGTCACCGACAGCACGCGTCCCGAACTGACGCCGAACGATTCGCTCGACGTGGCACCCGGGGCTGCTGTGGCCTCGAGTCGCAAATCGGCAGGGGTGCCGAGGGGCAGTTCCGCAGCTTCGGCCGCGGCTTCCTCGAGCTGTCGGATCAGCTCCGCGAGAACGGCGCGGTTCGCAGCGACCGCCTCGTTGGCGGCATCATCGGCGATGTCCTCGACGGCGGGTCGGATCAGCCAAAACCAGAGCAGCGCCCAGATCAGCAGCGCGAGGAGAGCGCCGAGCAGCGCCGGCAGCAACCAGGGCGGCATCCGGGGCGTTTGGCGGTAGGTGCCGTACAGGTCGGCGACCCGACCATCGCTGCCGGTGGCCTGCACGACGAATTCGTGGTCGACGGTCGACCCCTTCCAGAATCGCGCCGGTGGGCGGACGCGGATGTCGACGGTGGCCTCCGCTCCGGCGTCGAGCGCCACGGTGGGTGTACCGACGTCGACCTCTGCGGCACCGTCGATCGGGGCGCCGAACAATTCGACGAGCATCGGAGAATTGCCGAGGTTGACCAGGGTGATGCGGTGCCGTCCCGTCGTGCCGGAACTCGAGCGTGGAGGCGCCAGGACCGCGTCGTAGGCGGGCGCCTCGAGGACGTCGATCGTCGCCTCGGCGCTGCTCGAGCGGCCGGAACCCAACGAGATCTCGACCGCGGAGCTGTGCGGACCCGCGGGCAGTGCGGAGGCGACGTCGACGAGGACCGGTACCTCGAACACTTCCCCGGCGTCGAGATGGATCGTGTCCGACTGCAGGTCGGTGACCATGGCGAGTTCTCCCTGCGGCTTCAGCTTGACGACCTCGTGGTCCGCAGTGTCGTTGCTGAGGCGTAATAGCAGGGCCGCGGGTTCGCCGGGGCTCGACGTGATTCGCGCTGGCTGGAATGAAGCCGTCACCGTCATGGCTGCGAACGGTATCCGGTTGGTGCCCGTCGAGCGCGGCGGCCTGCGGATCGCGGACCTCGCCCGGTCGTGGACCGATAGCCTGGAAGTATGTCGGAGACCTCCTCACCGCTCGCCCTCGAAGCCGGATTCGACCCACGATCGGCCGTGTTCGACCGTCTCCTCAAGAACCGTGTGATCATGCTCGGCTCCGAGGTCAATGACGACATCGCCAATCAGATCTGCGCCCAACTCCTCTATCTCGAGGGCGAGGATCCAGCAACCGACATCTGGTTGTACGTCAACAGCCCGGGCGGCTCGGTCACCGCCGGCATGGCCATCTACGACACGATGCAGTTCGTCGGATGCGATGTCGCCACCGTGTGCGTCGGACTCTCCGCCTCGATGGGCCAGTTCCTGCTCACCGCCGGTGCCGCGGGCAAGCGCTACACCCTCCCCAACGCGCGCATCATGATGCACCAACCCCTCGCCGGGCTGCGCGGCCAGGCGGCGGACATCGCGATTCAGGCCGAGCAGTTGCGATACACCAAACAACGCATGGCCGAACTCATCTCCGAACATTCCGGCCAGCCGCTCGAGCAGATTCAGGCCGACTCCGAACGAGACCGCTGGTTCACTGCCGAGGGTGCGTGCGACTACGGCCTCGTCGACAAGGTCATCGTGCGGCGAGGCGAGATCGCCTGACCCAGGCCATCCGCGCGGCCTCATCCATCATGGGGCACCACCGTGAAGACCGGCCCGATGTCGACCGCGCAGTTCTCCATCAGCCAAGAGGACACGCGCGCGGCTGATTCCTCCGACGAGTAGATCTCGGCCAACGCCAACTGCTCGGAGTCCTGATCTCCGGGCACGACGGTGCTGGCGGTCTCGTAGGCCGCGATGAGCTGGCGCCATTCGCGATCGATCGAGAGCGGCGCGACCTCGCCGATCTCGCGGTAGAGATCGAGGAACGGCTCGATGTCGGTCGGGGCGTTGATCTGAGGGTCGGTCAGGAGCTCGCGGTTCTCGTCGATCTCGCCGCAGAACCGTTCAGCGCTGGGCCCGTCGCCGCCCCCGCTGCACGCCGCGAGAGCAAGCGCGGGTGCGAACGCGAACGGGCGCCACAACTCACGCCACCGCTCACGCCAGTAGATCACGGTCGTATCATCGCACGACACCGGCGTGGTTCGCCCGCACCGTCGGACCTGACCCGACGGGGGGTCTGCTGGTCGAGGTGGGTGGTCGCGATCCCGACTGTGAGATCCCGCCGGTAAGGTGATTCGTGTCCGCGACGCTGCACTGGCGATGCGGGCGGTCGTGGGGTCCGGACACCCCTCCTCGTACCAGTTTGGCCCGTCCCTCTTCGGCTCGTACCGATCAGGCTCGTGGCCGCCGACCCGCTCCGCGGGTCGTACTCGAGGAGGCGGAATGTTCGCTTCGATTTCATCCGCAGTGCTGTTCGGCGCCGAGGGCAACCGGGTCACCGTCGAGGTGCATGTCGGCAAGGGTCTTCCGGCGTTCCATTTGGTCGGGCTGCCGGACGAATCGATCCGCGAGTCGCGCGACCGCGTCCGTGCCGCCGTCTCGACCAGCGACTTCGAGTGGCCCGACACGAAGATCACCGTCAACCTCGCTCCCTCCCCGCACCGCAAGACGGGCTCGGGTCTCGATCTCGCCATCGCGGTCGGTGTACTCGTCGCCGCCGGCGACCTCCCGACCAACTCGGTTGCCGGTCTCGGGTTCATCGGCGAGGTCGGGCTCGACGGCTCGGTGCGCGCGGTTCCCGGTGTGGCGCCGATGGTAGGTGCGCTCGGCGACGCGGACGTCGTCGTGCCGGTCGACAACGCCCGTGAAGCTCGGGTGGCGGCATCCGGTCGGGTCCGGCTCGTATCGACGTTGCGCGAGCTCGCCTCCGTGTTGCTCGGCGATTCCCCCTGGCCCGAGTTTGCGTTGGGCGAGCCGGACGACCCGCCGGCGCTGATCGCGGACCTCGCCGATGTCCGGGGCCAGCCGCTCGCACGCCACGCCGTCGAGATCGCCGCGGCGGGAGGACACCACACGTTGTTCGTCGGTCCTCCCGGGTCGGGCAAGACGATGCTGGCCGCGCGTCTGCCGGGCCTGCTCCCCGACCTCGACCGCGCGGGGGCCCTCGAGTCCACGATGGTGCATTCGGCAGCGGGCGAGCTACTGCCGCCGGGTGGGCTCGTCACCCGTCCACCGTTCCGAGCGCCGCACCACACCAGCTCGATGGTGGCGCTCGTCGGCGGTGGCTCGCACAGTCTGCGCCCGGGCGAAATCTCGTTGGCCCATCGCGGAGTCCTCTTCCTCGACGAGATCGGCGAGTTCGCTCCGGCCGTCCTCGACGGGCTCCGCCAGCCGCTCGAGGAGGGGGTCATCCGGGTCGCGCGCGCCAACTCCCACGCGGTGCTCCCCGCCGACTTCATGTTGGCTGCGGCCATGAACCCCTGCCCGTGTGGTGGCGGGCCGCCGGGCGAATGCCGGTGCGACGGCGCCGCGTTGCGCCGATACGCGCGCCGGCTGTCCGGGCCGCTGCTCGATCGGTTCGACCTGCGCGTCCCAGTGCACCGGCCGGCGGTCGACGATCTCGTGTCGGGAGAGCCCGGCGAGCCGACCGTGGCGGTCGCCGAGCGTGTCCGTGCAGCGAGGGCGCTGGCGCTCGACCGCCAAGGCGTCCTCAACGCGCGGCTGGTTCCGAGGGCGCTCGACGAGCTCGCACCGCTCGACTCTGCGGCATCGGCCGAGCTGCGCCGCAGAATCGAGCTCGACCAGCTGTCGGGCCGCGGCTACCACCGGGTCCGGCGCGTCGCCCGTACCATCGCAGATCTCGCCGATGCCGGCCGGTCGACGATTTCAGCCGACGATGTCGCGCTGGCGCTGCAGATGCGGAAGACGTTCACCCGCCGCGCGCGATCGAGTCACGTGGCATGACCGCCGCCGAGCTGCCCGAGGCCGCCGCCCACGATGACGCTCTCGACGAAGCGAAGTTCGTCGGCCGCACTTCCGACGCCGGTGTTTCCGCGGGCGGCGCCTCCGAGGGCGGCCTTCCCCCAGCGGCATTCGTCGCGGCGCTGGCCGGATTCGATCGGATGACCGTGCGGCGCCTCCACTCGCTGCTCGCGATCGGCGACCCGAGACTGGCGTTCGCTCTCGCCGCCGGACGCGAGCGGCCCGTCGGCCCGCTCGCGTCGATGCTCGCACGCGACGTCGGCTTGGCGGCCCGCTGGCGCGAGCAATCGCGCGTGCGTTCACCCGTTCGATGTTGGCAGCAATGCCTCGATGCCGGTGTTGACGTCATCGTCGCCGACGACCCGCGCTTTCCGCCCCAGCTGCTCAACGATCCGGCACCACCGGCTGCGCTGTTCGTGCGCGGCGATCCGGGTGTGCTCGACGCGCGGCGCGTCGGCATCGTGGGGACCCGCAATGCAACCCAACGCGGGCTCGAGACAGCGGCACGGTTCGGGCACGAACTTGCACAGCAGGGTGTGGTGGTCGTCTCGGGACTTGCGAGGGGCATCGACGGCGCCGCGCACCGCGGGGCGCTGGCGGCCGACGCCGCTCCGGTAGCGGCTGTCGTCGGCAACGGTCCCGACGTGCCCTATCCGCGCGAACACGCCGCCCTGTGGCATGAGGTCGCGTGTCGCGGCGTGTTGCTCTCCGAGTGGCCTCCCGGCACGCCGCCGGCGAGATTCCGCTTCCCGATGCGCAACCGCATCCTCGCGGCCCTGTGCGAGGTGCTGGTCGTGGTCGAGAGCCGCGACAAGGGCGGCGGGCTGATCACCGCACGCGAGGCGCTCGATCGCAACGTCCAGGTCATGGCGGTGCCCGGCTCGCTGCAGACCCTCGCTGCCAGTGGTACCAACCGACTGTTACGCGACGGGGCAGCGCCGGCGACCGACACCGACGAAATTCTCGCCGCGCTCGGTCTCGACGGTCGCCGTGCGGGCCGGGCTCGCTTCGACCCGCGGCCGCTGCCGAGAGGCCGCGACGCCCTGATCATCGATCGGTGTGCAGCGCGGGCGCGTTCGATCGATGAGATCGTGAACGACTTCGGACTGTCGCTCGCCGACGGGGCGATGACGCTCGCCCGACTCGAGCAACAGGGTTGGTTGCGCGAGACCGGAGGGTGGTTCGAGACGGTCGGTCACTGGGACGACCTCGCATGAGTCGCGCCCGCCGTCGGCCCCCTGAGGTCGCCGGTGCCCGATCGTGTCGCCGTGCCCGGTGTCCAGAGCAATACGATCGACGTCGTGGACCCCTGGCGCATCGACGACTTCTCCCACGAGTTGACGTCGCTCGCCGAGAACACGGTCGCTTCCTACGGGTCCGACGTGCGTTCGTTCGCGTCGTGGTGCGAGCGCAGCGACGTCCTCGACCCAGCCCAGGTCGAACGCACGACGGTCCGCCGCTACCTCGCCTACCTCACCACGCGCCAATTCGCGAGGCGAACGGTCGCCCGCAAGGTCGCTTCACTACGTCGCTACTACCGCTGGTCGGTCAGCGTGGGCATCGCGGCGGTCGATCCGACGGCGGGGATCTCCGTACCGAACGGCGGTGGGCGGTTGCCGCGCGTGCTCGATCGAGGCGAGCTGAGCGCCCTGCTCGACTCGCACGACGACGTCGACGAGCCGACGTGGCGGCGACGCCGCGACGACGCCGTGCTCGAGTTGTTGTACGGCTCGGGTCTGCGGGTCGGCGAACTCTGCGGTCTCGACACCGTCTCGCTCTCGCTCGGTGCGGGTGCGGCGACCGTGTGGGGCAAGGGGTCCAAGGAACGACGGGTTCCGCTCAGCGAACCTGCGATCATGGCGATCAGCCGCTGGCTCGCGATCCGCCACGACGTGGTGCCGGCCGAGTGCGGCGACGCACTCTTCGCCAACGAACGGGGCAAGCGGCTCACACCCCGCGACGTCCGCCGCATCCTCGACCGCCGGTCGCCCACGCCGACGCACCCGCACGCGCTCCGTCACAGCTTCGCAACCCACCTGCTCGACGGCGGCGCCGATCTGCGGGCCGTGCAAGAGTTGCTCGGCCACAGCGACGTCGCCACCACTCAGCGCTACACGCACGTCAGTCGCGAGCGGCTGTCGGCGGCCTATCGAGCGGCGCATCCTCGGTCATGAGCATCGTTCGCGAAGATGCCGATCTCGAGGCGCGGTGGGTCGAGTGGCTCGACGGGCGCGACGCACTCGCCCGCGACCACCTCATCGTGCATTACTCGCCGCTCGTCAAGTTCGTCGCGGGCCGCGTCGGCGCGGGGCTTCCTTCCAGCGTCGACCCAGGCGATCTGGTCAGCAACGGGGTTTTCGGACTCATCGATGCCATCGAGCGCTTCGACACTGAGCGTGGGGTGAAGTTCGAAACGTTCGCCGTACCGCGTATTCGCGGAGCGATCTACGACGGTCTCCGGCAACTCGACTGGGTACCGCGATCGGTGCGCACCCGCGCCAAGCAGGTCGAGCGCGCGATGGCGGGCCTGGAGCACCGGCTCGGCAGAGCGCCGACCGATGACGAACTCGCGGACGCGCTCCACATCGGCCGGGCCGAACTCGCGAACTGGCTGAAGTCGATCTCGTCCACCACGATCGGTCCACTCGATCGGGCGATCGCGGCGGGCATCGAGCCGGTCGAGGCCGATGGCCCCGGCTCGAACTCACCGGTCGCTCGGGTCGAGGATCGTGAACTCAGCGAGGCGATGCACGTCGAGATCCGCAAGCTTCCCGAACGCGAAAAGCTCGTCCTGTCGCTCTACTACGACGAGGGTCTCACGCTCGAGGAAATCGGCGTAGTGCTCGGTGTCACGAAGAGTCGCGTCTCGCAGATCCACACCAAGGCGGTGCTCCACCTTCGCTCGCGCCTCACGGCGTCCGGTGTCGCCTGACGCGGCCAACGAACACACCTTTCCTCGGCACTGCAGGGTGCCGCCTTCGGCGGAGTTGCCGCCC
Source organism: Acidimicrobiia bacterium (assembly GCA_033791105.1). Taxonomy (GTDB): domain Bacteria; phylum Actinomycetota; class Acidimicrobiia; order Acidimicrobiales; family Ilumatobacteraceae; genus JASJHI01. Next base: position 894 of record JASJHI010000288.1, on the reverse strand, counting down.
CCCGACAGCAATCGGTACGGGAGGGCACGATGACGCACGAATTCGACCGATCAACCTGGCACCGGTCCTGTCACGACGAGCCGGGTGCGATCAACCGCTTGCGCAGCGGCTCCCGCCGCCCGTCGGGTGTGGCGCGTGCCGCTGCCGCACTCGTGATGTCGACAGCGTTGGCATTGGCACCGAGCCCTTCGGCGTCGGCTTGCTGGTTGCCGCCCGTGTCCGGCTCCGTCGTCGACCCCTATCGCCAGCCGGCATGCGCGTGGTGTCCGGGGCACAGAGGCATCGACTTCGCGGTCGTCTCCGGCGCGACCGTCAGATCGGTCGCCTCCGGGACCGTCAGCTACAGCGGGGTCGTCGCCGGCACGCGCTATGTGGTCGTCGACATCGGCCGAGGCCGACGCATCACGTACGGCCGGCTGGTGTCGGTGAGCGTCCGCAGCGGTGATCGCGTTTTGACACGTACCGTGATCGGTCGCGCGAGCCGCACCCTGTATTTCGGGCTGCGGGTGCACGGTGTCTACACCGACCCGACACCATTGATCGGTCGACTCGTCGGTCGACCGCGACTGGTACCACGGGACGGCAGTACCCCACGGCCGCCGCCGCCGGCGACCGTACGCTGCGCGGGGCGTGGTGAAACGCTGCGCCGTCCGGCGGTTCCGCCGATAACGTAATCCCGTCGAATCCTCCGATCTCGACCGCTGCTCGCAGCGTCAACTCACATTCCACTGGTCGCATGCGGTCGCTTCGGCGCCGGTCGGTGGCAGCAACCGCAGAGGAGATCCCCATGGCCGTCATCACCATGCGCCAGATGCTCGAGGCCGGCGCCCACTTCGGGCACCAGACCGACCGCTGGAACCCGCTGATGCGCTCGTACATCTTCGGCGAGCGCAA
>JASJHI010000287.1:0-7149 GCA_033791105.1 Acidimicrobiia bacterium | reverse complement strand
CATCCGTGGGGTGCGTACAACCGCATCGTCTACCGGTTCCGCCCGTACGGCAACGATCACCGGAAATCGATCATGGAGTGCATGTTCCTCTCGCCGTACGCCGGCGACGAACGACCGCCGCCGGCGCCCATTCACTGGCTCGGCGACGACGAGGATTGGACCGCAGCGCCTGAACTCGGCATGCTGGCGCGGGTGTTCAACCAGGACGTGTACAACCTGCCAGAGGTGCAGCGTGGACTCGAGGCCATGACGAGACCCGGGGTGATGTTCGCCGACTATCAAGAGACCAAGCCGCGCCACTTCCATGCGCTGCTCGACGACTGGATCGCACGATGACCGTCACCTTCGACGCAAGCGACGACACCGTCGTCCAATGCCCCTACCCCCATTACCGCTCGATGCGCGACGACGCGCCGGTACTCGAACTCGACGGCGCGGCTTTCGGGCGGCCCGGCGATCGAATCTTCGCCATCTCCCGCCACGAGGACGTGCGGCGGGTCCTCCACGATCCGAAGACATTTTCCTCGCGCTTCGGCTCCCCCGCGGCGCTGCCGTCGGGGGAACTGCTCGCCCGACTCAAGGAAGTGGTCGCCGAGGGCTGGCCCAACGTGTCGACGATGCTCACCGAGGATCCACCGTCACACACGCGGTATCGCCGACTGGTGTCGATGGCGTTCACGCCGAAGCGCATCGCGCTGCTCGAACCGGAGATCCGGGCGATCTGCCGCGAGCTGGTCAACGGATTCGACCGGCGACCTCGGGTGGACTTCCTGCGCGGCTTCGCAGTGCCCCTCCCCGTCCGCGCCGTCGCTGTCGTCCTCGAGATTCCCGACACGCGCCAGGGTGATTTCAAACGGTGGGCCGACTCATCGGTGGCCGCCATCGGACGAGCGATCCCCGACGATGAACGCGTCGCCGCCGAACGTGACATCGTCGAACAGCAGCATTACTTCGCGAGCGAACTCGAGGATCGGCGCGCCAATCCGCGAGACGACTTCCTCACCGATCTCGTCCACGCCGAACTGCAGCCCGACGACGAGATCGAGGGCGGATCGCTGAACGTCGCGGAGATGCTCTCGATCATCCGCCAGATCCAGGTCGCAGGCAGTGAGACGACCGCCAGCCTGCTCAACGACATGATGCGCCTCTTTGCCGAGTACCCCGAAGAATGGGACCGCCTCAAGGCCGACCCGTCGCTCGCCGGCACATTCGTCGAAGAAGCCCTGCGCTGGGCGAGCCCGAACCAAGGCCTGTTCCGGATCGTCACGACCGATACCGAGATCGCCGGCACAGCGATCCCTGCCGGCTCGACGCTCTGGGTCATGTTCGGCTCCGCCGACCACGACGACCGAGTGTTCGACGAGCCCGAGGCATTCCGTCCCGACCGCGAGAGGCTCAACAGCCACATGGCCTTCGGTCACGGAGTTCACTTCTGCCTCGGCGCCGCGCTCGCGCGACTCGAAGCCGTCTCTGCAGTAGAAGCCCTCGCCGAACAGATCGACACGATCTCCGTCGTCGACCCCGATTCGCTGCGCTACGGCTCCAGCTTCATCCTGCGCGGCCTCGAGTCGCTCGAGCTCGACCTCACCTATCGCTGACGAGCTCGAGTTCGAGGTCGAGTCGCTGCAGTCCGCGCAGCAGGAAACTCGGGTGGTAGGCGAAATCGTTGCTGTCGGCAAGCGTGAACGAATCGATCCGCTTCGACAATTCCTCGAGCGCCACCTGTCCCTCGAGCCGAGACAGGTTTGCTCCTAGGCAGAAGTGGATGCCCTTGCCGAAGGCGAGGTGGTCGCGGAGGCGTTCGCGTTCTGGGTCGAAATCGTCGCTGCCCGGGAAGAGCTCGGCGTCACGGTTCGCCGAGGCGAAAACGATGACGATCGACGCTCCCTTCGGAATCGCGACACCGTCGAGTTCATGATCACGTGTCGAGATCCGGAACATGCCCTGGGTGGGAGTCGCCAACCGGAGCGTCTCCTCGACGACGGCGGGTATGCGGCTCGGGTCGTCGCGCAGCTTGGCCCACTCGTCGGGACGTTCTCCGAGCAGCCGCATCATCTCGGTGAGCATCTTGGTGGTCGTCTCGTTGCCGGCGACGAGGAGTTGCTGCACGATGCTGAGCATCTCGGCCATGTCGAGCGGTCGTTTGTCCTCGACCTCATCGTCATCATCGTCGATCCGGGCGTTGACGAGCGCGGTCAGCAGATCGTCCTGAGGGTCGTCGACCCGGCGCTCGAACTCGGCGGCGAAGTAGCGCTGGTAATCGTTGACCCCTCGTTCCGCTTCGATCCGCTCCTCGATCGAGATGTTGGTTCCGATGCCGGCGATCGCATCGTCGGACCAGCGCTTGAAGTCGACCAGGCGATCGTCGGGCACGTTGAGCGCGCGGGCGATCACCGCGACGGGGAGGGGGATCCCGAAGCGCTCGACGAACTCGATCGGTCCGTTCCCGGCTCCCGGCCCGGCGATGGAGTCGGCGAGCTGCACTGCGATCGCGCGTATCTCGGGTTCGAGTTCGGCGATGACCTTCGGCGTGAACGCCTTCGACACCAACCGGCGGTACCGCGTGTGTTCGGGCATGTCGGCGGTGAGCATGGTCGACACGCGCGGGTACCCGTCGCGAATCACCTCGACCAGCCGTTCGTCCATCTGTTGGGGCGCCATGCCGGACACGCCGAACGCGGACGAGTAGGTCTTCGGGTCGCGCAGGATCTGGAGTACCAGGTCGTGCCGGGTCACGAAGTACATGCCGAGTGCCTCGACGAAATTCACGGGCGCCTGCTCGCGCATGGCCGCATAGTGCGGGAACGGGCACTGCATCGTTGCCGGATCGAACGGATTGAACGTCGAGACGTCAACCTCGCCCGCGTCCAATGTGACATCTGTGGTCATGCTGACTCCCTCGTGTCCGGTTCGCCGCGAAGTTACCCGATCACATACTGAACGAGCGTACGGAAAGTCGGGGGCATCACGCCGCGTAGTTACGCAGGACACGGAGCGCCGCCATCGCGTCGGGACCGGACGTCGCAAGACCGGAAGCCTCGGCAGCGAGTCGTCGCGCGCCGACCCGGCAGAAGGCCCCCATGTCGCCGGAGATCGAGGAAGTGGCGTCGGCCGGCCCGTAGTCGAACACGGCTCCGCTCGGCGCGGTGAGCGCTGCCCGAATCGATGCGGGTTCGAGCTCGGCCAGGCGCATTGCATACGGCAGGGTCGAGTGGCCGAGCCACGCGATGTGGCGGAGTCGGTCCGTGTCCGCGTAGTCGAGTCCCAGCGGCTCGGCGATATCGAGCGTGTGCGCCCAGTGTTCGGCAAGCCGGGTCGTCGCGAGGGTGCGGGGCTTGAGCGGCGCGGCCGCCCACTGAACGGCCACGTCGGGATCGGCCGCCGCCAGCGCGGACAGCGATGCTCGACACGCGGCTCGCCACCGCTCGAACACCTCCTTCGGCCGGGCGGTGTTGTCACTCATGCCGGCTTCGATCGCCTCGTCGAGCGGACGGTCGCGCGTTGTCCATTCACCCTTGCCGAGCGCCAGACTCGTCGCGACTCCCTCCTCGGTGACAGCGAGGTGGAACACGGTGTCCGCGACCGACCAACCGGGCGCCCCGGACGGCTGCAACCACTGCGTGTCGTCCAGCACGCTGAGCATGAGATCGATGCGCGCATACTCCGCCCGGAGGTCCGCGAGAACGTCGTCGACCGGTGTTGCCATCGTCGTGGTCCCTCGCCACCGCCGTTGTCAGCGGGGCGTGTCCTTCCATGGCCCCTGGTCGGCACGCGGTTCACGGGGAAGACCGAGCACCCGCTCGCCGATGATGTTGCGCTGCACTTCATCGGATCCGCCGGCGATGCGGTACCCAGGCGCGCCGAGCACATGCTCGCCCCATCCATACGTGCCCCACTCCCCCGTGTCCGCGATCAATCGCGGGCCGAGCACGGTGGAGATCGTGTCCGTCATCTTGCGCATGCCCTCGGTCCACAACAGTTTTCCCAGCGAGCCCTCAGGACCAGGGGTGCCCGACCTCGTGAGGTCGGCTGCCCGGCGGTTGGTGAGCGACTCGATCCGGTGATGGATGTACATCTTGGTCAGCTCGTCTCGGATCAGCGGATCGCCGGCGACGCCCACCGCCTCGGCCGTCGCTTGGAGCAGCTTCCACGTGCCGCCCGAGGCGGATCCGTCGGCACCGGATTCGGAGTGGTCGCGCTCGAATCCGAGCGTGGTGAGGGCGACCTTCCAGCCCTCACCGACCGGTCCGAGACGGTACGAATCCGGGATCCGCACGTCGGTCTTGAAGACTTCACAGAACGACGAACCGCCGCTCATCTGCTGGATCGGGCGCACCTCGACACCGTCCGCGTCGAGTGGCAGCATGAAGGCGGTCATACCCTTGTGCTTGGCCTCGTCGGGATCGGTTCGAGCGATGAGCTCTCCCCACTGGCTGAACTGCGCGCCCGAACTCCACACCTTCTGCCCGTTGATCACCCATTCGTCGCCGTCACGCTCGGCACGGCACCCGAGACCTGCAAGGTCAGATCCGGCGGCGGGCTCGCTGAACAACTGACAAGCGAGGATGTCGGCTCGCAGCAGCGGGCCGAGGAACTGGTCCTTCTGCTCGTCGGTGCCGAACACGTTGACCGTATTGGCGATGAGGTTGGTGGTGACGCTGAACACCTCGTGACGTCCGGCTGACTCGAATTGACGCTCGAGCCGGCCGTATGCGCGGGCATGTGCCCGACTGAGCCCGAGACCGCCGTATTCGACCGGCCAGGTCACAGCGTGATAGCCGCGCTGGGCTCGCCGCTGCTGCCAGGCGATGATCCCGTCCAGCAGTGCCCGCTCCTCCGCGTAGGTCAGCGCGTGGAACACCGCGACGTCGAAGTCCCCTTCTCCCCAGGCGAAGTCGGCGTCCCTCGACGGGCGCCGTTCGGAGTTCGCGTCGAGCCAGCGCTCGGCATCGGCGACGAATTCGTCGACGCTGATGTCCGGATCGATGAGGTCTTGGTCGCCCGGCTGAATGGGGGTTGAGGTGTCGGTCATGCTCGTTTCCCGGTGGATGGAGATGGATGGGACCAGGGATAGTTCATCGGGGCGCGCTCTGGCGTGTGACCGACAGGTCGCCGTCCGTCCACATCGGGATCAGGTCGCGATGGGTGATGCGCCATCCGTCGGGCGTGCGGGCCAGCTGGTCCTCGTACCGTCCCGCGACGATGAACTTGCGAGCGTCGCCGTCTCCGGCCTGCTTGGTGACGTGCTGCGCGTGGAGGTAGCAACGGTGCGTCGCCCCGTCGCCAGTCAGCTCGACCTCGTGATTCGACACGATGTGTTGGCTCAGTTCGAGCGGCTCGAGCGCGGCACGGCATCGGTCGACGATCTCGACGCGGCCCTCCTGCATGGTCGACGTGCCGAGACGTGCCGTCGAATCGGTGAGGAACACGGTGTCGAGCAGCGCCCAGTCGCAAGTGTCCAGCGCACGGCAGTAGCGCAGCGCGACCTGAATGATGTCGCGTTCGTCGAGGAGATCCTGCAGGTCCACCGCGGCGATGCTACGACCGCCGACCGGTTCCCGACGAGCGCTCCCTCCGATCGGTCGTCGACTGCAGCGGCGTGCGATGATCCCGGACGACCGCGCGCATCGACACGAGGAGCCGACATGTCCGGAACGAAGCTGGGATTGACCGCTGACGAGGTGTTGACGACGACTCGAGCCGTGCGCAAACGCATCGACTTCGACCGCCCGGTCGAGCGCGAGATCGTGATGGAGTGCGTCGAGATCGCCCACCAGGCGCCGACCGGGTCCAACATCCAGGGATGGCGTTGGGTGTTCGTCGACGACCCCGAGAAGAAGCGGGCCATCGCCGACCACTATCGGTCGAACTTCTACCCGTACACCGGCATCGAGGATCCAGAGAACGCCGTGCTGCCAGATCGCCCCGGCGACCAAGGGGCACGGATCCTCGGGTCGGCGTTCTACATGGCCAAACGGCTGCACGAGGTGCCGTTGATGGCGATTCCGCTGCACGTCGGACGGCTCGAGGGTGCTGCATCCTTCGAGCAGGCGTCGGCCTGGGGCTCCGTCCTGCCGGCGGTGTGGAGTTTCCTCCTGGCACTGCGCGAACGCGGCATCGGCAGTTCGTGGACCACGCTCCACCTGCCGAACGAGCGCGAAGTCGCCGACCTCCTCGGCATCCCTTACGACGAGTACACCCAGGTCGGCATGTTCCCGATCGGCTACACGCTCGGCACAGACTTCAAGCTCGCCGACCGCGTCCGCGCCGAGAAGTTCGTGCACTGGAACGAGTGGTGACCGCTGGCGGCCCGCGAACTGTTACTCGCCGCGTCGCGCGTAGGGCGCGGGCGCCCGTCCGTGCTCATCGACGATTTCGAACTCGGCGCCGAGGTCCTCGACCCATTGGATCGATCCCGAGCGTTCCATCAGATCGTCTGCGGAGGCGAGCGCCGCGACTGTGCGGCCGACTGCGAGTGGTGTCTGGGCACCCTCGATGTCGGTACCTCGGGTGCCGGACCATTGGACGATGAACTCGGTCGACACGGAGCCCGGATAGAGCGTCACGCAGGCGATTCCCTTCGGCTCGAGCTCGATCGCCATGTCGGCGCCGAGACGGTCGAGGCCGGCCTTACCGGCGCCGTAACACGAACTGAAGTGGTAGCTCTGCCCACCGGGTGACGAGACGTTGCAGATGAAACCCCCCGGCCCGGCCTCGAAGAGCAGTGGCGCGGCGTGCCACGAGGCGACGTAGTGGGCACGCAATCCGATGCCGACCTGGTCGTCCCAGATCGACACGGGATGATCCCAGAAACCGCCGCCCCAGGCGGGCGGGTCGGGGATCTTGTAGACGTTGTTCACGAGAATGTCGAGCTTGCCGTGGTCCGCGCGGACACGGTCGAAGAGTGCGGCGATCTGCTCGTCGTCGCCATGATCGGTCTGGACGGGCACCCCCGTCCCGCCGGCCTCGTCGACGAGATGTGCCGTGCGATCGATCGTGAGCTCGCCGTCACCGGTGCTGCGGCCAGTGATGTAGACAGTGGCCCCCTGCTCGCCCAGCGCCACCGCCGTGGGGGGGGGGGGGGGGGGCGGGGGCCCCGGGGCCCCGGCGCGGAGGGGCCCGGGCGCACGCGAGGGGCCCACACATGAA
>JASJHI010000286.1:0-2539 GCA_033791105.1 Acidimicrobiia bacterium | reverse complement strand
CGGGTGGTGTTGCAGCGGCCGAGCGGGTTCTCAATCGATGTCGATCTCACGGTCGGAGCCGGCACGACCGTGGCGTTGCTCGGACCGAATGGTGCCGGCAAGACGACCTTGATCGAGACGTTGACCGGGGCGCTGCCGATCGATTCCGGGCGCATTGCGCTCGGGGGTCGGACACTCGACTCACCGACCGACGACATCTTTGTGCCGCTGGAGGATCGCAAGGTCGGTGTCGTATTCCAGGACTACCTCCTCTTCGACCACCTCGACGTACTCGACAATGTCGCGTTCGGAATCGCCGGCCGTCGGCGTGTGGCGCGCGAGGCGGCGCGAAGCTGGATCGAAGTGTTCGATCTCGAGGACTTCGTCGATCGGCGACCGAGGGAGCTGTCGGGTGGCCAGGCGCAGCGCGTCGCGCTCGCGAGGACGATGGCCACCGACCCAAACCTGCTGCTGCTCGACGAGCCACTCGCAGCGCTCGACGTCGAGTCGCGCAGCGCGCTACGGCGAACCCTGCAACGACACCTCGTCGGGTTCGGCGGGCCGCGTCTGTTGATCACCCATGCGCCGACCGACGCCTTCCTCCTCGCCGACCGCATCGACGTTCTCGAGCACGGCCGGATCACACAATCCGGACCTCCCGACGAGATCAGGCGACGACCGGCGACCGCCTATGTCGCTGCGCTCGCCGGCACCAATCTCCTCATCGGCGCCAACGATCGCGGCACCCTCTCGCTGCGCGATCACGACCTCGAACTCACCGTTGCGGACACCCATCTCGCCGGCGAGGTGCTCGCGACGATCCATCCCTCCGCCATTGCACTCCACGCCGAGCAACCCCACGGCAGCCCGCGCAACAGTTGGCGCACGACGATCGCCCACGTCGAGCCCCAGGGTGACGTCACGCGGGTGACGCTGGGATCTCCGCTCGATCTGAGCGTCGACGTGACCCCTGCGGCCGTGAGCTCGCTCGGCCTCGGCGTCGGGTCGGAGATCTGGGTGGCGGTCAAGGCGACCGAGATCGAGGTGTCTCCCGCCTGACAAGGGACCGACGGCCGTCGGCCGCGCCGCCGCGCCCGGCGCGCGATGATCGGCGGCGTGCAGCTCCACTTTCCGGTCTCTCCGATGAAGGCGACGCTCGGGTCACTCCCGACCGGTGACGGGTGGGCGTACGAGATCAAGTGGGACGGCTACCGAACGCTCGCGTTCGTCGACGGCGACACCACGAGGCTCCAGAGCACGTCTGGGCGGGACGTGTCCGAACGATGGTCCGAGTTGGGCTCGATCGCCGGTGCCCTGAACGCCCGATCCGCGATCCTCGACGCCGAACTCGTGGTGCTCGATGACGACGGCCGACCGCGGTTCGAGCTGGTCCAGCAGAGCGGGCCCGGTGGCGATCGCGAGGCGGTGCTGTACCTCTTCGACGTGTTGTCGATCGACGGTACCGACACGGTCGACATGCCGTACGAGGCGCGACGCGCACTGCTCGACGACCTCGTCGAGCCCGGCGACAACTGGACGACGCCGAACCACCGGATCGGCGACGGCGTTGATCTGGTCGCGGCCACCCAGGAACAGGGGCTGGAGGGTGTGATCGCCAAGAAGCTCGGCTCGACCTATCGGCCCGGGGCGCGCACCAAGGACTGGTTGAAGATCAAGAATCGTCGGCGCGTCGAGGTCGTGATCGGCGGCTTCACGGCCGGCGACGGCAACCGCAGCACGACATTCGGCTCGCTGCTCGTCGGCAGACTCGACGGCGACCGGCTCGCTTTCGCCGGCGGCGTCGGCACCGGCTTCGATCATCGAACGCTCGAGATGCTTGCACGCAGGATGCGGGAACTCCGCACGGCCGAGTCGCCGTTCGATCCCGCCCCGCCGAGCGCCTACCGGCGGCACGCCACCTGGATCGAGCCGGTACTCGTCGCCGCGATCGAGATCGCAGAGTTCACCAACGACGGGTTCGTCCGACATGCGAGCTTCGTCGAGCTGGAGGGCCCGGGTGGTCGATGAGACATCGCCCCGCCATGCTTGCTCCATGAGTGTCGTCAAGATCAATGCCATCGAGGTACCCGAGGGGATGGGCCCGCAGCTCGAAGAGCGGTTCGCCGGTCGCGCCAGGATGGTCGAGCAGTTCGAAGGATTCGAGGACTTCCAGTTGCTGCGGCCCGTCGAAGGCGAGACCCGCTACTTCGTGTACACCCGCTGGACGACAGAGCAGGCCTTCCAGGCGTGGCTCGACAGCCAAGAGTTCGGCAAGGGCCATGCCCAGGCCGCCGACGGCAACGCCCAGCAGCCCGTGTCCCAGGGCGCCAGCCTCCTCGCCTTCGAGGTCGTCCAGCACGTCGTCAAGTAGGCGGACCGACAGAACCGGCGGCGAGGGACCGGGTCCTCGGCGGTAGGTTCACAGCCCGTGGCTCTGATCGTCCAGAAGTACGGCGGCACGTCCGTCGGCGACTGCGAGCGCATCGAGCGCGTCGCCGCGAAGGTGTGCGCCGCACGGATGGCAGGCGACGACGTCATCGTCGTCGTCTCCGCCATGGGT